>DAIPLK010000004.1:8079-28828 GCA_036769285.1 Gemmatimonadales bacterium | reverse complement strand
CTCCCCCCCGCCTCGGATCGCTCACTCCCTGCCACCCGGCCGGGGTCCGGATGATCGCCTCGACGTCGCCCCAGTAGCCACCGATGCCGATGGCATGGCCCAGGGCATGAAGGCTGTCGAGCGTGGCCGGCGGGAAGCCGCCCCGCTCGACCTGGAGCGTGTCCGGCAGGCCCTGGTGGTGCATCCGGGGCGCGACCACCGCTTCAGGCAGCGGCATATGATGGTCGATGACGTTGGAGATGACGTGGTAGACCATCGTGATGATGCGCGGCCCGCCCGGTGTCCCCACCAGCAGCATCAGGCGGCCCTCGGGATCCAGCACGATGCTCGGCGTCATCGAGGAGAGCATGCGCTTCCCCGGCGCGATCGCGTTCGCCTCGCCCTGTACCAGGCCATAGATGTTCGGCCTTCCCGGTGCCGTGGCGAAGTCATCCATCTCGTCATTGAGCAGAAAGCCCGCGCCGGCCACCGTCACCGCGCTCCCGTAGAGGTCGTTGAGCGTCGTCGTGCAGCTCACCGCGTTCCCTTCCTGGTCCACCACCGAGTAGTGCGTGGTGGAGGAGCCGGTGTGCGGACCGGGCACGAACGCCGGTGTGGGCGTGGCCCGACGGCCGATGCCCTGCCGCAGGGCGGCGGCGTACGACTTGGACAGCAGGCGGCCGGTGGGGTTATCGACGAACGCCGGATCGCCAAGATAGGTGTTGCGGTCGGTGAAGGCGCGGCGCATCGCTTCCGCCTCGAGGTGGACGAGCGCAGGCGAGCCGAACGGCGGGAGCGGATCGTAGCCCTCCAGGATGTTGAGGATCTCTCCCATGGTGACGCCGCCCGACGACGCGGGCGGCATCGAATAGATCGTGTAATCCCGGTAGCTGATGGTGATCGGGTCACGCCAGATCGCGCGGTAGCCGGCGAGGTCTTCGCGGGAGATGAGGCCGCCCCCGCGCTCCATCTCCGCCACGATCAGGTCCGCCACCCGCCCGCGGTAGAAGCCGTCGGCGCCGGCGTCGCGGATCGCCGACAGCGTCGCGGCCAGATCGGGCTGGCGGAGCACGGTGCCGGCCACCGGCGGCGTCCCGTCGGGCAGAAAGCTCGCGCGGGAGGCGGGGAAGCCGACCAGCCGAGCGCTGTCGCCGGCGATCGACCGGCTCCGGTACTCGTCCACCAGGAAGCCATCGTGCGCTAGGCGGATTGCCGGTTCGATGACCGTCGTGAACGGCAGCCGCCCGTAGCGCCGGTGGGCCGCGGTCAGCCCGGCCACGGCGCCCGGCACGCCCGCGGCGAGGTGGCCGGTGACGCTCCGTTCAGTTGGCTCGCCGTGCTGGTCCAGGTACATGTCCGGGGTGGCTCGTGCCGGGGCGGTCTCGCGATAGTCGAGCGTCTGCACCGTGCCATCCGCCAGCCGGATCACCATGAACCCGCCGCCGCCGATGTTCCCGGCCTCGGGATGGACCACGGCCAGCGCGAAACCGACAGCCACGGCCGCGTCCACCGCGTTCCCGCCCTGCCGCAGGATCTCGCGACCGACGTCGCTCGAGATGCCGCTTCCCGACACGACCATCGCGCGCGCTCCCTCGGTGATCCGCGCGCGGCCCGCCAACTCCCATTCGGGCGCCGCGCCCGCCGCGGGAGCCGGGGTGGGGATAGTCGCTCTGGGGCCACACGCGGTGGCGGCGAGCAGGGCGAGCGGAAGGACGATGCGATGCAGTCGCACGGACACCTCGGAGTCGGAGATGGACCGCCGTCCGGGAGGTTGCCCCGGGCGACCCACGGGATCTAATTTAGCCGTGCCTGACGACTACCTCGACCCGCGCCTGACCGAACGGCGCAACCCCCGCAGCTCCACCATCGATACCGCCTCCGCGCTTGAGATCGTCGATCTCATCGGGGCCGAGGACGCCACCGTTCCGGCGGCCGTCGCCGGCGCGCGGGAGGAGATCGCCCGCGCCATCGATCTGATCGAGGCCGCGTTCCGGGCCGGCGGGCGGCTGCTCTACGTGGGCGCCGGCACCAGCGGCAGGCTCGGCGTGCTGGACGCGGCCGAGTGCCTGCCCACGTTCGGAACCCCGCCGGAGATGGTGGTGGGAATCATCGCGGGCGGCCTGCCCGCGCTGGTGAAGTCGATCGAGGGCGCAGAGGACGACGTCAACGCCGGGCTCGGCGAGATGGACGCTCGGCGGGTCGGGCCCAACGACATCGTGGTCGGTATCGCCGCGAGCGGGACGACGCCGTATGTGCGCGCGGCGCTCTCCCGAGCGCAGACCCTCGGCGCTCGCACCGTGCTGGTCTCCATGTCCGAGCCGTCACGATTGCTGCGCGAGACCTGCGACGTCTGCATCGGCGTGCCGGTGGGCCCCGAGGTGGTCACCGGCTCGACGCGGATGAAGAGCGGCACGGCCACCAAGCTGGTGCTCAACACCCTCACGACCGGCGCGATGATCCGGCTGGGGAAGACCTACGGGAACCTGATGGTCGACCTGCGCGCCTGGAACGACAAGCTGGCCGACCGGAGTCAGCGCATCCTGATGGAAACCACCGGGCTCGGCCGTGACGCGTCGCGCGCAGTGCTCGAGGCGGCCGGCGGGAGCGTCAAGACGGCGATCGTGATGGCGCGGCGCGCGGTCGGCCGCGAGGAGGCGGAGCGCCTGCTCGCCGAGCATGACGGGCGCCTCCGCCCCATCGTCGGCGACCCGCCGCCGGTGCGTCAGACGTGACAGAGCGCCCGACGCTCGCCGTGGGCTTGATGTCGGGCACCTCGCTCGACGGAATGGACGCCGCCCTCGTTCGGCTCACCGGTCCCACCCGCGCTGAGCTGCTCGACTTCGTCACCCGGCCCTACTCCGACGACGAGCGCGGCGAACTGCGTCGCGCACTCGCGGGCGGTGACGCCCCATCCTTGGCGCGCCTGCACGTGCGCATCGCCGAGTGGGCCGCACAGGCGGTCGAGGCGCTGCTGGCGCAGGCGGCGGTGCCGGCGTCGGATCTCGACTTGATCGCCTTCCACGGCCAAACCATCTGGCACGAGCCCCCGACGGTCACCTGGCAGCTGGGCGAGCCCGCCGTGCTGGCCGAACGGTTCGGTGTGCGTGTGGTGAGCGGCTTCCGCGCTCGCGACGTCGCCGCGGGCGGGCAGGGCGCGCCGCTCGTGCCGATGGCGGACCTCCTGCTGTTCGCCTCGCCCGACGCGCCGCGCGTGCTGCTCAACCTCGGCGGGATGGCCAACCTCACCTACGTGCCGCGCCGGGCGCAGGAGACCGGCGTGCTGGCGTTCGACACCGGGCCGGGCGTTGCCGTCCTCGACGGAGTGGCACGTTTGGTGGACGCGCGGTGCTCCTACGACCGCGATGGCCTGATCGCCGCGCAGGGCCGGCCGCACGAGGAAGTGCTCGCGGAGCTCCTCGGCGATGACTTCTTCGCCGCCTCCCCACCCAAGAGCACGGGCCGCGAGCGTTTCGGCGACGACTACGCGGCGGCGCTTCACACGCGTGTCCCAGGCGCGGACGGGGTTGCCACCGCGGTCGAGCTCACGGCTCGAAGCGTGGCGGTGGCCGTGGCGCGATGGACCCCCCCCGGGACCGAGGTCGTGGCCTCGGGCGGCGGGTGCCATCACCCCGGCCTCATGGCGGCGCTCGAGCACCGGCTCGCGGAGGCCGGTAGGTATCGCCTTCGGCGGTTCGACGACCTCTTCTTTCCTGGCGACGCCAAGGAGGCGGTCGCTTTCGCGCTGCTCGGCTATCTCACGCTCCACGGGCAGCCTGGAAACGTTCCCGCCGCCACCGGAGCGCGCGGCGCCCGCGTCCTTGGCATGATCACGCCCGCATGACGTCCACCACGGGTCGGCCCGATCCAGGCCGCCTGATCCTCCCCGCGATCCGGGCCGGTGCGGACGGCGGCTTCGGGCACGAGGCCGCACGCATCGCCGACGCGCTCGACCTCGGCGTGGGTGGGTTCATCGTCTTCGGCGGTACGACGGAATCGGTCCGCCGGCTCACGGCGGACCTGGTTCGGCGGGCCGGCCGTCCGTTGCTCATAGCAGCCGATCTCGAGCGCGGGGCCGGGCAGCAGGTGGCGGGGCTGACCGAGTTTCCGCCGCCCCTCGCTCTCGCCTCGCTGGGGGACACGGACGTCGTGCGCTGGGCCGGCGCAGTGACCGCCCAGGAGGCGCGGGCCGTCGGGATCAACTGGGTCTTCGCGCCCGTGGCCGATCTCGACGTGCTGGCCGAGAATCCGATCGTGCAGACCCGCGCGTTTGGAGACGACCCGAATCGCGTGGCGACCCTGGTCCGCAATTGGATCGAGGGGTGCCAGGACGCGGGAGCACTCGCCTGCGCCAAGCATTTCCCGGGACACGGGCGCACCACGGTGGATTCCCACGTCGCCCTGCCCGTCGTCTCGGCGACGGCCGGAACGCTCCAGGAAAGCGACCTGCTCCCCTTCGCCGTCGCCGTGGAGAGCGGGGTCGCCTCGGTGATGACGGCGCATGTGGCCTATCCGGCGCTGGACCCGTCGGGGCTGCCGGCCACCATCTCGTGCCCGATCATGGCCGAGCTGCGCGAGCGACTCGGGTTCGACGGGCTGGTGGTGACCGACGCGCTGATCATGGAGGGGGCGTTGGTGGGTCGGCGGGAGTCGGATGTGGCCGTCGAAGCGATCCACGCCGGGGTGGACCTGCTGCTCTATCCGAACGACGCGCGCCGGGTGCGCGATGCGCTCCAGCAGGCGATGACGAGTGGCGTGGTCTCGGCGGCGCGGCTGGCAGCATCACTCGCCCGGTACGAGCGCGCACTCGCGGCCGCCACGAGCCCGACGCCGCCGGTCACCCGCGGGCCGTTCGAGGCAGCGGACGCCCTGGCCGACGCCCTGCTGGAGCAGGGCATGCTGCGCGGCGCCGTGCCGAAACTGGCAGGGCCGCTCGATCTCGTCGTCGTGGACGATGACATCGGCGGGCCGTATCCCCCCGGCCCCAGCGACTGGACCCGCACGGCCCTCGGCGAGGAGCACGTCGGGCGCTACGAGGGCGGCTCCCGTGTCGTGCTCGCGTTGGCGGAGCCGCGGGCATGGAAGGGTCGCTCGGGGTTCGGTCCGGCCTCGTGGGACGCGCTCGCCAACACGGCCCCGAACGCGGATCTCATTGTGCTGTTCGGCCATCCCCGACTCCTGGACCAGCTGCCGAGCGATGCGCCCGTACTCATGGCGTGGCACCGGCAGCGATTGATGCAGGAGGCGGTGGGGCGATGGCTCAGGCGCCGGCTTGGCTGAGGCGTCGCCGCGCCGAGCAGCATCGCGAAGCCACGCCGCGCGCGGCGCCCACCACGACGGGCACCTATCCCTCCAGCGGCGGGATCAGTCTGCCTCTCGGTCTATTCGCCGACGCCCGCGTTCCGGATGCGGGGCAGCAGGGTGTACGCCGGCAGCCCCATGAGGAACGTCAGGAAGAAGTAGGCCGCGAAGCCCAGCCGCTCGGCCAACACACCCGACAGCAGTCCCGCGACCCAGCGGCTGAGGGCGAAGACCGCGCTGAGCAGCGCGAACTGGGTGGCGGCGTAGCGGCGCTCGCACACGGACATCAGGAAGGCGAGGAATGCCGCGGTGCCGAGCCCCGCGGCGAAGTTCTCGAACAGCGCCGCGGCCGTGATCGGCCCCTTGCCCGCGTACGCGGCGGCGGCGGCGGCGTAGCCCAGGCTGGACAGCAGCTGCACCAGCCCGAGCGACCAGAGTGCGTGAAAGATCCCCAGCCGGGTCGCGAGGATGCCGCCGAGCGCCGCGCCGCCGAGCGTGGCGAGGAGGCGACCGGTGGTCAGCGCGGCGATCTGGTCGAGCGAGAAGCCGCTGGCAACCCAGAACGGCTTCGTCATCGGGTCCATCGCCGAGATGTCCAGCTTGAAGAGCAGGGCGAACAGCACCACCGCCCAGATGCCCGGGCGCCGGAGCAGTGTGCGGATCGGCTCGGCGAGGGTGGCGGGGTGCGCGGCCTCTCGCCGGGGCGACGGCAGCACGAGCGTCACGAGCGCAAGTGCGCCGAGGAGTGCTGCACCCGAGATGAACGCCGAGCGCCATCCGAGCCGGGCCGCCACCCAGACGAGCAGGGCGCTGCTGATGAAGCTCGCGCCGCGGTACGCCCCGATCCGCACCGAGTTGGCCACGCCGAGTTCGCGCCCATGGGTGGTTTCGATGGTGTAGGCGTCGATCGCGATGTCCTGCGTGGCCGAGAGCGTGACGTAGAAGAGAAGCAGGGCGGCGAGCTGTCCCGCGTGCCGGGCCGGGTCGGCGCCGGCGATCCAGGCGGTAGTCGCGGCCAGGAGAGCGAGGCAGCACCGGATCCACAGCCGGCGGCTGCCCAGCCGGTCCACCAGCGGCGCCCAGAGGAACTTGAGCACCCAGGGGAGCGACGCGCCCGACGCGAGCCCGATCCCCGCCAGGCTCATCCCCGACGCGGCGAGCCACACCGGCACGGTCTCGTTGAAGAAGAAGTAGGGGAGCCCGGACGCGAAGGAGAGCGCCGCCAGCCAGCCCAGCCGGGTGCCGAGACGGGCCTCGATCGGCGAGGTCAGAGCCACACCGCGAGGAGCGCGGCGATGAGGCAGAGCACGGCGGCCATGAGCAGCAGCGCGCGCCCGCGGCTGCCGACGAGCGTGGGCGGCGGTGCGCCGCTCACCGCCGGCGCGGCCGGCGCCGGGAGCGGATCCTCGTCGATGACGTCGCTGCCGGGCAGATGGTACACGGAGTATCCCACATCCTCCGCCTCGCTGGGCTCGGTCAGCCCTTCGCCCTCGAAGTGCGCCGCCACGACCGTGATGTTGTCAGGGCCGCCGCGCTCGTTGGCCAGGTCGATGAGCGCGCTGCAGAGGTCGGAGAGCTCCGGATGCCTGGCCGCCATCCCGGAAAACTCCTCGCGACGGACCAGGCCGGAGAGCCCATCGGAGCAGATGATCAGGGTGTCGCCCCGGCGCAGCGTCTGATGGGTGAGATCGACCTTGACTCGCGGGTCGGGTCCGAGCGCCTGGAGAATGATGTTCCGCCGCTCGCTCTGCTCCGCTTCCTCCTCGGTGAGTTCGCCGACGTCCACCAGCCGTTGCATGAGCGACTGGTCCTTGGTGAGCTGGATCGCCTCACCTCCGCGGATGAGGTACGCGCGGCTGTCGCCGATCTGCGCGAGGTAGAGATCGTCACCGTTGACCCCCGCGGCGGTGACGGTGGTGCCCATGCCGCGCACCTCGGGATGCTCGCGGGCATAGGCGTGGATCTGCTGATTGGCCAGCTCGACCGCTTCCTTCATACGGTAGGCGAAGCGCTCGGGGGAGACGTCGTCGTCCGCGGCCCAGACGGTGGCGAGGTGCCGGTAGATGAGGTCGGCGGCCATGGCGCTCGCAAGCTCGCCTGCGGCCGCGCCGCCCATGCCGTCCGCCACCATGAACAGCGATCCTCGCGGACCCACCTCGTGCCGGCGGACCTCCGGGTGGAGGCTGGAGGTTCCGCTGCTGAGATCGGCAACGAGGAAGGTGTCCTCGTTGTGCTCCCTGGTCCGCCCCTGATCGGTCTTTCCGAAGACGGAAACCTGGACCGGGAGAGTCACTCGCGCTGTTCCTTCCGATGGTCCATTCGGCGACGTGAGGATCTGACGAATCTAGGAGACCCCTGGAGGAGCGTCAACGTCCGTCTGTCGTAAGTCTCAGTGAACGTGTACCTTGCAGCCATGACCCCGAGCGGGATCGCACGCCGGAGCGCGCTGCTTTGGCTGGCCGTCGTCGGCATGCTCGCCGTGGCTTGCGCGGGCCGCCCGCCCGCAGCGCCGGCGCCCGCCCCACGGGTGCCGGCCGAGTCGCTCCCGTCATCGTCCGAGTTGCCCGCGATGGAACCGGTGCGCGGACCGCTCGCGCTCCGGGTGGTCTATCCGCCCACCGATGCCGTGCTGCAGGTACGGGACTCGAGCTTTCTCTTCGGGTCGGCCGGCACCGGCGACGCCCAGGTGACGATCGACGGCCAGCCCGCCCGCGTCTGGCCCAACGGCGCGTGGCTTGCCTATGTGGCGCTGCCGGCCGACAGCGTGATGCGGCTGCGGCTCGAGGCGCGCACGCCGACCGAGTACGCCTCGCTCGTGTATCCGGTGCGCCGGGCGGTGCCCGAGGCTGGTCGCCGAACGGTGGGGGCCGCCTGGGTGGATTCCCTCTCGCTCGCCCCGACGGGGCGGATCTGGCTCTCCCGCGGCGAGTATCTCACGCTGACCGCGCGCGCCAGCGAAGGAGCGGAGGTGCGCATGCGGCTCCCGGACGGAACCGTCGTGCCGCTCGCGGCACAACCGCAACCGCTGGAAGTGCCGGCGGCGGTCCGCGCGTTCGACCGCGATACCGCGAGGCTCCAGACGCCGCTCATGCGCGACCGCTACACCGGACTGCTCCGCGGACGCGCGGTCGGTCCCGACCCCGGCGCCGTGCTCCCGCTGCCGTTCACCCTCGCCCCCAAAGACAGCTCCTGGGCCATCGCCGAGGCGATCGTCGGCACCGACACGGCCCGCGTCCGGTGGCCGCTTCAGGTCGCACTGCTCGACAGCCTGCCCCTCGTGGCCGAGCTCGAGGACGACACCACCCAGGCTGGGGTCCCGGACAGCATGACCGTCGGCCGGGCGGTGCCGGGCGGCAGCTATGCCTGGTTCTTCCCGTCGGGCACCCGCGTCGCCGTCGCGGGAAGGCGGAACGGCGATCTCAAACTGCGGCTGTCACAAGGCGCCGAGGCGTGGGTGGCGGCCGCCGAGGCCCGCCCGCTCGCGGCGAGCGGACCGGCGCCGCACGCGGTGCTGGGCTCGGTCAGCCTCACCGCGTGGCCCGGGTGGGTGACCGTCCGCCTTCCGCTGAGCCAGCGCGTCCCCTTCCGGATCGACGAAAGCGGCCGGTCGCTGGTGCTCACCATCTACGGCGCCGTCGGCGACGTGAACTGGATCCGCTACGGCCCGGCTGACTCACTCGTGCCGTTGATGGAGTGGCGGCAGGCGGCCTCCGATGAGGTTACCCTGACCTTCGACCTGGCGCGGCCGGTATGGGGTTACCGGGCGCGGTGGGAGCGCACTGACCTGCTGCTCGACATTCGGCGGCCGCCGGTGATCGACCCGGGCGCCCCGCTGCGCGGGCGCCTCATCGCAGTGGACCCGGGCCACCCGCCCGGCGGCGCCACCGGGCCTACCGGGCTGCGCGAGGCCGAGGCCAATCTGGCGGTCGCACTCGAGCTCCGCCACCTGCTGGAAGACGCCGGCGCACGCGTCCTCCTGACGCGCACGACCGACAGCGTCGTGGAGCTCTGGCCCCGCGTGCAACTGGCGGAGCGGGCGGGTGCCGAGGTGCTGATCTCGATCCACAACAACGCCCTGCCCGACGGCATCAATCCGTTCGTGAACAACGGCACGAGCGTGTATTACAACCAGCCGAGGAGCATTCCACTCGCCCGTTCCATCCAGGCCGCGCTGCTCCGCCGGCTGGGCCAGCGTGACCTCGGCGTTGGCCGTGGCGATCTGGCCCTGGTGCGGAGTACCTGGATGCCCTCCGTGCTGACAGAAGGTCTCTTCATGATGCTGCCCGACCAGGAGGCTGCGCTGCGCACCCCCCAGGGCCAGCGGCTGTACGCCTTGGCGGTGGCGGAGGGGTTGCGGCGGTACCTCGAGGCCCGTGCCCGCGAGTCGCCCTGAGCGGCGCACGGATGGATCGGCTGGGGCCTGACTCCTTCGCTGGCGCAGGATGACTCGGGTACGTGTGGTCACCCGCGCGGCGGCGGCGTCTCCTAGAGCGAATCCCGCCCCGCCGCAGGACACGACCCGCCGGTGGCGGAGCCCTCGCGGATCGCCCGCATGAGGATGTCGCTGATGGCCCTTCCCGGCTCGCGTCTGGCGCCGCTCGCGATCGTGCTGATCGCCGCCGCCGCTCCCCTCCGCGTCCATGCGCAAGGCCCCGACGAGCGCGCCGAACTGGAGCGCTTCCGCGACTCCCTGGCGACCACCGCCGATTCGATCGGGCTGCTCGCCCTCGAACGCGGGATGATCGAGGCGGCGAAGACCGATCGCAGCAACACGCTCGCGCACCTCAAGCTCGGCTTCCTCTCGCTGCGGCTGGGCGATCTCGGCGGCCAGGCGCACTATGACGACGCCGCCTCCGAGTTCCAGTGGGCGATTGACCTGCAGCCCACCTGGCCGTATGCCTGGTACGGGATGGGGCTCGCCGAGTACGGCGTCGGCGACTCGCAGGTCTCGTTCGTCACCGGCCTCAAGACCATGCTCGGGAAGGACGCCCTCACGCGCTCGGCGATGGCCTTCGCCAAGTCGGCCGAGGTGGATCCCAGCTTCGTCCGCGGGCTGGTGGACCTCTCCAACACCGCCCTGCGCCAGCGAGTCAACATCAAGCTCGGGGTGGCGCTCGACGCGCTCCGGCGCTCGGCCACCACGCCAGCGGCGCACGACCCGGAGGTGCTGCTCGCCCGCGGCCGGGTCGAGCGCGAGGTGGGCGACGGGGACTCCGCCCTCGCCGCCTTTCGCGGCTATCTGGAGCGCGGCGCGAGCCGGAGCCTCGCCCAGCTCGAGATCGCCCGGACCTGCTTCCTGCTCGGCCGCTTCGACGGGGTGCAGCCCTACTACGACGGCGCGGCCGGGGACGATCCCGCCACGGTCACGGAGTACCGTACCGATCTTGCCACCATCGCCTCCGACAGCGTGCTGCGGGAGTTCGGCTACGCGACGGGCGCGCAGCGGGTGGCCTATCTGCGGCGGTTCTGGTCCGAACGCGACCGCGCCGAGCTCCGGGCCGAGGGGGAGCGGCTGCGGGAGCACTACCGCCGCCTGTTCTACGCCCGCAAGAATTTCCAGCTTACCTCGCTCAACCGCCACTACGATATCGTCGAGCGCTACCGTTCCGGCAGTCGGGACTTCGACGACCGCGGTGTGATCTACATTCGGCACGGCGAGCCGAGCAGCCGGGCCACGTACGCCGCTCCCGGACTCGAGCCGAACGAGTCATGGCGCTATACCCGGCCCGACGGCGATCTCCTGTTCCACTTCGTCGCCCGCGAGGATGTGCAGGACTTCAAGCTGGTCGAGAGCCTCTTCGACGTGCTCGGCTTCAGCCAGGCGATCGCGCTTCGCGGGGACCGGGCGGGGGACAACCCCGTAGCGGAGCAGCTGATGCTCTCGCGGGAGCTGCTCTCGCCGATCTACCAGCGCCTCCAGTCGGCCGGCAGCATCGGGAGCGGGCAGTATCAGTCCGAGGAGCGGCGGATGGGGCAGGCGAGCATCGCGCTGGGCACCAAGACCGACAGCTACGAGCTGAGGTTTGCCCGCGAGCTCGACGTGCGGAGCGACGTGCTCGCGGTGGGGCGCGATTCCAGCGGGACGCTGGTGCAGATCGCCTATGCTATTTCGGGGAAGGGGCTCGAGCCGGTGACGGTGACGCGCGGGTTCCTCTACTCCGTGCGCGTCCGGTTCTCGGCCACCGATCCCTCCGGACGGGTCGTCGCGTCGCTCGATACCACACGGCATTTCGTCGCGCCGGAGCCAGTGCCCGACAGCGAGCACCTGGTGGGGCGCGTCGCGGTCCCGGTACCGGTGGGCCGGTTCCAGTACCGTCTGGCCATCCAGCAGGGCGAGGAGGCGGGTATCGTTCTGCCGCGGGACACGGTTCGGGTCGGCGGCACGACTGCCACGATGCTCGCGCTGAGCGATCTCGTCCTCGGGAGCCGTAGTACCAACCTCGCCTGGCGACGCGCCAACCAGGACACGGTACTGTTCAATCCCTTGCAGACCTTCAAGCGTAGCGACGAGATGCAGCTCTACTACGAGGTCGAGGGGCTGCGGCCCGGGAGCCCGTACGAGGTTCGGCTGGCCGTGAGGAAGCAGGGGGGAAGCGGTGGACTGTTCAAGAAGATCTTCGGGGGTGGCGGGGCCGCGCTCAGCCTCCAGTTCGACGCACAGGCCACGGGGCCGCTCGAATCGGCGCATCGCGGTCTGCAGCTCGACCGGCTCAAGCCCGGAGGGTATGTGCTGGAAGTGACGGTGACGGACGATGAGGGTCGGCGGGACCAACGATTCCGGCCCTTCCAGATCGTGAGCGACTAGCGGATTAGAGCGGCCAGGCGCTCGGCCGGGTGTGGGTGAGGATGAGCAGCGGCTGGACCAGGGTCTCGGCTTTGACCTGGGCCTCCACCTGCACCAGATGCTGAGTGATCCCGGCGTTGGTATCGAAGGTCGCGATGTGCATCAGCAGCGAAACCAGCGGCCGGTCCATCGGATCGGCCTTGCTGTTTTCGGACCCCGCGGCCGCGCTGCCAGAACCGAGGGTGATGCGGGCGTGCCCGAAGAGCCAGAGCGGCGCCCCGTCAAGCGCCTTGAGGAGCCGCTCATTCAGGGGCAGGCTCTCGCCGTGCAGCGTGATCAGGCCCAGGGTGGGCTGATCGCTGTACCGCCGGGAATGGACCACGAAGCCATAGGTGAAGGCCGGGTCCTGCCCGGCGGCGCGGCGGAGGGCCGCGCGCAGCTTCTGCTGGCTGAAGGCGATCGTGTGATACGGTACCACGGGTTCTCCGCTCGCGCAGTATGGTCGGGGACGGGTCGCCGGCGCGGGGGCCGGAGCCTGTTGGTCGGGCTGCATGGGGCGTGCCATTCGCTGCTCCCCTGAGACGGCCGAGACGCGAACGGACGCTCATGCCGTCCGCAATGGCTCTCGCGATACGCCATGGGATTCCGCTTGACTCCCCCCGTGGGCAGGGTAGCTTGCGCCCATGTTCTGCTCCCGCTGCGGCAGCGAGATCACCGGGAAGTCCAAGTTCTGCCCATCCTGCGGTCTCGATCTCATGGCGACGACTCCCGCGCACGCGGTCGGCACGGGATCGCTCCAGGAGACCGACCTCGTGCGCGAGTCGCTCTCCGCGGAGTACGAGATCATCGAGGAGCTGGGTCGGGGCGGGATGGCGCTGGTCTACCGGGCGCGGGACCGCCACCTCGAGCGCGAGGTGGCCATCAAGGTCCTACCGTTTTCGCTGGCCTTCGACGCGGAGTTCGTCGAGCGGTTCCAGCGTGAGGCCCGCACCGCGGCCCAGCTCGAGCACCCCAATATCATCCCCATCTACCGCGTCGGCCGGTCCGGGCGGGTCATCTATTTCGTGATGAAATTCCTCCGCGGTGGGTCGCTCTCCACCGTGCTCCAGGAACGGAAGAAGCTCACCCCACCCGAGATCCGGCGGCTGCTGCTCGAAGCCGGCGGCGCGCTCGGCTACGCGGCGCAGCGCGGCATCGTCCATCGCGACATCAAGCCCGACAATATCATGTTCGATGAGTTCGGCCAGTGCCTGCTGACCGACTTCGGAATCGCCAAGGCGGCTTCGGGCCAGAAGCTGACCGGGACGGGCATGTCGATCGGGACGCCGCACTACATGAGCCCCGAGCAGGCGCGCGCGCAGTCCATCGATGGCCGCAGCGACATCTACAGCCTCGGCGTGGTGGCGTATCAGTGCCTGACCGGGACGGTACCCTACGACGGGGAAGACAGCTTCTCCATCGGCTACAAGCACATCACGGAGCCGATCCCGACGCCCTCGCTCATCACCGCCGACGAGCGCAGGATCTTCGAGGTCATCAAGCAGATGCTGATGAAGGACCCGGCCGACCGGTTCCAGAGCTGCGAGGAGCTGGTGGCGTCGATCCAGGGGCAGCCGACCGCGGCCCCGGGAGCGGTGCGCGTTTCGGCGGCGGCGGCCGCCGTGGGCGGGCGCGGCACCGCCGCGACCGTTCCGAGCCCTATCGGGGGGGTGCCGCCGATCAGGAGCCAGCCGACGACGCCGATCGACTCGCCGCTGGTGAACCGCCGAGCCACGCCACGGGAGCGCCGCGATCTGCCGCGCCGAGTGGCGGACCGGTCGCTCGCCATGCGCGGGGGGTCGGGGTCGTCATGGGTCTGGCTCTGGATCGTGCTTGCCGTGGTCGGTGGCGGGGCGGGGGCCTTCTACTACTACAGGGTCCGTGGCGCCGTCCCCGGGAACGGCGGTCCGGCGTCTGCTGCCACCGCCGCGGACACTACCGCGCTCCGGGACACGACCGCCGCGCGCACACCGGCACTCCCCGCCGATACCGCCCCGCCGCCCGCCGCCATGGCTGCCGCGCCCACGCCTCTACGGACACCCGACCCAGCGCCGCCGGCCGATACCACGCCCGCCGCTGAGGCCGTGTCCGGCGACAGCGGCGGGATCCGGCTGATGGGCCTGCCGCGGGGCTCCACCGTGATGATCGACGAGAAACCGGTCAGCGAGCCGCTCACCCGGCTTCTCCCTGGTCCACACGCGGTGGGCGTGTCGGCGCCGCGCTTCAATTTCTTCTCGGACACCATCGTCGTGCGTCCGGGCGAGATCATCGAGCTGACTCCGCAGCTCACGCCTATCGGTGCACCGGACTTGCCCCGCCGGGCGGCCATCGCTCGCGCCCTCGGCCGGTGCGAACCGGGACCGGGGTACAACGCCGAGGGGTCGTGCTTTGACGAGCGGCCCAAGCCCGTGAATCCGCCGTTCGTCGCGGTGCCGGACGATGTCACCGGAGCGCCGCGCCCCTCGCTCCTCTGGGTCAAGGTCTCCACCGAGGGCCGCACGGTAGACGTGGCTCGCCTGCGGCCGTCGAACGACCTCGCGTTCGAGCGCGCGGTGCGCAACTTCGTCTGGAGCGTGACTTGGCATCCCGCGCTCAAGGACGGCATCCCGATCGAAGCCTGGACGCAGATGCTCTTCCCGCCGGCGCCCAAATGAGTGCCGGGATCCACCCGACCGCGTTCATCGCGCCCGGCGCCGCGGTCCTGGGCGACGTCACCATCGGCGAGGACGCCAGTGTCTGGTACGGCGCCGTGGTCCGCGGCGACCTGGCGCCGATCGTCATCGGGGCCCGGACCAACCTGCAGGACGGGGCGATCGTGCACGTGGACGATGGCGTGCCATGCATGATTGGGGACAGGGTGGGTGTCGGGCACCGGGTCATCCTCCACGGCTGCACGGTCGAGGACGAATGCCTGATCGGCATGGGCAGCATCCTGCTCAACGGCGTGCGCATCGGGACCGGGAGCGTGGTGGCGGCCGGGGCCGTGATCCCGGAGGGGATGCAGGTACCGCCGCGCTCGGTCGTCATGGGCGTGCCTGGGCGGATCGTGCGACCGGTGGACGCATCGCTGGCTGAGCGCATCGCGACGACCTGGGTCCACTACGTCGAGCAGGCGCGATCGCACCGGGCGGGGAAGTATCCGGCGGTGGGCGTACGGTAGGCCGGCCGCTGTCGCACCACTGCTGCAACGACTGTCGCTACTGACAGTGCGGCCACGGCTTGTCCACTTAACCCACACCAGTACCTAGGTTTATATTTGTGATGTGGGAACACCCATCCCGCGCAGTTACGCGATCTTTGATTGGTATTGTGCGCGATCCGAGGTTGGTCTACTTTGCCCATCCGCTTCACTGCTGGTGAGTTGTCGAACGGTTGACACGGCAGACGCGGGGCAGGCGGCGGTGCTGGCAGCTGAACTTGATCGGTCCGATGGTGCAGGCTCTGCACTCTCTTCTCTTCCCAATCGCAGGCGGGGAGTTCCATGACTTCGTCCACCCCACGGGACGCGCTTTCGCTGTCGCCCAACGCCATCACGGTCCTCGAGAAGCGGTATCTCATCAAGGATGACGCCGGCAAGCCGGTGGAGACACCCAAGGACCTGTTCTGGCGTGTGGCGCGGACGATTGCGGAAGCGGACCGGCGCTACGGCATCTCCGTGGGGGCAGTGGACGAAGTGGCGAGAGCGTTCTACGGGCTGATGGCGGAGCGACGCTTCATGCCCAATTCGCCGACCCTGATGAACGCCGGCCGTCCTCTCGGCCAGCTCTCCGCCTGCTTCGTGCTCCCGGTGGACGACGCGCTCTCCAACGGGAAGAGCGGCATCTACGACACGCTCCGCGCCATGGCGCTCGTGCATCAGAGCGGCGGCGGCACTGGGTTCAGCTTCTCCCGGCTTCGGCCCAAGAACGACATCGTCCGCTCCACCATGGGCGTGGCCTCCGGCCCGGTCTCCTTCATGAGCCTGTTCGACGCCTCGACCGACGTCGTGAAGCAGGGCGGCACCCGGCGCGGCGCCAACATGGGGATCCTCCGGGTGGACCATCCGGACATCATGGAGTTCATCACGTGCAAGGACGACACGACGAAGATTACCAACTTCAACATCTCGGTCGCCGTCACCGACGCCTTCATGGCCGCAGTCGAGGCGGACGGGATGTACGACCTGCTGCATCCCAAGACGGGCAAGGTGGTCGGCCAGCTCAAGGCGCGTGCGGTCTGGGCGCGCATCATCCACGGCGCCTGGAAGACCGGTGAGCCTGGCGTCTTCTTCATCGACAAGGCCAACTACTACAACCCGGTGCCGCACCTCGGATCCTACGAGGCCACCAACCCCTGCGGTGAGCAGCCCCTCCTTCCGTACGACGTCTGCAATCTCGGCTCGATCAATCTCGGGGTCTTCGTCAAGGACGGGCAGGTCGACTGGGATCACCTGCGGCGGGTCATCCACCTCTCGACCCATTTCCTCGAAAACGTGATCGACGCCAACCAGTACCCGCTGCCGGAGATCACCGACCTCGCCCAGCGCATCCGGCGGATCGGCCTCGGGGTGATGGGGCTGGCGGACGTCTTCGTCAAGCTGGGCGTTGCCTACGACTCGGACGAGGGCGTCGCGCTTGGCCGACGGATCCAGCAGTTCGTGGATGAGGAGGCCAAGGTCGAGTCCGAACGGCTGGCCAAGGAGCGGGGCGTATTCCCCGAGTGGGAGCGGAGCATCTGGGGCCCGGACCAGACCTGCGCCCGCGGCCCCAAGGGCGAGCGAATCCGCCCGATGCGCCGGCTCCGGAACTGCAACGTCACCACCGTCGCGCCGACCGGGACGATCTCCATCATCGCGGGCTGCAGCTCGGGGATCGAACCGCTCTTCGCCGTGGCGTTCATGCGGAACCAGGCTGGCGTGCTCATGCCCGACGTGAACGAGGACTTCGTCGCCATCGCAACGGCGGAGGGCTGGTACTCCGAGGACCTGATGCGCCGGATCGCCGAGGCAGGGCACATCGGATTTCCCGAGGTGCCGGAGCAGTGGCAGCGGGTGTTCGTCACCGCCAACCACATCAAGCCCGAGTGGCACATCCGGATGCAGGCCGCGTTCCAGGAGTTCAACGACAGCGCCATCTCCAAGACCTGCAACTTCGCCAACGACGCCAGCGAGGAGTACGTCGAGGAGATCTATCGCCTCGCCTACCACTTGAGCTGCAAGGGCGTGACCGTCTACCGCGACGGCAGCCGCGACATGCAGGTGCTCAGCACCGGCACCACCGCCAGGAAGGTACAGGAGCAGGCCACCTCCACGGGCAAGGCCGAGGCGCGGGCCGACCTGGCCCAGCAACTGGCGGGCGGCGACCGGGGCGTCATCGAGGCGGTCTCCGAGCTCAAGGGGCAGATGGCGGAAATCGAGGCCGAGAACGAGCGGCTCCGGCGGATGGTGCACGACCTCGAAGCCGAGAACCTGCAGCGCCGCCAGAAGCGCTCCCGCCCGGAGCTCCTCAGGGGCGCCACCCGCCGTCTCGAGACGCCCCTGGGCACCCTGTACGTGACGATCACCGAGGACGACCGCGGCCAGCCGTTCGAGGTGTTCATGAGTCTCGGCAAGGCGGGTGGCGCGCTGATGGCGGACGTCGAAGCGCTCGGCCGGCTCATCAGCCTCGCGCTCCGGTCGGGGATCCCGATGAAGGAGATCTACCGGCAGCTCCGCGGCATCAGCTCCGACCGGGTGATCGGCCTCGGCCCGAACAAGATCCTCTCGGTGCCGGACGCCGTGGGCATCGCGATCGAACGCTGGATGCAGGAGAAGCAGGGGATCCAACAGGAGCTGCTCCCCGGAGCGCCGGCCGTCGTCGAGCCCGCGCCGGTGGTGGCCCAGCGGGCGCCGGTGGCCGGCCTCGGCGGCGAGCAGATGGTCCTCGGCGGCCTGCAGGCCACGCTCTCCGGCGCCTGCCCGGACTGCGGCTCACAGCTCGAATTCGCCGAAGGGTGCATGAAGTGCCACGTGTGCGGTTTCAGCGAGTGCGGGTGATCGTGGTCGTCCGCAGATAGCGCGAGGTCGTCACGGGGTACCGCAACGGGATGTCGGCTTCGGTCGGCATCCCGTTGTTTCAACTCGGGCGCGCTGGGCCGAAGGCGAACCGCACGACCAGCAGGGAGTCGATGACCGGGCCCTACCATTTCCTGACGAATCTCGCGCTCGTGCTCTGCGTCGCTGCGGGGGTATCGCTGGTCTTCCAGCGCCTCCGGCAGCCGGTCGTATTCGGCTACCTGTTGGCGGGACTCATCATCGGGCCGCACCTCCCCGTTCCGCTGGTCGCGGACGAGGCGCTCGTGCACACCCTGGCCGAGCTGGGCGTCATCCTGCTGATGTTCGCGCTGGGGCTGGAGTTCAGACTCCGGAAGCTGCTCCGGATCGGCCCCACCGTCGGCGTGATCGCGATCCTCGAGACCAGCACCATGGCGTTCCTCGGCTTTGCCACCGGCCGGGCATTCGGCTGGACGGTGCTCGAGAGCCTGTATGCCGGAGCGGTGGTCGCCATCTCCAGCACCACGATCATCGTCAAGGCCTTCGCCGAGCAGAAGATCACGGATCGGGTCAGCGAGATCGTTTTCGGGATCCTGATCATCGAGGACCTGATCGCGATCCTCCTGCTGGCGGTCCTGACCACCATCTCCACCGGTGGCGGCGTCACCGCGTGGGAGCTGACCAGGACAGGCATGCGCCTGGCCACGTTCCTGGCGAGCCTGCTCGCCGTCGGGTTGCTCATCGTGCCCCGGCTGGTCCGCGCCACCGTCCGGCTCGACAGCTCGGAGACTACGCTCGTGACCGTGGTCGGTATCTGCTTCGCCACCGCGCTGCTGGCCCTCTCGTTCGGCTACTCGGTTGCCCTCGGCGCCTTCATCGGCGGCTCCCTGGTCGCCGAGTCCGGCCGAGTGCGGAAGATCGAGCAGCTCGTCGCTCCCGTGCGCGACATGTTCGCCGCCATCTTCTTCGTGGCAGTCGGCATGCTCATCGATCCCGCGTTGGTGGCGGACAACTTGGGGCCGGTGCTCGTCCTGGCGATCGTGGTGGTCCTGGGCAAGGTCGCCGCGGTCTCGACCGGCGCGTTCCTCGTGGGCTACGGTACGCGCACCTCGATCCAGACCGGCATGAGCATGGCGCAGATCGGCGAATTCTCGTTCATCATTGCGGGGATCGGTCTCGCGACGGGGGGCACCCGGCCGTTCCTGTACCCGGTGGCCGTCGCCGTCTCCGCGGTTACCACCCTTCTTACTCCCTGGCTGATCCGAGGCGCCGCCCTGGTCGCGTCGTTCGTGGATCGCAAGCTGCCGAAGCCGTTGCAGACCTTCGCGGCGTTGTACGAAACGTGGCTGGAGCGCCTGCGCCGACGGCCTGCCGCGGGTGTCCGGTCGCGCCTGCGCCGGCTGCTCTCGCTCGTCCTGCTGGACGTCGCTCTCATTGCGGCGATCGTCGTCGGCGCTGCGGTCGAATTCGAGACGGCCACTTCGTTTCTGATGCGGACCTTCGGCTGGAGCGGCGGCGGCGCCCGCTGGGCGCTGGCGCTCGGTGCGGCCGTGGTGTCACTCCCCCTGGTGTTCGGCTTCCTCCGCACCGCCAGGGGCCTGGGGCAGGCGCTTGCGTTCGAGGTGCTGCCGGCGGTCGCCGTCGGTGCGGTGGACCTGGGTGCCGCGCCTCGGCGCGCGCTTCTGGTCACGATGCAGCTGGCGATCGTCGTGGTGGCCGGCCTCCCGCTCTTAGTCCTCACTCAGCCCTTCCTGCCCCCTTACGGCGGTGTGGCGGTCTTCGTCGCGGTGGTCGGGTTCCTGGGGGTCGCCTGGTGGCACAGCGCCACCGAACTACAGGGGCACACCCGGGCGGGCGCGGAACTGATCGTCTCGGCGCTCGCCCGGCAGATGGCGCCTGTCGAGCAGGAGGGCCTCGCCGACGTGCACCGGCTGATCCCCGGCCTCGGCGAACCCGTCCCCGTCCGGATCGACGCGACCGATCACGCGGCCGGCCGGTCGCTGGCGGCCATCGACCTCCGGAGTCGGACGGGTGCCGTGGTCCTTGCGATCACGCGGGCGGGCGAGGACATCCTGCTGCCGACGGGGCACGTGACGCTCCATCCGGGCGACGTGCTCGCCGTCGCCGGCACCCGTGACGCCGTGCAGGCGGCGAGAACGGTGCTGCGGGCCGGTTATGGGGTGTCTTGACACCTAGTGTTGTAACACCTATTCTACTGCATGAGGCGCACGCTCCACGTCGAGCTCCGGCAGCGGAAGCCGTTCAGCAGCCCCGAGCAGGAGGCCATGCTGAGCATCGCCCGGACGGCAGCCCAGCTGGAGCATACGACGGCCGAGGCGCTCAAGCCGCACGGCCTCACGCCGACGCAGTACAATGCCCTCAGGATTCTCCGTGGGGCGGGTCCTGACGGGCTCTGCCGCAACGAGGTCAGGGATCGGCTCGTCGCCCGCGTGCCCGACGCCAGCCGGCTGCTGGACCGGCTTGAGGCGATGGGACTGGTCATCCGGGCAAGGGAGGGCGAGGACCGACGGTTCGTGCGGGCCCGCGTCACCTCCGCGGGTCTCGGGCTATTGGCGCGACTCGACGGCGCGATGGTCGCGTTGCACCAGCGGCAGCTCGGCCACCTGGGCCACCGGAAA
>DAIPLK010000004.1:3603-7979 GCA_036769285.1 Gemmatimonadales bacterium | reverse complement strand
GCCGTCATCCTGGCCGTCGACATGCTTTGTGCGATCCTGATCGTGCACCTCAAGAACGGGTTCTTCCTGCCGGGCGGGGTGGAGTTCGTGCTGGTGCTCTTCGGCGGGGCACTCGCGTTGGCCTTCGCGGGGGCAGGGGACTATTCGCTCGACCGGATCCTTGCCGAGCGGCGGGGGCGGCGTTGAGCACGGCGTTTCTCGACTACGGCCTCGCGCCCCCAGGCTACCGTCTTCCCGCGGCGACGCGCCTCGGCACCGTGCGCCTCCAGGTCGCGGACCTGGTGCGCTCGCTCGCCTGGTACCAGCGGGTGCTGGGGCTGCGCGACCTCGGCCGCCGAGACGGCATGGCGGCGCTGGGCGCGCCCGGCGGCACCCGGGCTCTGATCGAGCTGCACGAGCATGCCGGGGCCGCCCCCATGCCACAGCGCGGTCGGTTGGGACTCTATCATTTCGCCATCCTGCTGCCAGAGCGGTCGGCCCTCGGGCGCTTCGTGCGGCACCTGGGCGACATCGGTGAGCGGGCGGGCATGTCCGACCACGCGGTGAGCGAGGCGATCTACCTCACCGATCCGGATGGCCTCGGCATCGAGGTGTATGCCGACCGCCCCAGGAGCGCATGGCGTCGTGACGGCCGCCAGCTCACGCTGACGACCGTCCCGCTGGACCGGGAGGATCTGCTCGGCGCCGCCGGCGGCGAGCGCTGGGCTGGCATCCCCGCCGGCACCGTCATCGGGCACGTCCATCTCTTCGTGAATGACCTCGATCGTGCGGCCAAGTTCTATCACGACGGGCTGGGGCTCGACAAGGTCGTCTGGAGCTATCCGGGAGCGTTGTTTCTCTCCGCGGGGGGATACCACCACCACCTCGGTACCAACACCTGGGCCGCGGGTGCGGCGCCGGCCGGGCCTGACGATGCCCGCCTGCTCGAGTGGGAGATCGTGGTGCCGACCGCCCGCGACGCGGCGGACGCGATCGTGAGCCTCGAGCGGATAGGGGCCCCGGTCGAGACGACCCCGGATGGCGGGGTGGGCCGGGATCCCTGGGGGACGGCTGTCCGGATCGCCTCCGAGGGGCCCTGACCCCGTCGCCGATCGGCGCCGCTACCACAGCCGCAGTTCCTTCCTCCCCTCCGCCGTTCCTCCCCTCCGCCCCCTCTGCGCTGTTGTCATCCGGCGCTGGACCGTGCTTCCGGCAGGCGCGGCCCCAGCTACCGAGCTGCCGCAGTGGTGTATTCAAGAATTGGCATAATACGCACAGAATATAGGACATTTATGCTAGCATCGGCGGCCATTGTGCTGATCTGCTGGCTAGAATTGGCATATTTTGCAGATTTTGCAGTACAGGCCTCTTGCGCGAAAGCGTCCCGTCTGGTACAATGATCCCGGCGGGGCCACCCGGGCCTCGTCCAGAACCTCTGCCCCCAGGAACTCACAGGTGACCCGTCTCCCGATCCTGCTCGCGCTCCAGGACGCTGCGCCGTCCGTCGTGCCCGCGGACACCGCCTGGATGCTGGTGTCCACCGCCCTGGTCCTGCTGATGACCCCGGCGCTGGCCTTCTTCTATGGCGGCCTGGTCCGATCCAAGAATTCTCTCAACACGATGATGATGAGCTTCGCCGCGCTCGGCGCCGTCGGTATCGTGTGGGCGCTCGCCGCGTACAGCCTGGCGTTCGCCGAGGGGAACGCCTGGATCGGCGGCACCACCAATGCGCTGCTCGCCGGGGTTGGGACCGAGGCCAAGGGCACGATTCCGCACGTGCTCTTCATGGCGTATCAGGGCACGTTTGCCATCATCACGGCCGCGCTCATTTCGGGCGCCATCGTCGAGCGGATGCGCTTCGGGCCTTACCTGGCCTTCATCACGCTGTGGACCCTGCTGGTGTATGCGCCGGTGGCCCACTGGGTATGGGGCGGCGGGTGGCTCATGAGCCGGGGCGTGCTCGATTTCGCGGGGGGCACGGTGGTGCACATCAACGCCGGCTTCTCCGCCCTCGTCGCGGCGCTCGTGCTCGGCGTGCGCAAGGACTATGGCAGACAGGCCATCCTGCCGCACAATGTGCCGTTCGTGCTGCTGGGCGCCGGGCTGCTCTGGTTTGGCTGGTTCGGCTTCAACGGCGGCAGCGCGCTCGCCGCGAACGAGCTGGCTGCGCTGGCCTTCACCAACACCTTCCTGGCCCCGATGGCCACGCTGGTCGTGTGGGTCCTGCTGGATTACTTCCGGACCGGCCGCGCTACGGCCGTGGGCGGCGCGACAGGGATCGTGATCGGCCTGGTCGCCGTCACGCCGGCCGCCGGTTTCATCAGCCCGACGAGCGCCTTGCTCCTCGGTGCCCTCGCGGCGTTCCCGAGCTACTTCGCGATCGTGGCGCGCTCGCGGACCCGGCTGGACGATTCCCTGGACGTGTTCGCCGGCCACGGCATCGGCGGCCTCACCGGTGCGTTGCTCACCGGCGTCTTCGCCTCCAAGGTGTGGAACTCCGCCGGCGCCGACGGCCTGCTCGCGGGGAACACCGGTCAGCTGGCCACGCAGGCGCTCGGCGTAGTGAGCTCCGTGGTGTACTCCGCGGTGGCCACCTTCGTCATTCTGAAGCTGCTCGGCCTCGTCACCGTGCTTCGGGCCGCGCCGCGCTCCGAAGGGCTCGGCATGGACGTTACCCAGCACGGCGAGGAAGCGTACGCCAGCGGCGAGGGCTCCATCCTCGTCATGCCCGATTCGGGCACGGTGGGCCTTCCGGCTCCCGCCCTGACCCCACAGACCGCGGCGCGCTGACGCCGGGAGGACGACCGACATGAAGCTCATCGTGGCCATCATCCGGCCAGACCGCCTCAACGAAGTACTCGAGGCTCTCTACCACGCCGAGGTGCGCGGGCTCACCGTCTCCCGCGTTCTGGGGCACGGCGGCGAGACCGACCGGGTCGAGACCTATCGCGGAACGACGGTAAAGATGGAGCTGCAGGAGAAGGTGCGGCTCGAGATCGGCGTGTCCGAGCCGTTCGTCGACGTGACCGTGAAGGCGATTCTCGCTTCCGCCCGCACCGGCGAAGTGGGGGACGGCAAGGTCTTCGTTCTCGCTGTCGATCAGGTTCACCGCATCCGCAGTGGCGAGCGGGACGTGCAGGCGGTGACGCCGGCGGCGACAGTCGAGGCGTAGGGCAATGCACGGCGGGTAACCGGGCGGAGGTCCGAGCCCGAGTCACCCTGAACGAAGCGAAGGGGGCAAGCCTTAGGGCATGTCCCCTTCGCTTCGTTCAGGGCGACTCGCGCCCGTCATAAGGAGTGACGACCAGGCCGAGCGCCGCCCGTCTCCCAGCGCCGATCCGATGACGACCCTGGACGTGGCGCGCCGGCGAGGGGCATAATGCAGCAGCAGCGGCGGTCTCTCCTTCCACTGTAATGCGAGGGGTACGACATGGCTGACCAGGCCGACCAGCAGGGCGGTAGTCTCAAACCCGTGACGCCCGCCCGCGTCGCGGAGGAGCTCCGGAAGCTCAGCTCTCAGCGGGCGAGCGGCGGGCTCAAGGCCGACGAGTACGAACACCGGTTTGCCCGCATGATCACCGAGCTGCGCGACCGGCGCATCGACGGCTCGCGCTCCGAAATCCTCGCGACCCTGACGCCCCTGCTTCAGGAAGGGGTCGTCACCGCGGAGGACTGGCGGCGGCTCACGAGGCAGCTCGGGCTGGCGTGATGCTCGCGCCGCTCGACATGTCCGTCCCGGCCGCGGACGGGCTGATCCTCAAGGGGACGCTCACCTATCCAACCGGCCGGCCGGGGGCGTCGTTCCCGCTCGCCGTGCTGGCGCATCAGTACCCCGCTACGCGGGACAGCTTCGCGCCCCTGGTCCGGGAGCTGCTCGCGGCTGGGATCGCGACGCTCGCCTTTGACGAGCGTGGGCACGGGGCCTCGATCGTCGGCCCCCACGGCCCCATCGTCATCGACACGCCCGAAGGCCTCACGCTGGAGGCGTTCGGCACCGCGTTCGTTTCCAGCGCGGGCAAGGTGGGGTTCGCCCGCATCGAGAACGACATCCTGCGCGTGACGAGCTGGGGCGTGTCGCAGAACTTCATCGATGCGTCCCACCTGGCCCTGGTCGGCGCGAGCGTCGGCGGCAGCGGCGTCGTCCTGGCTGCACGGTCCATTCCGGGGCTCCGGGCCGTGGCGACCCTGGGGGCCGCCGGGGCCCCGGTGTTCGGCCAGGACGGCCCCGCTCGGGCGCGCACGGCCGTGGAGCAATCCAAGGCCGCCTTCTACCTGGCGTCCTCCGCGGACGATCCCTTCGAGGGCGGCGCCAACGTCCGGCGCTGGAGCGAGGGGCTTCCAAACGCGACCGCCCGCGTCGTCCCTGGGTCGGCGCACGCCATGGCGATCTACTTCGA
>DAIPLK010000004.1:0-3503 GCA_036769285.1 Gemmatimonadales bacterium | reverse complement strand
GGAGACCGTCACCGTGGCCACCAAGGGCGGCGTGGTACGTCCCGACGGCCGGTGGGAGAGCGACGCGCGACCGGAGCACCTCCGAGCCGCATGCGAGCGGTCGCTGCGTGCGCTTGGCATGGAGCGGCTCGCCCTCTACCAGCTGCACGCCCCCGATCCCAAGGTGCCGTTCGCGGAGAGCGTCGGCGCGCTGGCGCGCCTGCGCGACGAGGGGAAGATCCGCTGGCTCGGCCTCTCGAACGTCAGCGTGACCCAGATCCGCGAGGCGCAGGGCATCACCCCGGTCACGACAGTGCAGAACCGGCTCAATCCATTCTTCCGGGAAGCGCTCGCCGCCGGGGTGGTGCGATACTGCGAGGAGCAGGGGATAGGATTCCTTGCCTACAGCCCGATCGGCGGCGGACGACTCAACCGCAAGCTGCCGTCGCATCCGGTGCTGGCCGGCATCGCGGCGCGGGTCGGCGCGTCGGCGCATGCCGTGGTGCTGGCCTGGGTGCTGGCGCAGTCGCCGGCGGTGATCGTCATTCCGAGCGCGCGAACGGTAGAGCACGCCCTCGACAGCGTGAGGGCCGCTGATCTCACGCTCTCGCCGGATGATCTGGCCGCAATTGACGCGGCGGAGTTCTCCCGGGCGTAGGGATAGCGGAGTCACCCTGGGCCTCGCCGGTCATCCCTCGCCCCTCACTCCTGACCTCTCACCTATTGCCAGCGCACCAGACTCGACCCCACCGTGAACCCCGCTCCCACCGCCACGAACACCACGAGATCTCCCCGAGCGATCCTCCCCGTACGCACTACGTCCTCCAGCGCCAGCGGCAGGGTGGCGGCCGTCGTGTTACCGTAGCGCGCGATCACCGAGGCCATCCGGCCGGGCGGCAGTTCGAGCCGGTCCGCCGTGGCGTCGAGGATCCGTTGGTTGGCCTGGTGGGGGATGACCATCGCGATGTCGCGGGGAGAGAGCTGGTGGCGTTGGAGGAGCGTGGTGACGCTGTCGGCCATCTGGGAGACCGCGAACTTGAACACCACCTTGCCGCTCTGTCGCAGGAAGTGCTGGCGCGCAGCGACCGTTTCGGCGCTGGCCGGATGGAGGCACCCTCCCGCCGGCATGAGCAGGTCGTCGCGGCCGCTGCCGTCGATACGGTGGTGGAAATCGAGCAGGCCGTACCCAGGCTCGGCGGGCTCGAGCAGCACGGCCCCAGCGCCGTCGCCGAAGAGGACCGCCGTCGTGCGGTCGAGCGGGTCGATGATGGCGCTCATGAGGTCCGCGCCCACCACGATGACGCGCCGGTGGGCGCCCGCGGCCACCATTTGCGCACCGGTCGTGAGTGCATAGAGGAAGCCCGAGCACGCCGCCGAGAGATCGAAGCCCCAGGTGTTCCGCAATCCCACACGGTCCTGGACCAGGCAGGCGGTCGCCGGGAAGATCATGTCCGGCGTGACGGTCGCCACGATGAGCGCGCCGACGTCGTCGGGGCCGAGACCGCGCTGGGCCATTAGGCGCCGCACCGCTTCGGCGCTCATCGTGGAAGTCGTTTCACCCGGAGCGCCGATCCGCCGCTCGCGGATGCCGGTCCGCGAAACGATCCAGTCGTCGGACGTGTCGAGCCGCGTGGCCAGCTCGGCGTTGGTGACCCGGCGCTCGGGAACGTAGACCGCGACGCCGGTGATCGCGGCGCGGGGCGCCGCGGGCGGTATGGGGGATGGCATGCACGAATCTCACCGGGACGGGGAACCGGGCGCAAGAACGGGCGCTCGGCCTCGCGTTATATTCCTGTCCATGCCACCCCTCCTTCGCCGGCAGACCGTGACCGCCATCGTCGGCGGCGTTCGCGTGGGCTCGGGGCATCCCATCGTCGTCCAGTCCATGACCAACACCGACACGGCCGACGTGGACGCCACGGTCCGCCAGGTGGCGGCGCTCGCGCGCGCGGGCAGTGAGCTGGTCCGCGTGACGGTCAACAACGAGGAGGCCGCCGCCGCCGTCCCCGAGATTATCGAGGGGCTCGACCGGCTGGGCGTCATGGTCCCCATCATCGGGGACTTCCACTACAACGGCCACCTGCTTCTCAGCAAGTACCCCGCCTGCGCCCGGGCGCTCGCCAAGTACCGCATCAACCCCGGCAACGTCGGGGGCAAGCGGCACGATGAGAACTTCCGCGCCATCATCGAGGTCGCCTTGGCTCACGACAAGCCGATCCGCATCGGCGTGAACTGGGGTTCGCTGGATCAGAACCTGCTCACCGAGATGATGGACACCAATGCCCGCCGGCCGGAGCCCCGCGACGCGCGCGATGTGACGATGGAAGCGATGGTCGAGAGCGCCCTCCAGAGCGCCGCGCTCGCCGAGGCCGCCGGGATGCCGCACGACCGTATCGTGCTGAGCGCCAAGGTGTCCGGGGTCCAGGATCTGGTGGACGTCTACCGCATGCTCGCCGCGCGCTGCGACTATCCGCTGCACCTCGGCCTCACCGAGGCGGGGCTCGGCGCCAAGGGGATCATCGCGAGCACCGCGGGCCTCAGCATCCTGCTCCAGGAGGGGATCGGCGACACCATCCGCGTCTCCCTCACCCCCGCGCCCGGCGGCGACCGCACCGAGGAGGTGCAGGTCGCGCAGCAGGTACTCCAGTCGCTGGGGCTGAGGAGCTTCACGCCGCAGGTCACGAGCTGCCCGGGCTGCGGGCGGACGACGAGCACGTTCTTCCAGGAGATGGCGCAGCAGATCCAGGACTACCTGCGCGAGAAGATGCCGGTCTGGCGGGGCGAGCGGCCCGGCGTCGAGGAAATGAAGGTGGCGGTGATGGGGTGCGTGGTGAACGGTCCCGGCGAGTCGAAGCATGCCAACATCGGCATCTCGCTGCCCGGCACCTTCGAGGAGCCGAAGGCGCCCGTCTTCGTGGACGGGCGCCTCGTGGTGACCCTCAAGGGCGAGGGAATCGTCCCCGAGTTCCTGGAGATCCTCGAGAGCTACGTCGCGTCGCGGTATGCCGCGTCCCCGGCGTCGCGGCCGCCGACGGCGGGAGAGCCGGCACTCCCGCGCTGACTGTAGGCCCCGCTCACCAGAGCGCTGGCGGCTCAGGCAGGACCGCGCCGCGGGAACCCCGGATCGCTCACGATCCGCTCGATCTGCCGCAGATGATGCGCGCAGTGCACCTCGAACAACCGCAGCCCGCCCATCGCGGTGATCCACCCCGTCCGCGGGTGGAAGAACGCCGTGCGCTGCCACATCGGCCCCGGCAGCCCCTCCACATAGTCCATGAGATCCGCCCGCGCCGCGGTCCACCGGGGCGCCAGGTCGGCGAGCGGGAGGTGCGTCTGTGGGACCACCACCGCGACCGGCGCCCGGACCCGAATGTCACGGCCCAGCAGCGTGAAGAGTACACGCGCGCGGACTCGCGATCCGAGCGCCACCCCGGCCGGGCGAGTAGTGGCCTGCCGGCGGCCGTTTCGAACCATGGCCTCCTCCACCAGGACGAGGTGCTGGACCACTCCCGCGAGCGACCAGC
>DAIPLK010000184.1:0-4012 GCA_036769285.1 Gemmatimonadales bacterium | reverse complement strand
TTCGTCCCGATGCTCTGCCAGCACTGCGCCAACGCGCCGTGCGAGCCGGTGTGCCCCGTATACGCGGCATATCACACGCCCGACGGGCTCAACGGCCAGGTCTACAACCGCTGCGTGGGCACGCGCTACTGCGCCAACAACTGCCCGTACAAGGTGCGGTACTTCAACTGGTACAAGTACAACGAGATCGCCTGGCCGGAGCCGCTCAACCTGCAGCTCAACCCGGACGTGACGGTGCGAGCCCGCGGCGTAATGGAGAAGTGCACCTTCTGCATCCAGCGCATCCGGGGGGCCCAGAACCAGGCCCGGCTCGAGGATCGCCCGATCCGCGACGGCGAGTTCACCACCGCCTGCGCGCAGGCCTGCCCGTCCGACGCGATCGTGTTCGGCGATACGAGGGACCCCGAGAGTCGGGTAGCCTCGATCAAGCAGGACCCCCGGGGCTACCACGTGCTGGAAGAGATCAACGTCCGTCCGGCGATCACGTATCTCGCCAAGGTCCTGCATCCGGTGGAGGCCTGACCGATGGCTGCCGTCGCACACCCGGGCCACGCGGAGCACGCGATCACCCAGACGCACGCCGACGTCACCCGCGACGTCGTCGCGACGCTGGAGCCGCCCAGCCGCGGCTACCTCATGCTGCTCGGCCTGGCCGTCTCGCTCTTCCTGGCGGGGCTGCTGACGTTCCTCATCCTGGTCAAGGACGGCCTGGGCCACGCCGGCTACACCCCGCCGGTCTTCTGGAGCGTCTACATCACGACCTTCGTGTTCTGGATCGGCATCGGGCACGCCGGTACGCTCATCTCGGCCATCCTGTTCCTCTTCCGGAGCCCGTGGCGTACGGCGGTGTACCGCAGCACGGAGGCGATGACGGTATTCGCCGTCATGACGGCGGCGCTGTTCCCGATCATCCACATCGGGCGGCAGTGGGTGTTCTACTGGCTGCTGCCCTACCCGAACCAGCGCTGGCTCTGGCCCAACTTCAAGTCGCCGCTGATGTGGGACGTCTTCGCGATCTCGACCTACTTCACCGTCTCGTCCACGTTCCTCGTCTTCGGGCTCATTCCCGACGTCGCCGCCGTGCGCGACAAGGTCACCGGCTGGCGCAAGTCGGTGTACACCCTCGCTTCGGCGGGGTGGCAGGGGACCGACAACCAGTGGCGGCACTACTCGCGCGCCTACCTCTACCTGGCCGCGCTCGCGACGCCGCTGGTGCTGTCGGTGCACTCGGTGGTGAGCTGGGACTTCGCCGTGTCGATCGTGCCCGGCTGGCACGGGACGATCTTCGCGCCGTACTTCGTCGCCGGCGCCATCTACTCGGGCCTCGGCATGGTGATCACGCTGATCATCCCGCTCCGGCGGGCGCTCAAGCTCGAGCACATGATCACGGAGTACCACTTCGACAACCTGGCCAAGCTGATGCTGCTCACCGGCTCGATCCTGTTCTACGCCTACATGATCGAGTACTTCGTGGGGTGGTACAGCGGGAGCATGTTCGAGCAGACCACGTTCTTCCGGCGGGCCTTCGGACCACAGTGGTGGGCCGGGTGGACGATGATCATCTGCAATGCGTTCGTCTCCCAGCTGCTCTGGTTCCGGAAGCTGCGGACCAACCTCACGGCGCTCTTCATCATCTCGATCTTCGTCAACATCGGCATGTGGTTCGAGCGCTACGTGATCATCGTCTCCTCGCTCAGCAACGACTACCTCCCGTGGGCCTGGGCCGTCATGAACCCCACCTGGGGCGACTGGGGGATCCTGGCGGGATCGTTCGGCTGGTTCGGGATGTGGTTCCTCCTCTTTGCCAAGAGCTTCCCGATCGTCGCGATCCAGGAGATCAAGGAGATGATCCCCATGCCGAGGAAGCGTGCGGGAGGGCACCACTGATGACCTTTCGGAAGCCGGCCCGGCGGGTGCCGGGAGTCCTCGCCTCCTTCGTTCACGTCGATGCGGCGGCCGACGCGATCCGCGCGCTGCGTGCCGGGGGACACCGGAACCTGGTCGTCTACTCGGCCGCGCCGAATCACGAGATCGAGGAGGCGCTCGACCAGTCGGTGAGTCCGGTCCGGCTGTTCACGCTGATCGGCGGGCTCACCGGCTGTGCCGCCGGATTCGGGATGACGATCTGGATGTCGCTCGACTGGCCCTTGCTGGTCGGCGGCAAGACGATCGCCTCGATTCCGCCGTACGTCGTGATCGGCTTCGAGCTCACCATCCTGCTCGGCGCGCTCAGCACGGTCACGGGGGTGGCCCTCCTCAGCGTGCTCATGGGCAAGCGCGGGATCGCGTTCGACCCCAAGTACACCGACGACCAGATCGGCGTCTTCGTGCCGGCCGGATCCGACCAGGTGGGGCCGGTCGAGCAGCTGCTGCGCTCGGCGGGGGCCGTGGAGGTGCGCCATGAAGTGGCCTGAGCGCGCCCTGTGCCTGGCCGCCCTGACCCTGTTCGCCGGCGGGTGCGACTTCTGGTACAGCCGGGTCCCGTCACCCGACGACCTGTGGCGCAGAGTCCCGTGGTTCGACCAGATGATCCAGGCCAGGTACGTCCGGCCCTACCAGGCGTCCGGCGGGCCGCGCTACACGCCGCCGGGCATCGTGCCCGTCACGGGCGGCGAGCCCGACTGGTCGGCCGAGTGGACCACCGCCAAGCTGACCACCGCCGACGCGCTCCGGAACCCGTATGCGCCGAACGCCGGAGACGGCGCCAGGCCCTCGCCGCCGGGTGCCGAGGTGGCGGTCATCCCGCGCGACGTGGAGGCGGCCGGCGATACGCTCTACCAGAACTACTGCGCGGTCTGCCACGGCGTGGCCGGTGATGCGAAGGGCCCGGTCTCCCAGCGGATCGCGGCCCCGTCGCTGCTCACCGGACGCGCCCGCGCCTATTCGGACGGGTATCTCTACAGCATCATCCGCTACGGCCGCGGCGTCATGCCGCGCTACGGCGACAAGGTCTATCTGCCCGGCGAGCGCTGGGCGATCGTGAACCACGTGCGGAAGCTCCAGGGGCAGAGCCCCCTGGGCCCCGAGCCGCCGGGCGCCGCGGCCGGGATCCTTCCCACGGCCAGCGCCACCGGCTCGACCGGAGAGGTCCCCCGATGAGTCCCTCCCTCCGCGAGCGCCTCGTGCAGCGCTCCCTGGCCGGCCGGTACCATCTCTTCCTCGGCGTGGGCGGCGGGCTGGCGGCCCTCGGACTGATCCTGTTCGTCCAGGCGCTGGGCGCCGGCAACGGCGACCGCGCCTGGCAGCTCTTCCACGTCAACTGGCTCTATTTCACCGGGCTCGCCGGCGGAAGCGTCGCGTTCGTGGCGGTCCAGAAGGTCACCAACGCCAAGTGGTCCGGCATGATCATCCGGTTCGCCTCCGCCTCGGCGGCGTTCCTGCCGGTCTCGCTGGTGGCCCTGCTGCTCATCTTCACCCTGGGCTATCCCGCGGTCTACGGGCCGATGGAGACGGCCGCGCACGAACTGCAGCACGGGAAGGCCCTCTGGCTGTCGCACGGATTCATGTTCGCCCGGTTGGCGATCGGCCTCGGCCTGCTCACGCTGGTGGGTTGGAAGCTCGTCCGGGCGGATCTGGTGCCCGATCTGCTCGCCGTGCGGGCCGCAGCGCCTGCCGGCCGGCGCGCGCTGTTCGATCGCTGGACCCGGGGCTACGATGGAAGCGCGACGGCGGCGCTGGTCCAGCAGGAGCGGATCGGCCGGCTGGCGCCGACCTATGTCGTGATCTACGCGCTCGTGTTCACCCTCGTGGCGTTCGACGGCATCATGGCCCTCCAGCCCCACTGGTTCTCGAACCTCCTGGGCGGGTTCTACTTCATGGGATCGTTCCTGGGCGCGCACATGCTGCTCGCCCTCATGATGATCTACGGCGCCTCCCACCTCGGCGTGGCCGACCTGGTCTCCCCCAAACAGCGCCACGACCTGGGCAAGCTCTGCTTCGGCTTCACCGTCTTCTGGACCTACCTCATGTGGGCCCAGTTCCTGGTGATCTGGTACGGCAACCTCCCCGAGGA
>DAIPLK010000183.1:0-4071 GCA_036769285.1 Gemmatimonadales bacterium | reverse complement strand
TCTTGAGCATCGCGCGCGGCGAATGGGGCACGTCTTCATGCGTGTGATGATCGAGCACGTCGCAGAGGACGAGCGCGGTGCCGGGAAGCCAGGGAATGCGGCGCAGCGTCGCCATGTCGGGCTTCAGCACGAAGTCTCCGTATCCCTTTTCCCAGCTCGTCGCCTTGTACCCGGGAACCGGCTCCATCTCGATGTCGACGCCCAGGAGATAATTGCAGCCATGGGTTTCCTCATGGCCGCTGTCGGCAAAGAACTGCGCATGGAAGCGCTTGCCGATGAGCCGGCCCTGCAGATCCACCATGGCGGCGACGACCGTGTCGATCGTGCCCGCGGCGATCTCCCGCTTCAGGTCGTCGAGCGTCAACATTCCGGTGGCCATCGTCCCTCTCCTCGGCTAGTGCTCGACTGCGTGAACGAGCGAAGCGGACAGCCGCTCGGCCCACTCGTCCTGTCCGCGTTCGTCTGAAAGGAGATCATTGCGGATTTCGATCATGGCATGCCTCAGACCGCGGGGTGCCGCGTGCAGATTGAGCGTGTGAAGCACGCCGTCCTTCGGACCATAGGGCTCGTTGAGGCGCGCATCCACCGTGGGAAAGCTCGCGATGAGCTTGGCCGAAAGGCCGGTGTCCCGGTCGTGGAGGATGCCAAGCTCCACGGCGCGTGACTTCCCCTTGTACACAGGCGTGAAGCTGTGGATCGTCACCACCAGGGATCGGACCCCCTCCGCGGCCCGGCGGTCGAGGAGATCGGCGATGGCGGCGTGAAACGGCCGGTAGATCTCCCGAGTGCGCGCCAGCTTGTCGGCGGGCGACAGGTTCCGGTTGCCGGGAATATGGGTGGTCTCGCTGGTCTGCGGCATGGCGTCGGCCGAGTCGGGCGGTCGGTTGCAGTCATAGGCAAGCCGTGAATAACGCTGCAGTACGAGTGGCGCATCGATCAGCCGGGACAACCGGCGGGCGACCTCCGCCGCACCGATGTCCCATGCAATGTGGCGCTGCAACTCGGACTCGGGCAGTCCCAGCGTACCCAGCGTCGTCGGCAACAGGTTGGACGCGTGTTCGCAGATGAGCACATAGGGAGACCGGCCGCCGCCGTTCACCAGGACGACCGGACCATCTTCACCCTCGAGAAGGGAAGCCCCCATGCGAATGCCCCCTGGCAGCCCGAGTAGGAACCTCCTTTGTACCCCAACCTAGCGGTTGCCGCCGAGGGCGCTAGTCATCGCGGGCGCTCCTCATCGCGGGCACTCGTCATCGCGGGCGCGGTTAGATTCCTGCGGATGAGCATGGCTCACTGCCCCCCACAGCCTCCGCGCGTGCCTGACGCATGATCGTCCACGTACTCGGCGTGCCAATGGACCTGGGCTCGGGCCGGCGCGGCGTGGACATGGGGCCGTCGGCCATCCGCATCGCCGGAGTGGAGGAGCGCCTGCGCGAGCTGGGCCACACGGTGGTGGACGAAGGTGACCTCACCATCAAGAACATGGAGGAGCTCAAGGTCGGGGACGTTCACGCCCGCTACCTCGGCGAGATCGCCCGCGCCGCGACGGTGGCCTGCAAGAAGGTGGATCGGATCATGAGCCGCGGCCACTTCCCGCTGGTGCTCGGCGGGGACCACTCGATCGCGGTGGGCACGGTGTCGGGCATCGCGGCCTTCTGCCGGCGCGAGAGGAAGAAGCTGGGCCTGCTCTGGGTGGACGCTCACGGCGACATCAACACACCCGAGTCGTCGCCCTCGGGCAACATCCACGGCATGCCGGTGGCCGTCCTCCTCGGGCACGGGCCGGACAAGCTGACGAGCATCGGGGGGAAGTTCCGGAAGGTGAACCCCGCCAACGTGGCCCTGGTGGGAATCCGGAGCCTGGACGAGGGAGAGAAGCACCGGCTCAAGGAGACCGGCGTCCAGGTCCACACCATGTCCGACATCGACCGACACGGGATCCACCGGGTCATGAAGAAGGCGCTTGCCAGGGTGACGGACGGCACCGACCATGTGCACGTGAGCTTCGATCTTGACGCGGTGGATCCGACCGTCGCGCCCGGCGTAGGAACGCCGGTGAAGGGTGGGCTCGACTACCGCGAGGCCCACCTCATCATGGAGCTGCTGCACGATTCGGGCGTCATGACCTCGCTGGAGATGGTCGAGGTGAACCCGATCCTCGACCAGGGTAACGCGTCGGCGGTGTTTGCCGTCGAGCTGGTGCAGTCGGCGTTCGGGAAGAAGATTCTCTAAGGAGGACCCGTGCTCTCCGCGATTCGAACTCCGCTCGTTGCCGCGCTGCTGATGGCCGGCGGACGGGAGCTGGCCGCCCAGGCCGTCACCACCCTGCCGAGTCCCACGCTCCCGAGCGACACGCTGGAAGCCAACTACGCTCCGCGGAGCGGAGTCGGCCCCACCCCCGAGCGCGCCCCGACCCTCCCCGGCGACACGCTCGATGCCACCCAGCCCGTGGACTCGTTTCCGACCGACCCGGCCGACCGGGTCACACCCGAGATACGGCGCGACGGCGCCGAGCTGCGCGAGACCAGGGACTGGATCCGGCACCACCCGTGGCTGATGGCGCCCCCGCGGGTCAGGGCCGTGTTGGTTCGAGCGTGAGCGACGCCGAATTGATGCAGTAGCGCAGGCCGGTTGGGTTGGGGCCGTCGTCGAAGACGTGTCCCAGGTGGGCGTCGCAGCGGCTGCAGACGACCTCGTTGCGCCGCATGAAGAGGCTGTTGTCGGGCTCGACGGCCACGTTCTCCTCCGCCACCGGCGCCCAGAAGCTCGGCCAGCCGGTCCCCGAGTCGAACTTCGTGCTCGAGGCGAACAGCTCGTTGCCGCAGCAGACGCAGCGGTAGACGCCGGGGGTCTTGGTGCCCCAGTAGGCGCCGGTGAACGCCCGTTCCGTCCCCTTCCGGCGGGTCACCTGATACTGCTCGGGGGTCAGTTGCTCGCGCCATTCGGCGTCGGGTTTGGTCACCTTGGTGGACATGAACCTTCCTCGGTTAGGGTCCGGCGCCGACCCCCCGGGGGTCGGCGCGCCCTTTCAACGCTCGGCGCCGCCGGACGGTTCCGCAGCTCGCATCTCCTTCAGGAACCGCAGCATGTCGGCGGTACGCTCGAACACTCGGACCGCGGGATCGGCCAGCGCCCGCTCGCGGGGCTCGAGCTTGAGGTCGAGGTGCGGCCACCGGCGATTGCCCAGGTGCAGCGCCTGCCTCGGCGCCCCCACCCGTTGCCGGAACCGATCCAGCTCGTCGAGATCGTTCGTGGTCGAGAGGACGTGCGACCACCCCCGCGCCATTGGGTTCTGCCGGTCCATCACGATCACCGATCGCCCGCTCCCCGAAGAAACCCGACCGCGTGCGCGACCACGGCCGGGTCGCGCAGGATGGCCCGATGGCCCAGCCCCGTCGTGGGGACCAGCCGGGCACCTGGCCACGCGCCGGCAATCTCCTCCCCGTGGCTGTACGGAACATCCAGGTCCGCGCGGTCATGCAGCAGAAGGGCCGGCACGGAGAGGGAGCGGGCGATCGTCGGGATGTGGAGCTCGTCCCAGCGCGCCCGCAGCCGGGTCTCCAGATTCCGCCGCATCACGACCCGCGTTGCGGGCGGCAGGCGGAAATAGTCCGCGAACGCCGTCGTGAAGCGGGTCACGTCCGCCGGCGCGGCCAGCAGCACGATCCGCTCGGCCTGAAGGCCGTCGCGCAGCGCGAGCGTAATGGCGGCGCCACCGAGCGAGTGGCCGACGAGCCCGTGCACCGGTCCCACCCTGTCGGCCACCGCCCGGAGCGCGCGGGCGAACTCCGGCAGCGAGGCGAACCGCCCGGTGGAGCGCCCGTGGGCCGGCGCATCGTACGCCACCACGCGGAAGTCGGACTGCGCCAGCGTGCGGGCCATGACGCTGAGCCGCCCGGCGCGGCTGCCCCACCCATGGACCAGGACGACGGTCGGACCTGCTCCCCACTCCCACGCCGCCAGCTCCTGACCCTCGCTGGGTACCCTGAACGGCCGGCCCGTGGCGAGGAAGGCCTCGTCGGCGCTGCGCGGCTCGTGCCGCGGTGGGGTGCAGAACATCGTCTCCGCCCA
>DAIPLK010000069.1:9066-13366 GCA_036769285.1 Gemmatimonadales bacterium | reverse complement strand
GTGTCGTTGCCGATGATGGCGTTCTGCACCGTGTTCGACAGCGTCAGCAACACCACGAAGTCGAACGGGTTGAGCTGGGCCAGCGCCCGCTTGCCTATGGTTCGGAGCCCGAAGACCAGCAGGAGGTACACCACCACCGGCCGCAGCACCTTCTCCACCAGCGTGACGGGGTGGGTGACGCTGTCGAACGCGCCGAGGTGGGTGAGGTTGGCCCACAGCGTGGGCCAGTCAATGTGGGGCATCTCGGCCTCTCCGGCGATTAGCTTCCTCGACATGGCACTTCCGCTCCAGCATCCGATAGTACGGCCCAACCGGGGGGGCCGTAAGTCGGCCGAACCCGGCCCCGGCTGGCGTGCCCGCCTCCAGGCGCTGCGGCACGTGCCCCGGCTGCTCCGCCTGGTCTGGCGGAGCGAGCCGCGCTACGTGGCCGGGATCATGGCGTTGCGAGTCGCTCGCTCGCTCGTCCCGCTCGCCGTGCTCTGGATCGGCAAGCTCATCGTGGACGAGGTAGTGGGGGCGGTGAGCGCGGCCGGGAGTGGCGCGGCCGTGGACTGGACCCGCCTGGCCGAGCTGCTCATCCTGGAGCTCGCCATCGCGCTCGTCGGCGAGGGACTGGCCCGCCTGTCGGCCCTGCTCGAGAGCCTCCTGGGCGATCTCTTCGCCAACCGGACGAGCGTCGAGCTGATGCGCCACGCGGCCACGCTTGACCTGGAGCAGTTCGAGAACGCGGAGCTCTACGACAAGCTCGAGCGAGCCCGGCGGCAGACGGTCGGGCGGATCGGCCTGTTCACCCTGCTGCTCTCGTCGGTGCAGGACGCCATCACCCTCGTCACCCTCGCCGCTGCGCTCGCGCTGTACGTTCCCTGGCTCCTCGTGCTGCTCCTGGTCGCGGTGCTCCCCTCGCTGCTGGGCGAAACGCATTTCGCGTCGCTGGGCTACTCGCTGCTCTACTCATGGACCCCCGAGCGCCGCCAGCTCGACTACCTCCGGTACATCGGAGCCAGCGACATCTCCGCCAAGGAACTCAAGCTGTTCGGCCTGTCGGACTTCCTGGTGGGCCGCTACGACCAGCTGAGCCACGAGTTCTACGAGGCCAACAAGCGGCTGGCGGTGCGCCGGAGCCTCGTCTCGACGTTGCTCGCGGGGCTTGGGACGCTCGGGTATTACGGCGCCTACGCGATCATCATCTATCTGACGGTCATCGGCTACCGTTCCCCGGCGGGCTTGTTCACCATCGGCGTGCTGACCTTTCTGGCCGGCTCGTTCCGGCAGAGCCGCGACCTCATCCAGCGGGTGCTCCTCTCGCTCTCGCAGGTGTACGAGCAGAGCCTCTACCTCGACGACCTGTTCTCCTTCCTCGCGCTGGAGCCGCGCATTCGGCGGGATCCGGGCGGCCGGCGGGTTCCGGTGCCGATCCGCACCGGGTTCGCATTCGAGAACGTCGGGTTCCGATACCCCGGATCGGATAGCTGGGCGGTGCGGGGGCTCGACTTCTCGCTCGCGCCGGGCGAGCGGATCGCGCTGGTCGGGGAGAACGGGGCGGGCAAGACGACGCTCGTGAAGCTGCTCGCGCGGCTGTACGATCCCACCGAGGGGCGCATCCTGCTGGACGGCGTGGACCTGCGGGAGTACGACGTCGAGAGCCTCCGGCAGAACGTGGGGGTCATCTTCCAGGACTTCGTCCGCTACGACTTCGTGCTCAAGGAGAACATCGCGGTCGGCAACATCGCCGCCCGGGAGGACGAGGCCCGCATCGAGACCGCCGCGCAGCGGAGCCTGGCCGACTCGGTGGCTGCCCGGCTGGTGGGGCGCTACGACCAGATGCTCGGCCGGCGATTCGAGAACGGGGTGGAGCTGTCGGGGGGCGAGTGGCAGAAGGTAGCTCTGGCCCGGGCCTACATGCGCGACGCCCAGCTCCTCATCCTCGACGAGCCGACCGCCGCGCTCGACGCGCGGGCCGAGTACGAGGTGTTCCTGCGCTTCTCCGAGCTGACGGCGGGACGGATGGCGGTGCTCATCTCCCACCGGTTCAGCACGGTGCGTATGGCCGACCGGATTCTGGTGCTGCGGGACGGGAGGCTGGTGGAGCATGGGACGCACGAGGCCCTCGTGGCGCAGGGCGGGCTGTACGCGGAGCTGTTCCACCTCCAGGCGGCGGGGTATCGGTAGCGCCCGCCTGGGGCTCAATTTGACAACTCGGCGGATGGTCTCCACCTTGAGAATTCAACTCTCCGAAGGAGGTGGAGGCCATGAAGGTCTATGGCTCCAACGCCATCCGCAACGTGGCGTTCGTCGGCCACGGGGCCAGCGGAAAGACGTCGCTCGTCGACGCCCTGGCCTGGGTGTCCGGTTCCAGCCGGCGCCATGGCAGCATCAAGGAAGGGAACACCCTCACCGATTACTCCCCCGACGAGATCGCTCGACAGCACTCCATCAATCTCGCGCTCGGCTACGCCGAGTGGATGGAGACCAAGATCAACCTCATCGACACCCCGGGTTACCTCGACTACTTCGGCGAGGTCGTGACCGGTCTCCATGCGGCCGATGCCGCCGTGGTCGTGCTCAGCGGCACGGGCGGGGTGGAGGTGGGCACCGAAAAGGCCTGGGAAGTCCTCGATCAGCTGCACCTGCCCCGGGTCCTGTTCGTCTCGCTCATGGACAAGGAGCACGCGGACTTCGAGCGGGTCTTCGCCGACGTGAAGGCCCATCTAACGCCAAGGGTCGTCCCGGTCGAGATCCCGATCGGCGACGGGCCGGACTTCCACGGGATCATCAACCTCTTCTCCGGGCACTGCCACTTGTACAAGAAGGGCGCGCTCAAGGGGGAGAACGAGGTCGTCCCGATACCGCCGGAGTACCAGGCGCGCTACCGCGAGTACAGCGACCACCTGACCGAGGCCGTCGCCTCCACCGATGACGACCTGATCGAGCGCTACCTCGCCGGCGAGGAGATTCCGCGCGAGCAGTTCATCGGGGCCGTGAAGAAGGCGATGATCAGCGGCCAGATCGTGCCGCTCTTCTGTGGCAGCGCCACACAGACGTTTGGGCTCCGCACGCTGCTCCGGAAGATGGTCGAGCTGTTTCCCTCGCCCGCCGAGTGCACGCCCCCGGCCGACGTGCCGCTCCTGGGACGGGTGTTCAAGACGATGTCCGAGCCCCACGTGGGCGACGTGACCCTGTTCCGGCTGTATACCGGTGAGCTCCGGAACGGCGACGACGTCTGGAACGCCGAGCACGAAGTCGCGGAGAAGCTGAACCACCTGTCGATCCAGCAGGGGAAGGAGCGGATCGAAGTGGAGCGACTCTGCCCGGGGGACATCGGCTCCGTGGCCAAGCTCAAGGACACCCACACGGGGGACACCTTCTGCCGCCGGGAGGCGCCGGTGCGACTCCCTCCGATCCCGTTCCCCCAGGCCGAGGCCACCTCGGCGGTCGTGGTGAAACAGCGGGGCGAGGAGGACAAGCTCGCCGCGGGGCTGCACAAGCTGCACGAGGAAGACCCGACCTTCAACTTCGAGTACAACTCCGAGCTCGGCCAGACGCTCATCCACGGGATGGGCGAACGGCACTTCGAGACCGTCCTCCAGCGGCTCGAGCGGAAATACGGCGTGCACGCCGAGCTGGCGCGTCCGCGCGTGGCGTACCGCGAGACCATCAAGGGCAAGGCCGAAGGCCAGGGGAAGCACAAGAAGCAGAGCGGCGGGCGGGGGCAGTACGGAGATTGCTGGATCCGGCTCTCACCGCGGCCCCGCGGCGCGGGCTACGAGTTCGTGGACGAGATCGTGGGCGGCGTCATTCCCGGGAAGTACATCCCGGCGGTGGACCGCGGGGTGCAGGAGTCGGCGGAACGCGGCGTCGTGGCGGGCTACCCGATGGTGGACTTCCGGGTGGAGTGCTACGACGGGTCCTACCACGACGTGGACTCGAACGAGATGTCGTTCAAGATGGCCGGCATCCTGGGATTCCGGAATGTGGCCCCGAAAGCCCGGCCGGTGCTGCTCGAGCCGCTCGTCGAAGTGACGGCCTGGGCGCCGGACGAGCTGCTCGGCGATGTGATGGGCGACCTGAGCGCTCGCCGCGGCCAGATCCTCGGCACCGAGCCCGACGGCCGTCTCACCAAGGTGCGCGCCATCGTGCCCCAGGCCGAGTTATACAAGTACTCGACGACGCTGCACTCCATCACCCACGGCCGCGGCACGCATCGGGAGAAGTTCCACAGTTATGCCGAGGCGCCGCCCGAGGTGGCGGCCAAGGTCGCGGCGGAGAATCAGAAGGAGCACGCCGTCGCGTCCTAGGGGGC
>DAIPLK010000069.1:0-8966 GCA_036769285.1 Gemmatimonadales bacterium | reverse complement strand
TTCCGTACGCGCGGTCCGCTGGGCCGCCGCTTCGCCGGCGTCGCGCGCCAGTCGTCGGCCAGGCGCTGGCGCAGCCGGAGCGCACCCAGGGAGCGGAACCCCACGTCGGCCTCCGCGCGCCGCTCCTCCGCCTCCGACGTCCGGCCCAGCCGCTTGAGCGTGAGCGCGCTCAGCGCCGCGCACTCGGCCGCCAGGATCGCGCTGTCGTAAGCGCGCGCCACGACGCGGGCGGATTCGGCGTGCGTCAGGGCGGCGTCCAAGTCGCCGGTCTTGTACGCGGCGAGCGCCCGCACCCGCTCCACCTCCGCGCCTCCGACCTCGTCCCCCACCTCCGCCGCCCACCGGCCGGCCCGCGCGAGCTCCTGCTTCGCCTGTGCCAGGTCCGAGCGTTCCACCATCAGCTCCGCCCGTCCGGTGGTTGCCAGCGCGAGGAGGCCCCGCTCGCCCACGATCTCGGCGTGGCGGAGCGCCTCGCCGGTCGCGTCCTCGGCGTTGCGCCACTCGCTGAGCTGGCGATAGATGAGCCCGAGGTTGTGGTAGGCCTCCGCAGTGCCGCGGCGGTCGCCGAGCCGCTGATAGGCCAGGAGCGCGCCGCGGTAGAGCCCGAGCGCCTCGTCCGGCCGGCCGCGCAGGTGGATGGCCGACGCGAGATTGTTGCATGCCCGCGCGGCGACGAGACTGTCGCCGAGCTGGGTGGCGAGGTTGAGCGCCTCCGCCAGCGAGTGCTCGGCCTCGCCGAGCCGGCCGCGCTCGAAGCGGATGACGCCGAGGAGATTGAGCGACCGCATGCGCCCGTCGGCGTCGCCGCGGGACCGGAACTGGGCCAGCGCCTCCGAAGCCAGCGCCTCCGCCTCGACGAACTCGCCCAGGCGGGTGGCCGCGGTCGCGGCCAGGAGCTGGGCGTCGGGCCGGCGCCCGCCCGGCGACGCCTCGACGCGCCGGTAGTACTCCAGCGCCTCGCTGAAGCAGCCCGTCCGGACCAGCTCGCGGAGCTGGTGGGTGGCGTCGTGGGCGAAGGGGCTCGCGGCCATCGTGGGTGCTCTGGGCTAGTAGGCCAGCGCGTAGCGGCTGAAGCCGGTCAGCTCGGCCTCCGCCTCGTCGAGATCCTCGGCCAACACCGAGCCGAGGCGCACGAACGGATCGCCGGGCTTTTCCTGGCGCCAGATGGCGAGGGTGCCTTCGATGGCAGCGTCCTTCCCGTCCACGCTCCCGTCGTCGTTGAGGTCGCCCATGGCGTGGTCGTAGTGGATCTTGAGCTGCGCCGGGACGAGCGGGTTGAATTTGAGTCCCGTCGGCTCGAGCTCGAACAGCATCTGCGCCGGATCCACCACGCGCACGTGGACCAGCACCGAATCGCCCGAAAGGATCGGGGTGCCGTCGGGTAGCGCGACGAGGGTAGGGGCGTCGATGCGGAGGCGGAGGTATTCCTCGCCGGCGGCGCCGGCGCCGTCCTGGAAGTAGATCCGCACCTCACGGTCCTCACCCCGCTTGGCGTAGAAGCTGTCCACCGCGTTGAAGAGCAGCGCGCTGGTGGGCGCTACGTGAACGACGTTCAGGTCGCCCGGCGGCACGCCGTTCGGCCCGCTGGAGTCGGAGCACGACCCGACGGCGCCAGCGAGGGCGGCGAGCAGCAGGCAAGGAATGGCGCGAACGGTACGCATGACGGTCTCCCGTGGTGGTGGCTGTCGCCTCAGTCCGACTCTCCGTTAAGCAGGCGCTGGAGCCGCGGCCTCGAGATGCCGAGACGGCGGGCGGCTTCGCTCTTGTTGCCTTGGGTCAGCTCGAGCATCGCGTGCGCGGCCGAGCGTACCACGGCGTCCAGGGTGGCGGGGAAGGGGAGGGCAGCGCCCCCGGCGTGCCCGCCATCCCGCGCCGGCGCGGGAATGAGTTCCTCCGCGCGCAGCGTGCCGCGGGGCGACAATACCAGCGCCCGCTCGATGGCGTTTCTGAGCTCGCGCACGTTTCCCGGCCACGTGTGCGCTCGAAGCGCACTCCGCAGCTCGGGAGTGAGCGCCGGCACCGGAAGGCTGTACGCCGTCGCGATCCGCGCCAGGAACGTCTCCGCCAGCAGCTCGATGTCGCCGTCGCGGTCACGCAGCGGCGGCAGCGTCAGCGCGACGACGTTGAGCCGGTAGAACAGGTCCTCCCGGAACTCGCCCCGGCCGGTGGCCGCGCTCAGATCCATGTGGGTGGCGCCGATGACCCGGACGTCCACCTCCCGGCCCTGCTGCCCGCCCACCCGCCGGATCGTGCGCGACTCCAGCGCTCGGAGCAGCTTGGGCTGCAGGTCGAGCGGCAGTGTGCCGATCTCGTCGAGAAACAGCGTGCCGCCGTGCGCCAGCTCGAACAGCCCCGGCTTGGCCGCCACGGCGCCGGTGAAGGCCCCGCGCTCATGGCCGAACAGCTCGCTCTCGAGCAGGTTGGCCGGGATGGCGGCGCAGTTGATCTCGACGAACGGCTGCGGCCCACGCGGGCTCGCGTAGTGGATCGCGCGGGCCAGGAGCTCCTTCCCGGTGCCGGTCTCGCCGCCGATCAGCACCGTGACGTCACGGTGTGCGGCGACCCGGGCCGCCTGTTCGAGCGTCTGCCGCAGCGCGATGCTCCGCCCGAGCATGGTGTCGAACCCGCAGGCGGTCCGCTCCGCCTCCGCGAACCGTCCGGCCTCGACCCGGCCGTTCGCCTCGCGCGCCTCGCGCTCGAGCGATCGACGGAGGACGTCGAAGTCCTCCGGCAGCGCGAAGTAGTCACGGGCCCCGCGCTGCACCGCCGCCGCCGCCAGTCGGTGGTCGGCCATCGCGCCGATGAGGTAGACCGGCGCGCCAGACGGCGGTAACTCCGCCAGCAGGTCGAGCGCTGCTCCTTCGGCGCCACCCGCGAGCAGCAGCAGGACCGCCGCCCCGCCCGGCGGGGTCGGATCCTCGTCGGGACTCCAGGCCACCGTCCCAGCCCGAAGCTCCCGGGCCAGCTCCGCCACGCTGGTGGCGAAGCTGTCCGAGAGCTGGACCAGGGCGATCAACCAGGGACGCGCGGTCACGCTCGGTCGGTCAGGTCAGCTGCCCGACCCGCTGTGGTCGTCGGAACCGTCATGATCCTCATCCTCGAAGGCGTGGAGCGTGCTCGTGATGTTGCTCTCGACCAGGCTCTCGTTCGGGTTGCCGGTGTTCGCGCTCGCCGGATCGACCAGGTTGCCCGAGCCGTCGCGGAACCAGCGGTCGAGGTCCACGAAGAGGGTCAGGTCGGTACCCGTGGACTCGGTGGTCACCAGCGGCGGATTGAGCTCGATCTCTTCCTCCGCGTCCAGGTCGCTGGTGAAGGTGAAGGCCTGCCCGTTGTAGGTGCCGGTCACCTTGATGCTCACACCGTCGAAGCCGGGATTCGCCTGCACGAACGCCGCGTCGTCGCCGCTCGACGGCTTGTGAACCTCGAAGTCCACCTCGTCGTAGGTCCCCGGGGCCACCGGCACGCTGAAGCTGCGCGCCGCGCCGCCGGCGCCACCGAGCGGCAGGTCAAGCAGGAGCGGGCCGAGCTCCAGCTCCGCGCAGGCGTCGCCGCCGGACGAGCCGCCGCAGGTCGTGGTAGCCTCAGCGCGCTTCAGCTCGATCTCGCGGAGGACCAGCTGCACCTGATCGATGACCAGGGTACTGGTCCCGTCCGTGTAAGTTTCTGGTGTCCCGGCAGTCGCGAGCGACATGGCGGAAGCCACGGCGGGCGCGGCGGCCCGGGTGGCGAGGTTGAAGTTGAGCTGAGCGTCGGTCGACGGACTGCCGGAGTCTCCGCACGCCGACATGGCGGCGGCGGCGGCGAGAACGGCGGCAGTTCGCAGGGCAGTGCGGCGCATTGTGGGCTCCCAAGAAGAGTAGGGTCGTGTTCTGACCGCACTCATGGGCAACCGGTGTGCCGTCCGCGCCACTCACTGTAACATCCTGTCAAACAATATCTTATATGGTTGGCCCCGTGAACTGGGGCCGAACGCAACTGCAATATACTGTTGCAGGTGGTAATGTTTCAATGCACTTCGGGGGGCCCCGGGGCTCCTCTATCGGTCTGCTCAACCCAATCAGTCGAGGCTCTGGTGGGACCTGGCACAGCTCGATCGATCTCGTCGCCGCTCGTCCTGGTCCTCGCGCTCGCGGCACCCGGCTGCAGCCGCGAGACGAAGGAATGCCCGCGGTGTGGCACCGTGGTGGTCGCGGCGACCGGCGACCCGGCCCAACTGCTCCCGCCGCTCGCGGTGGAGACGGTGGCGCGCGATATCGGTGACCAGGTGTACGAGCGCCTGGCCAATCTTGCGCCGGGGGCGTCGCCGATCGATGCCAACGCCTACCGGCCGGCCCTCGCCGCGAGCTGGGTGCGGGTGGACTCGCTCGCCTGGAGGTTCCACCTGCGGCCGGGCGCGCGGTGGCAGGACGGCCGCCCGGTGACCGCCGAGGATGTCCGCTTTTCCTTCGCGGCGTTCGGCGACTCGGTGCTCGACACGCCGGCGCGCCCGTATCTCGCGCACCGCATCACCGTCGTCCCCGAGGATTCGGCGTCGGTGCTGGTCCGCTTCGCCGAGCCATCGCCCGAGCAGCTCTACGATGCCACGTATCACGTCCGCATCATTCCGAGCCACATCTGGTCGGCGACCCCGCCGGCGAGTTGGCCGTCCGACACCAGCGTGGCGCACCTTGTGGGCAGCGGCCCATACCGCATCGCCGAATGGAAGCGCGGCGAGTATGTGCGCCTGGTGGCCGATAGCGCCGCCACTTCCCCGCCCGCGGTCCGCCGGGCCATCTGGCGGTTCGCAACCGACCCCGACGCTGCTCTCAACCTCGTGCTGAGCCATGAGGCCGATCTGCTCGAGACCGTGGCCGGCCCCGAGCGCGCCGAGCGAGTGGCGCAGGACTCGACGCTCCGGCTCGTGCCCTACGCGTCGGCGACCTACGGCTTCCTCGGCTTCCAGATCGGCGGGGGACCGCGAAACCGGCCGCACCCGATCTTCGGTGACGCCGCCACCCGGCGGGCGCTGGCGCTCGCCGTGGACCGGCAGACGCTGGCGCGCTCGGTGTTCGGTCGGCATGGGAAGGCGCCACCGGGGCCGATGTCGCAGCTGCTGTGGATCTGGAACGACAGCATCGCCACGCTGCCGTTCGATACGGTTCAGGCGACTCGCGCCCTCGACGCGGCCGGGTGGGGGCGCGCCCACAGCGCGAAGGCGCGCCGGCGCGGAAACCAAGCGCTGACGTTCGATATTCTGGTACCGAGCACGAGCCCAATTCGCCGTCAGCTTGCGGTGGCACTGCAGGCGATGTGGCAGGCGGTGGGTGCGGTGGTGACGGTGACGGCGGTGGATTTCCCCGTCTTCCAGGAGCGGCTGGCGCAGGGCCGGTTCGATACCTACATCGGCGCATGGCTCGACGAGCCCAGCCCGCGCGGCCTGGCCGACCAATGGACCCGAGCGGGATGGGACGCGCTCAACTACGGACACTACGCCAACCCGGCGTTCGATTCCCTGTTCGCCCGGGCGGGCCGGGCGCACGACGTGGCCGAGGCGCGCAGGCTCTACCGCGAAGCGATGGACACGCTCAACGCCGACGCGCCGGCGCTGTTCCTCTATGCCCCGGCAAGCCTGGCGGTGGTGTCTCGGCGACTGGAGGGGGTGGAGATCGATCCGTATAGCTGGGCGAGCGGGCTCCGGGGGTGGCGGGCGAACTAGGCAGGTGGCTTCGAATCGCGCCGAGCGGCTCCAGCCGGGCTCGGCGGCTTCGGCTCATTGCGATAGCGTGCGAAGCCATTCCCGCAAGCCGGCTCCTTCCTGGGTGGCACCCAGTCGGTCGTAGATCGCGACGGCGGCCTCGGCATCTTCGCACGCGCCCAACCGGCCGAATGTCGCCCGGAGTTCCGCCCGATCTCGCAGGGCCTCGGCCTCGAGGAGGGCGCTCTCATGCATCCGGGCCATTCCTACGGCGCGGTCGAGAGTCTCCAGCGCGGCTCGGATCTCGCCAATGGCGCCCAGGGCCCGTCCCATCAGCCGCAGCGCGTCCGCCTCTCCCAGGGGATCGGGAAGCCGGGCGTAGTCGGCGGCCGCGAGCCGCGCGCCGGCCTCCGCCACCTGTGGCTCCCCCTGCAGCAAAGACAGCTCCGCCCTGCCCACCCGGGCCATGGCCAAGAGTCGGCCGCTCCCGGCTTCGCGAGCGAGCTCGATCGCCCGGCGCTCGTACTTGTCGGCCTGGTCGTATCGCCGAACGTCCCGGTAGGTGATCGCCATGTTGTGCGTCGCCTCGGCCAAACCGAGCGTGTGGCCGACCTGCTGGAATGCCGCGACCGCCAGCTGGTAGGAGCCGAGCGCGGCCTCGTGGTTGCCGCGGATGTTGGAGATGAGCCCGAGATTGTTGGTGGCCCGCGCAACCATGAGCGCGTCGCCGTCGCCGTTCGCCAGCTCGAGCGCCCGACCGAAGGCCGCCTCCGCGTCGGCCAGATCGCCCAGCTCGAAGTGCGCCGCGCCCAGCAGGTTGACGGCGCGGCGGAGACACGAGGCGTCGCCCATGCGCTCGAGACGCGGGATGGTGGCGGCGATCAGGACGCGCGCGCCGGTCGGGTCGCCCAGGCGGAGCTTCGCTTCGGCCAGAAGGAGATCCAGCTCGGGGTGGCTGGCCGTCCGCTCCCGCCGGCTGTCGAGGGCGGCGCGCAGCTGCTCCCAGGCGCCGTCTGCGGCAAGGCCGCGGGCGAGGGCGAGGAAATCGCGGGGGCGCGACGGGGCAGCCGACATGCCGGATCCCGATCTACTCAGTAAGAGACGGCGTAGCGGGTGAAGCCGGCGATGTCTGCCTCGACCTGGTCGTTCACGGTGCTGAGCCGGCAGAGGAGCGACTCCCATGGATCATTGGCCTTCTCCTGCTTCCAGATCTGGAAGCTGGCCTCGATCGTCCGGTCGGCCTTGTTGATCACCCCATCTCCATTGAAGTCGTGGTCGGCCTCGAGGTACCAGAGCGTCAGCTTGGCCGGCTTGCCCGCGGCGAACTGGAGCCCTGCCGGTTCCAAGTTCACGATCTGGAGGCTCGGGTCGGGGACCGACATGGTGATGAGCAGGGAATCGCCGACCGCGATCGGGTTCCCCTTCTCGTCCCGAATCAGCGACGACTTCGGCACCTTGAAGCGGGCGAGCTTCGTGGAATCTCTCGCATCCGGCCTCTTGTGATACCAGATGAACGCCTCGCGATCCTGTCCCCGGACGGCATAGAAGCTCACGCTCGTCTGCGCCAGCGCCGGCGCGTCGGGCGCGGGCTGAAGGAAGTGGAGGTCGGCCTCGTCGCGGAGGTCGAAGCTGGGCACCACCGGTCCCGCCGCCGGTGAAGTCGGGCCGTCGGCGCAGGCGACGAGCGCGGCAACCAGAACCGCCACAGCGAGGGAAGGTCGGATCATGGCTCGTCTCCAAAGTCACGGGTGTCGTCAGGGTTGTCGAGCAGTCGTTGCAGCCGTGTCCGCGAGATCTCCAGCCGCCGCGCCGCCTCGCTCTTGTTCCCGCCGCACCGCTGCACGGTGTCCCGCACCGCCGTGCGGATGATTTCGCGGAGGGGCAGGGCCGGGTCGAGACTGGACGGCGACTGACGGTTGGCTGGGCCCGCGTCGAGCGCCAGCACGTCGAGACCGATCACGCCGCTCGTGCCGAGGAGGAGCGCCCGCTCCATGAGGTTCCGGAGCTCGCGGACGTTGCCGGGCCAGCGGTGCCGGAGGAGCGCCTGCTCGGCGTCGGCGCTCAGACGCGGCTCGGGAAGCCCGTATTCGCCGGCGAACTGGGCCAGGAAGCGGCGGGCGAGGAGGAGGATGTCGTCACGGCGCTGCCGCAGGGGCGGGAGCTCGACCGGCACCACGTTCAGCCGATGGTACAGGTCTTCCCGGAACTCGCCTCGGCGCGTCGCTGCGGCGAGATCCACGTGGGTCGCGGCCAAGATGCGCACGTCCACCGGCTTGCTTCGGGTGCCACCGACCCGCCGGGTCGTGCGCTCCTGCAGGACGCGGAGCAGCTTGCCCTGCAGCGGGCGGGAGAGGTGTCCGATCTCGTCCAGGAACACCGTGCCTCCCTCCGCGACCTCGAAGAGCCCGGGCTTGGCGGCGATCGCGCCGGTGAAGGCGCCCTTCTCGTGGCCGAAGAGCTCGCTTTCGAGCAGCTGCTCGGGGATGGCGGCGCAGTTGACATCGACGAACGGCGCTTCACCCCGGGGCCCGTTGTAGTGGATCGCACGGGCGAGGAGCTCCTTGCCCGTGCCGGTCTCGCCGGTGATCAGCACCGTGACGTTGCGGTGCGGGATGATCCGGCCGGCGCGCTCCAGCGACTGGCGCAGCGCGGGGCTTTCTCCGATGATGCCGGTGAAGCGGTACTTGGCCCCTTCCCCCGCAGCGAACGCGCTTCGCTGAATGCGGGTCCAAAACCGCTCGGCACGCTCGAGCAGCCAGGACCGCAGCAGCTCGAGATCCTGGGGAAGCGCGAAGTAGTCGGCGGCGCCTGCCCGTGCCAGCGCGACGGCCAGCCGATGATCCGGGAGCGCCCCGATGACCGCTACCTCCCACTCCCCCGCGGGGAAGCGTTGGAGGACAGGCCCGGCCTCGTGTTCCATTCCCGCGGCCGCAATCAGGGTGACGGACCCCACCGGACCGGGCGGATTCTCGGGGCCGTTCGCCTCCCGCAACTCGAAACCGAGCTCCTCCGCGAGTGCTGGCCAGATGGACGAAAAGGAATCGCTCAGCGCGACCAGCATGAGCGATGGCAATTGCGCAGGCACCACGGCGCTGATGGCCCTTTCTTTGACGCTAGCAATCACTTGGGCGTGCGGAGAGAAGCCCGCGCCCGAAGATGCCTCCGAGAGAGTGGGTGGGCAACGCGACGGTCCCGGGGCTGCCACCTCAAGGATCACTGTGAACTCGTCTCGGCAGGTCAGCGAAATCGCTAGGTGAGGAAGGCCGGTTGCGACGACGGCGGAAGGTTGAAG
>DAIPLK010000068.1:0-13480 GCA_036769285.1 Gemmatimonadales bacterium | reverse complement strand
GATCCGCGTGGATGCCACGGCGTAGACGAAGCGCCCATCGGCGGCCGTGTCGCGGCCCAGGACCGCGGTCCAGCGGCGATCGTCGGCGGGGGTGGCGTCGAGCAGCATGGCAGGGATGGTAGCACCCGGCGCGCCGGGGCACCATCCAGTTCTTGCGGTCGAACCGTCCCGCGTCCCCGTTGGAACCCGCGGGCAGGCGCCGTCGTTACACCCTCTGTCCGTGGTGCCCTCCACCCCCTGGCAAAACGACTTCCATGAATGCTCTCGAGCGGTACGACGCGATCGTCATTGGCGCGGGGCAGGCAGGGGGACCCCTCGCCTCGGCGCTGGCGCGGAGCGGCAAGCGCACCGCGCTGGTCGAGCGCGAGCACGTCGGAGGCACCTGCATCAACGAAGGCTGTACCCCCACCAAGACGATGGTGGCCAGTGCTCGAGTGGCGTACCTCGCCCGGCGGGCCGCCGACTACGGGGTGGGCACCGGTCCGGTGGCGGTGGACATGACTCGGGTCCGCGAGCGCAAACGGGCCATCGTCAAGAGCTTCCGGGCAGGCAGCCTGCGGCGGATCGAGGCCACCGAGGGGCTCGACCTGATCTGCGGTGAGGCCCGGTTTACCGGGGCCCGGCAGGTGGCGGTGGATGGGCGGGTGCTGGAGGCCGAGCTGGTGTTCATCAACACCGGCGGCCGCCCGGCGGCGCCCGACGTCGAGGGCCTCGACCGCATCCCGTCGCTCGACTCGACCTCCATCATGGAGCTCGATGAGGTCCCCGAGCACCTGATCGTGCTTGGGGGCGGCTACATCGGGCTCGAGTTCGGGCAGATGTTCCGCCGCTTCGGCAGCCGGGTCACGGTCGTCCAGCGCGGCCGCCAGCTCCTCCCGCAGGAGGACGAGGATGTGGCGGAGGCGGTGCTGGAGATCCTCCGGGAGGACGGCGTCGAGATCCTGCTGGAGGCGGAGGCGCGCCGGGCGGAGTCGGCAGGCGGGGGCGTGGGGCTCACCGCGCGGACGCCGACGGGCGAGCGCGTCCTCCAGGGCTCCCACGTCCTCCGCGCCGCTGGCCGGGTGCCCAACACCGACCGCCTCGACCTGCAGGCGGCCGGAGTGGCGACCGACGCCAAGGGGTTCATCACCGTGAACTCGCAGCTCCAGACCTCCGCACCGGGGGTCTACGCCCTGGGTGACGTGAAGGGCGGGCCGGCCTTTACCCACATCTCGTACGATGACTTCCGGATCATCCGTACCAACCTGTTACAGGGCGGCGGTGCCTCGATCACGGACCGCCTCCTGCCATACGCCGTATTCATCGATCCCCAGCTGGGGCGGATCGGGCTCAACGAGAAGGATGCGCGTCGGCAGGGACGGGCCTACCGGGTGGCCCGGATGCCGATGAACTACGTGGCCCGGGCGCTGGAGCTGGACGAGTCCCGCGGCTTCATGAAGGCGCTGGTGGACCCGGGGTCGGGGGCCATTCTGGGCGCCGCCGTGCTCGGCATCGAAGGCGGCGAGATGATGGCGGTCCTGCAACTCGCGATGATGGGAAACGTGAGGTATGATCAGCTTCGTGACGCGATCTTTGCCCATCCCACGCTGGCCGAGTCGCTGAACAACCTGTTCTCGTCGCTCGAGTCCTGACCGCTCCCGGCAGGAGGAACCGATGACCGTGGCCGCCGCGCCGAGTCGCACCGATCCCGAGACCATCGCCGGCCAGCTGCTCGAGGCGCGGGCGCGCACCCTGCTGCTGCTGGCGCCGCTGACCGACGAGGAGCTGCGCGCTCAGCACGATCCGCTGATGAGTCCCATCCTCTGGGATCTCGGTCACATCGCGCACTTCGAGGAGCTGTGGCTCACCCGCAACCTCGACGGGCCGATCGAGTTCGTCGAGATGCCGGGACTGTACAATCCGTTCGAGCATCCCCGCAGCACGCGCGGCGCGCTCGAGCTGCCCGGCCTCGAAGGGTGTCGTGCGATCATGGACGAGATCCGCGGGCGCGTCCTCGCCCGCCTGGCGGCCACCGATCTCGACCCCGGCCACCCGCTGCTCCGCGACGGCTACGTCTACCAGATGGTCCTGCAGCACGAATACCAGCACAACGAGACGATCCTGCAGACGCTCCAGCTCAAGCGGGGCGGAGCCTACGCGCCGCTCGCGCGGCTCGAGCCGGCTGGCGGGTCGGTGCCGGGCGCCGGTCTCGCCGGGTGCGGCGAGATGGTCCGGTTTCCCGGCGCCCGTGTCCAGCTCGGCACCGACGACCGATCGGCGGCCTACGACAACGAGCGGCCGGCGCATGGGGTCGACGTGGCGCCGTTCTGGATCGACGCGCTGCCGGTCACCAATCAGGACTTCATGGTCTTCATCGCCGCGGGAGGCTACGACACGCGCGAGTACTGGTCGGAGGCGGGCTGGCACTGGCGCACGGAGGCCGGGGCCACCGCGCCCAGGTACTGGCGTTGGGTCGAGGGGGGCTGGTGGACGCGGAGCATGGACCGGAGCGGTCCGGTCAATCCGCACCATCCGGTCTGCCATGTTTCCTGGTACGAGGCGGAGGCGTTCGCGCGCTTTGCCGGGAAGCGGCTCCCGACCGAGATCGAGTGGGAGACCGCGGCCTCGTGGGACCCGGCCACCGGGACCAAGCGGAGCCATCCCTGGGGCGACACCCCGCCCGACCGGACGCTCGCCAACCTTGACCAGCTCGCGTTCGGCACGGCGGCCGTGGGCACTTATCCGCTGAACGTCTCACCGATCGGCTGCTACGGGATGATCGGGGACGTGTGGGAGTGGACGGCCAGCGACTTCGGTCCGTGGCCGGGCTTCGAGAGCTTCCCGTACAAGGAGTATTCCGAGGTGTTCTTCGGCACCGAGTACAAGGTCCTGCGCGGGGGCTCGTGGGCCACGCGGCCGGGCGCCGTCCGCAACACGTTCCGCAACTGGGATTACCCCATCCGCCGCCAGATCTTCAGCGGCTTCAGGTGCGCCCGCGATGCCTAACTCGACGACGACCGCCCTGGCCCGCGCCCCGAGGGCGCCCGGCTACCGGGCGAACCCCCGCATGCTCGCCGAAGTGGCGGCGGGCCTCTCGGCCCCGCAGAAGGAGCTGCCGCCCAAATACTTCTACGACCAGCGGGGCTCCGAGCTGTTCGAGGAGATCACCCGGTTGCCGGAGTACTACCCGACGCGTACCGAGCGGGCGCTGCTCGAGGGCTGGATGCCGGAGCTGATGGCCCAGCTGGGAGCCCGGGCCCTGATCGAGCTCGGCGCCGGCAGCGCGGAGAAGAGCCGGATAATCCTCGATGCGATGCGGGCGACGGGCCTGGCCGAGCTGTACGTCCCGATCGACGTGAGCGCCTCGTTCCTGAGTCAGACGGCGGCCCGGCTGCGCCGTGAATATCCCGGTCTCACGGTCGAGCCCGCGATCGCGGACATCTCGGAGGAGCTGAACCTCCCGCGGCGGATTCCCCATCCCGCCGTGTTCGCCTTCCTGGGCAGCACCATCGGCAACTTCTACCCGCCGGCGGCCATCCGCCTGCTCTCGCGGGTGCGGGCGGCGATGGAGCCGAGCGACCGCTTCCTCATGGGTGTGGACCTCCGGAAGGACGTGGCCCGGATCGAGGCCGCCTACAACGACAGCCGGGGCGTCACGGCGGAGTTCAACCGCAACATGCTGCTGGTGCTCAACCACGAGCTCGGGGCCGACTTCGATCCGCAGGCGTTCGAGCACCGTGCCTTCTACGACACGGTCGCCCACCGGATCGAGATGCACCTGGTTTCCACCCGCGACCAGCGCGTGGTCATCCCCGGCCTGGAGCCGGTCGCGTTCGCGAGGGGGGAATCGATCCGGACCGAGATCAGCTGCAAGTACGACCGGAGCAGCGTGGCCGAGCTGTTCAATGCCGCAGGGCTCCGGATCGAGGCCTGGCCCACGGATCCCACCACGCCGTTCGGCCTCGTCGTGGGAGCGCCCGCATGAGCTCGCTCAGCCGGGCCGTCCTGGCGGCGGACCTCGAGGCCCACGCCTTCGCCGCGCCGGCCAGCGCCTCGCTCACCCCGCGGCGCGTTGGCGCCGAGGCGGAATTCATTCCGGTGGAGACCTCCACCTGGCGCCGCTGCCCGATCGAGGGGGATGGCGCCTGCGCCACGCTACCGTTGCTGCGCCGCTTCGGCAGCCGGCAGGGCTGGACCGAAACGCGCACCGCGAAGGGCACGCCCTGCTTCGTTCTGCCGGGCGGCGGTACGCTCACATTCGAGCCGGGCGGCCAGCTCGAGTACAGCTCGCCTCCCTGCCGCTCCCCCAGCGCGCTGCTGGCGCTGCTCCGCTCGGTGGTGCTGCCGCTGCGCGCGGTGGCCGCTGGCGAGGGCATCACCCTGCTCGCGCTGGGGATCGATCCGGCCAACCCGATCGAAGACGCTCCGCTGCTCGTCAGGGCCAAGCGATACGAGCGGATGGCGGACTACCTGGCGCGGCGCGGTCCCGCGGGCGCGCGAATGATGCGCCAGACCGCGTCGTTCCAGATCGCCCTCGATCTGGACGACGAGCCGTGGCGCCGCTGGCAGGTGCTCAACGCCGCCGCGCCGTACGTCGTGGCCATCTTCGCCAACTCGTCGGTCTACGCCGGAGAGGAGACCGGCTGCCCGAGCACGCGCGCGCAGGTATGGCGGGCGCTCGATCCGGCGCGCACCGGGCTCCCCTACACCGAGCGAGCGCCGGTCCAGACCTATCTCGACTTCGCGCTGGACGCGCCGGCGATGCTGCTGCCGGCCGTGGAGGGCCAGCACCGGCGGTTCGGGGAATGGATCGCCCGCGCCCGGATGACCATGGACGAGTGGCATGACCATCTCACGACGCTGTTCCCGGAAGTTCGGCCGCGCGGCCACCTGGAGCTGCGCTCGGCGGACGCGGTGGCGCCCGAGTGGTACGCGGCGCCCCTGGCGCTCGCTGTCGGCATCACCTACGACACCCGCGCGCTCGGGGCCGCCGCCGACCTGCTGGGCGCGCCGGATCTCGGCCTGCTCGATCGCGCGAGTCGCGTGGGCCTTCGCGATCCCGCCCTGGCGAGCAGGGCCGCGGACCTGGTCGAGATCGCGCTCGAGGGGTGCGCGGGGCTGGGCCCCGGCTACTTCAATCCGGCCGACCTCGAGCAGGCGCGCGCATTCTTCGACCGATATACCCGGCGCGGGCGCTGCCCGGCCGACGATCTCCACGCGGCGGAAGTGGCGGCCTGAGCCCCACCGCCAGCGGGAAAGACGAGTCACCCTGAACAAGAGAAACGAGTCACCCTGAACGAAGTGAAGGGGCCATGATCCAGCGCATGGCCCCTTCGCTTCGCTCAGGGTGACTCCGACCTGGCGCCCGGCCCGATCCTGCTCAGCTCGCCGGTACGAAGCTCACCGTCGGATTCACCCCGCACGCCGTCCACACCGTACTGATGTAGCCGCCGTCGGCCAGCGTCGCGTGGATCTCGCCCGACGCGATCTTCCGGTCGGTCGTGCACGAGGCGTCCCACACCAGCGGCGCAACCGTGGTCACGGTGAACGTCCGGCTCACCGCTCCGCGGCTCCAGGTGAAGGTGCCGCTCTTGGTGAAGGTTCCGTTCGGGAGCGGCTGGCCGAATTGCAGGCTCTCGCCGGCCGCCGGCGTGAAGACGAGGAGCAGGTTGTGGACGACCGTGGCGTCCGGAAGGTCTGGCACGCTGCGGACCACAGTGATCTGGTTGCTGAGCGAGGCCCCCGCTGCGTTCCCCGTCAGCGTCCGGGTCCCGTTCCGGGTGGCGGTGTAGGTCAAGAGGGCGTTCGGGCTGGTGTACTTGAACTGGAAATCGGTGAGCGTGGCCGTGATGGCCAGGTCGAATGCGGACGGCGTCGGGTCGCTCAGCAGGATCGTGCCCGTGACCTCGAGCGTGCCGCCCCGGAAACCGGTAAAGCTGCACGCCGGGAGCGCGAACGTGTAGGTCGCGGCGTCGGGCGCGAAGTCGCCGTCGGTGTCGGTTTCGTCGTCCACGGTGGCACAGCCTGGCGCCGTGGGCGAGACGGGACCGGCCGCGGTCGGAGTGGTGATCGCGCCCACCGCCTGCTCCGCCTCATCGCCCGCCGCGGCGCCGATCTGGCTCACCTCCGCCGCGGGGATGATGGTGCCTGAGGGTGTCGTCGAGTCGCTGCAGGCGCTCAGCGCGAGGACCAGGACCCCGCCCGCGAGCGTGGAGGCGCGTGCGGCCCAATGAGTTCGGCGCATGATCGAAACTCCTTCCAGAGCAGGTGGCGATGGACTTCCAGCGGCGCGTATCGGGATCGGTCGGATGGACGGGGCCCGCGCGGATTCGTTAAGGCGGTCCCCGGCGCGAACGGTGTCACGAACTGCACTCCGCGCTACGGCATCACGGACAGCAGATCGGCGTGGCTCCGCAGGATCCGGACCACCAGCGCGGCCTCATCGAGTCCACCGGCACGAGGGCGGCGGCGGCCGGCGCATGGCGCGTTCCCACGCCGTGCTTGCAGATTACCGCATCCCCCTCGAGGAGCCCTGATGAAAGTCGTCCGAGTCCACGCCCCCGGCGACGCCGCCGTCCTGCGGTTGGAGGAGGCTGACGTCCCGCGGCCGGGTCCTGGGCAGGCGCTCGTTCGCGTCGAGGCGGCAGGCGTCAACTTCATCGAGATCTATCAGCGAACCGGCCTCTATAAGGTCCCCGTTCCATACACGCCCGGCTCCGAGGCGGCCGGCACCGTGGAGACGGTCGGGCCGGGCGTCACCACGGTGCAGCCGGGCGACCGCGTCGGGTCGGTCAGCGTGCTCGGCGCGTACGCCGAGTACGCGCTGGTAGCCGCGGAGCGCCTGGTCCCGCTGCCCGACCGGGTGAGCACCCACCAGGCCGCCGCAGTGCTGCTGCAGGGCATGACGGCCCACTATCTCACCGCCTCAACGTACCCGCTCTCCCGGGGCCAGACCTGCCTGGTCCACGCGGCGGCCGGTGGGGTGGGCCTGCTGCTCTGCCAGATGGCGAAGCGGCGCGGGGCCCGCGTGATCGGAACCGTCTCGACGGAGGAGAAGGCGGCGCTCGCGCGCGAGGCCGGGGCCGACGAAGTGATCCTGTATACGCAGGCGGATTTCGAGACCGAGGTGAAGCGGCTGACCGGCGGCTTGGGCGTGCACGTGAACTACGACTCGGTCGGCCGCACCACATTCGCCAAGGGACTCAACTGCCTCGTGCCGCGCGGACTAATGGTGCTGTTCGGCCAGAGCAGCGGCCCGATCGAGCCGTTCGATCCCCAGGTGCTCAGCCAGAAGGGATCCCTGTTCCTGACCCGGCCGTCACTGGTGCACTACGTCGCGACCCGCGCCGAGCTGCTCGACCGGGCCGGCGAGGTGCTTGGCTGGGTCGCCGACGGATCGCTCGCCGTGCGTATCTGGCAGGAGTTCCCGCTCGCCCGGGCGGCCGACGCCCACCGCGAGCTCGAGGGCCGCCGGACGACGGGGAAGGTGCTGCTCACCCCATGACGGCGTCGCGGGAACGCGAGCCGCTCCCGGCGCTGGTCTCGACCGGGTGGCTGGCCGCTCGGCTGGGTCGGCCGGGGCTCCGCGTGGTGGACGGGTCGTGGTACCTGCCGACGAGCGGGCGGGATGCGGCCGCGGAGTATGCCGCCGCACACATTCCCGGTGCCGTCTTCTTCGATCTGGACGCGTCGAGCGACCGCACGTCGCCGTTGCCGCACATGCTGCCCTCCGCGGACGACTTCGCCCGGCAGATGACCGAGCTCGGCTTGGACGACGGCGACGACCTGTTGATCTACGACGGCTCCGGGGTGAACCTGAGCGCGCCGCGCGTCTGGTGGATCTTCCGCGTCTTCGGCCACGACCGGGCGGCGGTGCTCGACGGCGGCATCGGCAAGTGGCGCGGTGAGGGCCGGCCGCTCGAGCAGGGGAGGGTGATCCTGCCGCGTGGCCGCTTCTCCGCGCGGCGCGTCCCCGGAGCCGTGCGGGACCTGAACGACGTGCGCCGCAACCTCTCCCACCCCACCGAGCAGATCGTGGACATGCGGCCGGCCGGCCGGTTCGCCGGAATCGATCCGGAACCGCGGCCGGGGCTGCGCGGGGGCCACATCCCCGGCAGCCTGAACCTGCCGTACACCGAGCTCGTCGCGGCGGACGGCACGCTGCTCCCGGCCGATGCGCTGCGCCGGCGCATCGCGGCAGCGGGCGTCGACGTCGCCCGGCCGATCGTCGCGACCTGCGGCTCGGGGACCAGCGCCTGCGCACTCATCCATGCGCTTCACGTCCTGGGACACGACGGCACAGCGCTCTACGACGGGGCGTGGACCGAGTGGGGCGGCCGGGAGGACACACCCCTCGCCACCGGGGCGCCATGAGCGCGTGGCCCGCCCTCGGCTGCGTCGTGCTCTTCCTCCTACCGTTCGCGGCCGGCGGGCTGTTCGCGGCGGTCATGGCCGTCCGAGCGGCACGGTCGGGCGACTGGGCGCAGGCGGGCTTCCTCGGCATCTTCGCGCTCACCTTCGGCGGCGTCGGCCTGGGCGGCATCGCCGCGGTGCTGGCCGGCCGCCGCCGGGTCGAGGAGGGGCTCGCCCGCGAGGCGCGGTATCCCGACGCGCCCTGGCTCTGGCGCGAGGACTGGGCGTCGCGCCGGATCACCGATGCCTCCCGCACCGAGATGTGGTCAGCGTGGATCTTCACCGCCCTCTGGAATCTGGTGAGCATCCCCTCCGCCGCGCTCGCCGTACGCGCGGCGCTCAACGAGGGGAATCGCGCCGCGCTGATCGCGCTTTTCTTCCCGGCGGTCGGCATGGGGCTGCTGGTCTGGGCGGCGCGGGCCACGCTCCGCTACCGGCGGTATGGGGTGTCGCGGCTCGATCTGGCCACGCTGCCGGCGGTGGTGGGCCACTCCTTGGAAGGAACGCTGCGGACTCCGGACGGCCTCCATCCCGCCGAGGGCTTCAGGCTCGTGCTGACCTGCATCCGCCGGGCGACGACCGGCAGCGGCGACGACCGGTCGACCTCCGAGACGGTGCTGTGGCAGGAGGAGCAGCAGGCTGCCTGCGCCGGTGTCACGATTCCGGTGGAGTTCGCGATTCCGGCCGATGCCGCGCCCTGCGACCCAGGCAAGGCGAGTGATCGGACGCTCTGGCGTCTGGACGTGACGGCCGACGTACCCGGCGTCGACTACGCGGCTACGTTCGAGGTGCCGGTCTTCCGGACCGCGGAGAGCGACCGCCCCCTCACCGAAGCCGAGCGGGCGGCCGTGGCCCGGTCTGCCCTCCCAGGCGACTACCGGCAACCCCCCGGCTCGCCGATCCGGGTCAGCACGACCAGGCGTGGGACGGAGATCTACTACCCCCCCGCGCGCAACCCCGGCGTGGCGGCGGGCCTCACGGTGTTTCTGGGCATCTGGGCGGCGGCGATCTGGGCCACGATCAGTTTCGACGCGCCGCTGATCTTTCCGCTCGTGTTCGGCCTGTTCGGCCTGCTGCTGCTCATCGTGGCGCTCGATCAGTGGCTCGGTGTCACGCGGGTGACCGCCGGGGATGGCACGGTCGTCGTGGCCACGGGCTGGGTGGTGCCGGGCCGCGAGCGCACGCTGCGCGCGGCCGACGTCGCGGAGGTGACCACCCGCATCGCCTCGCAGGCGGGCCGCACGCCGTACTACGACATCACGCTCGTGACGGCCGCTGGAAGGCGGGTGGCCGTTGGGGGCGGGATCCGCGACAAGCGTGAGGCCGAGTGGCTGGCGGGGATGATCAGGCGGGCGGTGAAGCCGGAGCGAGAATCATCCTGAACCAAGCGAAGGAGCCCCGACCCGGGCGCTAGCGGCGCTTCCGGACGCCGCAGGCGCGGAGGAGCTGCGCCGGGGCGGGATGGTTGGGGAACAGCTCCTGGGCGGCGGTCGCGTGGGGGATCGCGCGGTCGCAGCGGCCGGCCCGCGCCCAGGCGCGGCCGAGCAGCACGCGGATCCGGTAGCTTCCGGGATCGATCCTGGCGGCGGCCTCCATCGCCCGCCGCTCGCCGCCGGCGAAGACGCCCATCGCGATCGTCTGGGCGGCGCTTCGCCCGACGAACAGCAGTCCCACCACCCCTACGCCGATCAGCACACCACGCCGAGTCCTCGGGGTGAGGGGGATCTCCTTGATGGGCCGCGCCGACGAGGCGAGGGCGCCGATGATGGTCCAGGTGAAGAGGGTCGGCACGGGAAGCAGCAGCACCGCGTCGAACGCGCCGACCACGCCGGTGGCTATGAGGGTGGCCACGATCGTGAGATCGGTGAGCGCCGGGAGCTGCCGAGGCCCACGCCGTATCCGGGCCCAGGCGCCGAGTGCGATGGTCGTGCCGACCAGCGTCAGCAGCGCGAGCGCCACGAAGCCCCGCTCGGCGGCGATGGCCATCAAGTCGCTGCTGGGCCACGGATTGGTGGGGATGATGTCGTCGGTGTCGAACGATGGGTCGCCCGGTGACATGTAGACGGGATAGAAGACCGGCCAATTGCCGGGACCCACGCCCAGCACGGGATGGTGGGCGGCCATGTCGAGGGTGTTGCCGTACTGGATCATCCGTCCGCGGCCGCTTCCCTCCTTGTAGTTGACCACACCTGTGAGGGACTCGAGGTACGGCGTATCCGAGCGCCAATTGAGCCGGTTCGGCAGCACCATGGCGAGCACGAGGCTCCCGACCGCAACGGCGGCGAGCTGCAGCACCCGGCGCCGCAGGTGCTCGTCGACCCACAGCCTGCCCACCCAGAGCCCTTCGACTGCGAGGAAGGCGCCGCAGGCTCCCGCGCCGAGCCAGGCGGCGCGCGAGCGCGAGAGCACCAGCGCCGCCGCGGCAAGCGCCACGCCCATGGCCCCGAGCACGAAACCGGTGCGGGACCGCGCCTCGATCGCCACATAGAGCAGTACCGGCAGGCCGATCGCCACCAGGTGCGCCATGAAGTTGCGGTTGCCGAAGGTGCCGCCGGGCGCCCGGGTGAGGCTCGCGAGGCTGGTGCTCACCACACCGTACGCCTGCGCCAACGCGGTGACGGCGCCCAGGACCACGGCGCATGCGAGGCCGGCGAGCAGCGCGTCGCCCCGCCCCGCCCGTGCCACCGTACGCGCGCACCAGAAGAGCGCGGCCCCCGCGAGGCTCACGCCGAGGGCGCGGGAGGCGAGCCACCCGTTGGTCGCGAACAGGGCCGAGACCGCCGAGACCACCAGGAACCCGGCGAGCAGCGCGTCCACCATGAACACGGTCAGGCGCCGCGCCGAGGCCAGGCAGAGCAACGTCGCGGCGAGCGCGCCGGCGCTGAGGACCAGCTCCTTGGGGAAGGCGTAGCGGTCGAGTTCGAAGACCGGGTAGGGAAGCGCCGCGAGGACCACGGCGAACGCCGTCACCTGGATGACCGCCACGGCGATTCTGATGGTCCCCGGCGGGTCCGCGGCGTTGCGCAGCTTTGGCTCGATCACGGGCAAAAGTATAACACGCCCCTGCTACTCCACTACCACCCCTCGGTGCCCGGCGCGCCCTTGAAGGGCCCGGTGAGATCGGGGGTTACCCACCCGCCGTAATAGAGCCCCGGCTGTGGGGTGACGCGGTCCTCTCCCAGCCAGCACGCGTCCATCCGGCGCGGATAGAACGCGATGTGGTCCGTGATCGCCTCGTACCCGGGATCGGGGCGCGGATAGCTCCACGCGGAGTCCTTCGCATAGCGGCCTCCTACCCGCACCGACCAGTACGACGCCAATCCCTTCCACTCGCAGAAGCTCGTGCGCGCGCTCGGCTCGAGGTGCTCCATCCGGATGTCGGACTGCGGGACATAATAGACCGGTGGGCTCGAGGTCTCGCAGACCCGCAGCGCCCGGATGGTGTCCGCGAGGACGATGTTCTCGAACTCCACGCGGACCCGGCGGCTGACGGCATCCACCCGCGGGGGTCTCGGATAGTCCCACACCGACTCCTGCCCGGGCCGGGGAACGATCACTCCGGGAGGGCGGATGCGGGGAAAGTTCCGCCACTTCTCGCGTTCGCTCGCGTACCTGTCTGCTGGTCCGGGCATGGGTCCCTCGGCGTCGTTTAACGGTGGTCAGCTCTCCTGGTGCCAACGCCGACGGGCGATGTGTGGTTCCCTGAGCGGCCTGCCGCGTTACGTTGGATCCCATGTCACGCGAGAGGATCTACGCCGTCGTCCGCCGCATCCCCCGCGGCCGCGTCGCGACGTACGGGCAGATTGCCGATCTGGCAGGCCTCCCGGGTCACGCGAGGCAGGTGGGGTATGCGATGGCCGCCCTTCCATCGGGCACCGCAGTGCCGTGGCATCGTGTCATCAACGCGGCGGGCATGGTGAGCCGGCGCAAGGTGCCCGGCGAGGAGCTGGGCCAGCGCCAGCTGCTCGAGGCCGAGGGGGTCCGATTCAACGCGCGGGGGAGGGTGGCGCTCGAGAAGGTGCAGTGGCGGCCACGGACCTAGAGCACATTTTCGGTCAAGCAGACCACATTCCGCATCAAGCCCTATAGCGGGTGGCCGGGCGGCGCGGTGAAGTGGCAGCGGTAGCGAGGTCAGGTCGATCCGTTCACTCGCTCGCGCTGCTGAGAAGCCGGCGGCCGCTGGCTCAGAGGTCGCCGGTCACGCACTTCTTCGCCAGCGACTTGTACTGCTTCTCGGTGAAGGCGATGGGATTGCCGCCGGCCGAGGGGTCCTTGATCGCCATCGCCGCCACCTCATCGAGACGCTTGGTATCGATGCCGATGTCGGCGAGGCTGTGGGGGATCCCGATCTCCTTCCGCAGCGCCAGGATCCATTTGAGGAATCCGTTGAAGCCGCCCTTGATGCCGAGGTACGCCGCGGCGCGTTCGATGTCCTTTTCGATCTTCCGCCGGTTCGCCTTCACCACATAGGGCATGATGATGCCGTTCAGCGTGCCGTGATGCGCGTCGTACAGGCCGCCGAACGGGTGCGACAGCGCATGGATGGCGCCGAGCCCGCGCTGGAAGGCCGTGGCACCCATGGCGGAGGCCATCAGCATGTGCCCGCGCGCATCGAGATCCGCGCCCTTCTTCACGGCCCGCGCGAGATTGTCTTTCACCAGCCGCATGCCTTCGAGGGCCACGCCGGCCGCCAGGGGGTGATAGAAGGGCGCGCAATAGGCCTCGAGACAGTGGGCCAGCGCATCCATCCCGGTCGCCGCCGTCAGTTTCGCCGGCAGGCCGACGGTCAGCTCCGGATCGAGGATCGCCATCTTGGGCATGATCGCCGGGTGGAAGATGATCTTCTTCTCGTGGGTGACCGGGTGGGTGACGACGCCGGCGCGACCCACTTCCGAGCCCGTCCCCGCCGTGGTCGGGACTGCGATGATCGGCGAGATCTTCGAGGCGTCCGCCCTGGTCCACCAGTCGTCCACGTCCTCCAGCTCGAAGAGGGAGAGCTGCTGGCCGTGCATCAGCGCGATCAGCTTGCCGACATCGAGCCCCGAGCCGCCGCCGAAGGCCACCACGCCATCATGGTTGCCGGCCCGGT
>DAIPLK010000182.1:0-4115 GCA_036769285.1 Gemmatimonadales bacterium | reverse complement strand
CGATGTTGTCCTCGTCCGCGTCCACGACCGAGGCGTAGGAGCTGGGCAGGAACTTTCCCTTGCTCGGGCCGCTGGTGAACTTCATGTTGAGCCCGCCGGGATTGTAGAACGCCCAGAGGTTGGGATTGATGGCCGTCGGCTGCCGGAGGTAGTTCGGCTCCGCGTACACCACCCGCGCATCCTGCGCCAGCGCCGCGGCGGCGGAGCGCTCCGCGCCCACGGCCCCCCGCAAGACCACGAATGCGTCCTGGTAGCCGCGCTGGGCCAGCGCCAGCCCGTGGGCACGACCCACGGTCGCGGCGTCCACGCCGGCCTTCAGCTTGACGACCACCTCGCCCGGCATCACCTGCTCGGGACCGGTGGACACCCGGAGCCCCCGCAACGACAGGTCGGGGAGGGCGGAGCCGGCGTCGGGCTGCACGGCGTCGTCGGCACAGGCGACGAGGCCGCAAGCGACGGCCGCGAGGGCCAGCGCACGGAAACGGGTCATGACCACTCCTTCAAGGGGGTACCGCCCAAGCTGCGGCATTGCGGAAGGCCTGCGGGAGCGCGCCGGCGGCCTGCCCCGGCGCCACCCGTTCCAAAACAATCGCTTCGTACCACGTCGCGCAAGGCGTGCAACGGAGTGCATCGAAGTAGGCCGCGCCACGCCACCCCCAGCGAATAACTTTCGGCAATGGGCGCACGCATCATCCACGTCGATCTCGACGCCTTCTTCGTCGAGGTATGCCGGCAGCGGCACCCCGAGCTGCGCGACGTCGAGCTGCTGGTCGTCGGCGGACGCCGGGACCAGCGCGGCGTCGTCCAGTCCGCCTCCTATGCGGCGCGCCGCTTCGGGATCCACGCCGGCATGCCGATCGGGCAGGCGGTCCGGCTCTGCCCCCAGGCCACCTTCTTCCAGGGGTCCTTCCCCCACTACCGGAGCGCGTCGCGGGCGGTGCGCACCGTGCTGCTCCGTTTCTCACCGACCGTAGTCATGGCCTCGCTGGACGAGGCCTACCTCGATTTCGCGGGAACGGAACGCCTGTACCCCGTCTCCCTCCTGCCCGTCGCCGAGCAGTTGCGCGACGCCGTGCGCCGCGAGACGGCGCTCGATTGCAGCGTGGGGATCGGACCCAACCGGATGATCGCCAAGCTGGCGTCGGACGCGGCCAAGCCGCGCGGCCTGATGGAGGTGCGGGCGGGCTGGGAGGAAGGCTTCCTGGCGGGGCTCCCCCTCAAGGCGATGCCGGGGGTCGGGCCCAAGACCGCCGAGCGGTGGGCGGAGCTCGGCCTGGTGGACGTGTGGCAGGTGCAGCGGACGGAGGAAGCCGCGCTCGAGCGGCTCATCGGCGCGGAGGCGCGGGCCCTCAAGCGGCGCGCCCATGGGTACGGCGGCACCACGCTCCGGGCCGAGCGGGCGCCGCGGTCGGTGAGCCGGGAGACCACCCTCTCGCGCGACCTGCGGGACCCGGTGGCGCTGGAGGCGACGCTCTCGCTGCTCACGGCCCGCGTCGCCAGCCAGCTGCGCGAGGAACACCTGGTGGCGCGCACCGTCACCCTCAAGCTGCGCCACGACGATTTCCGGACCGTGACCCGGCGCTCCACCTTCGAGACCGCCACCGATCTCGACGCGGAGCTCTACGGTGCGGCGCGCGAGCTGTTCCGCGCGGCCTTCGCCGACGTACGCGACCGAAACCGCGGCGTACGCCTCATCGGCATCTCGGCCACCAACCTCGGGGCGGCGGCGGAAGCCGACCTCTTCGAGCCGCCCACCCGCCGCCGCCTGCGCGAGCTCTCGTCCGCCGTGGACCAGGTGCGCGAAAAGTACGGCTTCGCGGCGGTGACGCCCGGCACTGCCCTCCGCGCCAAGCGCCGCGACCCCGACTAGCCAGCGGCCCGCTCAGCCCCCGCGCAGATCCTTGTCCTCGAACCGGAGCCCCACGCTGCCGTCCGCGGCGGTCACCTGGGCTCCGAGATCCCGGAACTCCGCCTCGCCGACGCCTGGTGCACGGGCGCGCACCGTGCTGTTCTGGTAGAGCCGGTAGTACCCGATGAACACCCGCCGCGCCCCTGGACGGACCGCACAGCCACAGTCCATCGCGCTCTGCAGCCCGGCGTTGACCGAAACGCGGAGCGCATGGGCGGAGGCGTTGGTGACCAGCGGCGCGAAGTAGGCGGCGTCCCCGGTCCGGCTGGTGGCGGCGGCCCTGAGCGTCCCGGAGGGGCCGCGCGATACCGATGACCCCCGCACCTCTTCCCCCATCGGCTGGCCGTCCGCCGAGAGCGGACGCACCAGCTCCCATTGCACCACCATGGTCCGTCCCCGCGCGAGCGCGATCCGCACGCTGGCCCCTGGCGCCACAGTGAGGGGCGGGTCCTCGCCCACGACGAGACGCACCGGCCCGGTGAGCGCGTTGGTGAAGACGAGACGCGGCCGCAACAGCCAGAAGATGCCGGCGCCGGCCGCGAGAACCAGGACCACGGCGAGCAGGAACACCATCAGCGGAAAGCGGTTCCCGCGTGCTGGGGGCGCCGGCGGGACGGGGGCGGTGTCGGCGACGGTCATCAGCGAACGGGAAGAAACGTCTTGAGCGGGTTGGAAGGGGACTCGGCGCGCGGGCGGGGCACGGGCCGGCGGGAGGGCGCGGGCGGCGCCACCAGCGACGCGCCGGTGACCCGAAGGACGACGGCGCCCGTGATCGAATCCACCCCGGCATCCTTCACGTCGAAGTGGCCGGTGGCGCGCGCGTTGTCTCGCACGAGGACGGCACTCCCGGACTCGAGTGGATAGTAGCCGAGGCGTAGCGAGTCCCCCGGCGCGATGGAGCACCCGCACTCGGTGGTGTCACCACCGCTCACGACGGAAGCGACGAGGCGCCGCGCGGTGCCGTTCACCACGAGCGGCGAGAACCGCTGCCGACCATCCGCGGCCGCAGCGACCACCTCCCGCACTTCGCCGCGCACGTCGTCGGTGACGATGCTCCCCTCCACCTCGCTTCCCAGCATCCCCCCATCGCCAGCCGCCGGCCGGACCATGGCCCAGTGTGCTTCGAGGGACCGCCCGGCGCGCAGCGGCAGCCGGAGGCTGTCGCCGGCCGGAACCGTAAAGCCGGTGTCCTCCAGCGTCAGCGCGATCGGCTCGGTCAGCCGGTTGTACACCAGAAGCGACGGGTGCGGCCGCACCGAGGCCCAGAGCGCCCCAGCCGCCGCCACCAGCCCCAGCGCCACCAGCGTGCGGCGCCGCCCCACCGGCCGGGGGACGCCCCGCATCAGCTCCGTCGGCGTCTCGTCCTGCGATGCCGGTGTCGGCACCGGTGCGCCGGCAGCGGGCCCCGCAGGCACGGGCGGCGCTGCCGCCCGCCCTTCCCGCAGTGCCTCGAGCACGGCCCGGGCGCTCTGATAGCGGTCGTCCGGGTGCTTGGCGAGGCAGCGAATGACCACTGTGGCGAGCCAGTAGGGAACCCGGTCACGCGACAACGTGGCCACGGGCACCGGCTCATGCAGATGCCGGGTGACGATCTCCTGGGAGTCGTCGCCCTCGAATGGCGGTGCGCCGGTCAGCATCTGGAACAGCACGACCCCCATCCCGTAGATGTCTGCGCGCGCGTCCACGTCCTGGCGCCCGAGCGCCTGTTCCGGGCTCATGTAGAGCGGAGTGCCGACGATGAAGCCCGTCTGGGTGTGTCCAACTGCGCCGTCCAGATACTTCACGATCCCGAAGTCCATCAGCAGCGGGCGGCCGCTGCCGGCCTCGATGAGGATGTTGTCGGGTTTGACGTCGCGGTGGACGAGACCGTGCTCGTGGGCATGCTGCAGGGTCTCCAGAATCGGCTCGGCGATGGCGAGCGCCCGGTGCACCGGCAGTGCCCCATCCGCGCGCAGGATCTCCGCCAGCGTGCGCCCCTCGCAGTAGGGCATGACGTAGAAGACCAGCCCCTCGGCCTCGCCGACAAAGTGGATTGCCAGCGTGTTGGGATGGCTCAGGCGCGCGATCGCGCGGGCCTCCTGCTTGAACCGCGCGAGGGTCGCCGGGCTCCAGGGTATGTCCGCCCGGAGGACCTTGACCGCGAGCCGCCGCTGCAGATCCTCGTCGCGGACCTCGTAGACCTCCGCGAAGCCGCCCCGCCCGAGCA
>DAIPLK010000181.1:0-4169 GCA_036769285.1 Gemmatimonadales bacterium | reverse complement strand
CCCCGGGCGGGACGGTGACCCACGCGAGGCCGAAGTCGGGCTCTACCACCAGGGTTTGCAGTGCCTCGGCAAACAGTCGCGGCCGGCCTTCGGGGGCGCGGGCGTAGACCTCGAGGTAGATCTGCTCCGGGTCCACGCCGGCCTCGAGGAGCTCGGCAGCCACGCGGAGCGTGCGCGGACGCGTATTGCTGAAGCGGAAGCCGCCGGTGTCCGTCAGAATGGCGACGTAAAGCCCGCGCGCGGCCTCCTCGGTCAGCGTCCAGCCGTTGGCCACCGCAATCTCGAAGACCAGCTCGCCGGTGGCGGCGGCGCCGGCGTCGAGATAGCGCGGTCCGTCCGGAAGGACGCCCTCGCTGGCATGGTGGTCCACGCAGGCCACCGGCACGCCCCGCGTCCGGACCGTCTCGCTCAGCATGCCCAGGCGGCCCAGGTCGGAGATGTCGAGCACCACAATGACGTCCGCGCGGCGGAGCTCGCGGATTGCCTCGCCGGTGCGGTCGGCGCCCGGGATATCCTCGAACAGGAACTCGAATCGCGGTGGGGTGGGCGTGGGGTTGGTGATGACCGCCTCGATGCCGCGGTCCCGCAACAAGTGGGCGAGCCCCGCCTCGCTGCCGAGCCCGTCGCCGTCAGGATTCACGTGGGTCGTCAGGCAGACCCGCTGCCCCGGCACGAGCGCCGCAGCCAGGGACCGCGCAGCCGCGGCCCGGTCGGGGGCAAGAATGAACGACATAGGGGGAACATAACAAGACGGAGAGGACGAAGAAGCTCCGTCCTCTCCGTCGATTTACCGCGCCGCCTGCTGCACCTTCGAATGCCTCCGCCCGTAGAGGAAGTAGATGGCGAGGCCCAGAACCATCCAGATCAACAGGCGCGCCCAGGTATCCACCGGGAGCCCGTACATCAGGTAGAAGCAGGCGAGAATGCCCAGGATCGGCACGAACGGCACGAGCGGGGTGCGGAACGGCCGGGGGCGATCCGGCTCGGTATAGCGCAGCACGAGGACCCCGGCGCAAACGATCGCGAAGGCGAGGAGCGTGCCGATCGAGACGAGCTCGCCCAGCAAGCCGATCGGAAGGAGCCCGGCGAAGATCATCGCCGCCACGCCGGTGAGCAGGCTCGCGACGTATGGGGTGCGGAACTTCGGATGGACCTTGCTGAACACCGGCGGCAGCAGGCCGTCCTTGGCCATCGTGTAGAAGATGCGCGGCTGGCCGAGCAGCATGACGAGAATGACCGAGCTGAGGCCCGCGATGGCGCCGATCTTGACGATCGGCCGGAGCCACGCGAGGCCGGGGCCCGCGGCGTTGATCCCCACCGCGATCGGGTCGGGGACGTTGAGCTGAGTGTACTTCACGATCCCGGTCAGCACCAGCGCCACCGCGATGTACAGCACGGTGCAGATGGCCAGCGAGCCGAGGATGCCGATCGGCATGTCGCGCTGCGGGTTCTTCGTCTCCTGCGCCGCCGTCGAGACCGCATCGAAGCCGATGTACGCGAAGAAGATCACTCCCGCCCCGCGCACGACCCCATCCCAGCCGAACTTGCCCGGGCCGGTGGCGGCCGGGATGAACGGCTCCCAGTTCTCGCGGTTGATGTAGGCGAGCCCGAAGCCGATGAAGAGGAACACCACGGTGAGCTTGATGACCACGATGATGTCGTTGAAGCCGGCCGACTCCGAGATGCCGATGATCAGGAGGATCGTGATCAGCGCGACGATGACCATGGCCGGGACGTTGAGCACCGCGCCCGTGCTGGACCACCCCTCGGTGAAGAGGCGCCACACGTTCAGGCCGGCATCGGGCGGCGTGGTATGGGAGTAGGGCGCGGACGTGTACTGCGGGGGGATGGTGATTCCCAGATCCTTGAGGAACGACACGACGTAGCCGGACCAGCCGACCGCGACGGTCGAGGCAGCGAAGAGGTACTCGAGGATCAGGTCCCAGCCGATGATCCAGGCCAGGAGCTCGCCCAGCGTCGCGTACCCGTAGGTGTACGCGGAGCCGGCGATCGGGATCATTGCGGAGAACTCGGCGTAGCAGAGGCCGGCCAGCGCGCACGCCGTCCCCGCCAGGATGAACGAGTAGACGATGGCCGGGCCCGCGTAGTTCGCGGCCGCCTGTCCCGTCAGCACGAAGATCCCCGCGCCGATGATGGCGCCGATGCCCAGGGCCACCAGGTTGACCGGGCCGAGGACCCGCTTGAGACTCTGGTCCGAGCCGACCTCGGCCTGGAGCGCGGAGATGTCCTTGCGCAGGAAAAGACTCATGGAACGCTCGCGATGAGGGTGGAGGGGACCGCGGCCGCGGCGGCCTGGTGCCTACCTGGTGCCTACAAGGAAGTTCCGGGCGGCGGCGCCGCCTCGTGCTCCGGGTCGGCCGTCATCAGCCGCGCGAACGACCAGAAGGTAAGCCCGAGCACGAAGGCCCAGGCGCACGCCATGAAGATCACGGCGCCGGCGCTCACGCCGCCCGCCGGTAGAGCTGAACGCTGCTCTGGCGCCGGCTCCAGGCGACCCGGATGAGCGCGAGCTGCGCCAGGAGAATGCTCGCCATCACGGCTCGCGACGCCCACCGGACCGGCACCTCGGCGGCGGGCTTGCCCTCCATGAGCAGCGTGGGGATCGCCTCCTGCCTGATCCACCAGGCCATCATGACGAGCAGGAACAGAGGCGTCACGTACGTGATCACGCCCTTGAAGAACCGAGGGATGCGCATCGACGCCCCCTCATGCAGCGACCGCCACATGTTGTTCGGCCCGTAGATCCATACGAAGACGATCGTCTCGACGAGGGCGACGATCACCAGACCGAACGTCCCGGCCCAGTAGTCCCACTCGTCCAGGAAGCCGCGCGTGTACCAGATGATGTGGGCCAGACCGAGCACGAACGCGATGCCGCCGATCAGCAGTCCGGAACGTCGCCGCTCCCAGCCGAAGTGCTCCTCGAAGAAGCTCATGGCTGGCGTCGCCATGGCCACGGACGACGTGATCCCTGCGAAGAACAGCAGGCCGAACCACATCACGCCCGCCCCGATGCCGACGACAGCGCCACCGGGAAGCTGGTTGAACACGAGCGGCATCGCCACGAATCCCAGGTCGTAGCCGCCGGCCCGGGCGATCGAAACGGCGCCGGTGACGCCGAAGAAGGTAACGATCGCCGGGATGGCGAGCGACCCGCCAAGCACGACCTCCGCCGTTTCGTTCGTGGCACACGTGGCCAGGCCCGCGAGAGCGATATCGTCGTTCTTTCTGAGGTACGACGCGTACGCCTGGAGGGTGCCCATCCCTACGGACAGCGTGAAGAAGATCTGCCCCGCCGCCGCCAGCCAGACCGACGGCCGGTTGAGCGCGGACCAGTCCGGACTGTACATGAAGTTGAGCCCGTCCAGCGGCGACCAGGTGCGGGTGGTCGCGACACCGTTCACCATTTCTGTGACGGGGTGCGGATCGAGTGTCAGCACCCGCACGACGAGGACCGCCGCGAAGACGAACAAGAGCGGCATCCCGATCTTGGCCAGTCGCTCGATCCCCCCGGTGAGCCCACGGGTGACGATCCAGATGTTGAGGGCGAGGGTGATGGAGAAGAACAGGAAGGGAGTCCAGGAGCCGTGCACGGTGCCGCTGCCGAGATCCTGGTACGAGGCGAGGAACCCCCGCATCGCCTCCTGATCGAGGCCGCGGGTAGCGCCGGTCAGCGAGAAGAAGGTCCACGCCAGGGTCCACGACTCGATGTAGCAATAGTAGATCAGCACCACCAGCGGCATGAACAGCCCCAGCACGCCGATGTACTTGGCGATCCGGTTGTCCCAGAGCACGTCGAACATTCCGGGCAGCGAGCCCTGGCCCCGCGCGCCACCCTCGCGCCCGATGCCCCACTCGATCCACATGAGCGGGATGCCGACGAGCACGAAGGCAATGAAGTAGGGGATCATGAAGGTCCCGCCACCGTTCTCCACTGCCTGGCGGGGGAACCGGAGGAAGTTTCCGAGACCGACGGCGTTGCCGGCCATGGCCAGGATGAGCCCGATGCGCGAGCCCCATCGCTCGCGGCTCGCTGCGGCGTCGGACAAACGGAACTCCTTGGCGTGAGTGAATCGCCGTCGAGCCGGCCGCACCTACGCGCTGTAGTTCGGCGCTTCCCGGGTGATGGTCACGTCGTGCGGGTGCGA
>DAIPLK010000067.1:0-13641 GCA_036769285.1 Gemmatimonadales bacterium | reverse complement strand
ACTACTACCAGCTCACGGTGGATGGCGAGCGGTTCACGCGCAAGATGATCGCCCAGAGGAAAGTGACCAGCCAGCAGTGAGAGGGGCGGCCCGGCGGGCCGCCCCTCTCGTGCTTCTTGGCTGTGGCGCTGGGCTGCCAATGTGGCAGGGATTTGGGGTATGCCGGTTGCTTCCTCACGGGTGTCGTTGGCCGCATCGGCAGCGATGGACGCGCTCACGAGTCACCCTGATCGAAGCGAAGGGGCAGGACCCCGCCCAGGATGACTCCGCAATGAGGTTCGCATGATCAGACCCGAACGATTGACCATCAAGGCGCAGGAAGCCTTCCGTGAGGCTGGTGAGCACGCCCGCCGGCGGGGCAACCCGGTCGTGAATGACGCGCACCTGCTCGGTGCGCTGCTGGCGCAGCCCGAAGGGGTGGTGCAACCGCTGCTCCAGAAGGCCGGCCTCAACGTCAGCGCCCTGACGCAGGCCGTCGAGCGCGAGATCGAGCGTTTCCCCACCCAGGCCGGGGCCGGCGCGGAGCCGACGTTCAGCCGCGAGCTGCAACGGGTGTTCGACCGGGCCGACGGCGAGGCGACGAAGCTGGGCGACGCCTACATCTCCACCGAGCACCTGCTGCTCGCGTTGGTGGAGGAGAAGGGTACGACCGCCCGCACGTTGCTGTCGGCCCAGAACGTCACGGCCGACGCCCTCCGGACCGCGCTGCAGGAGGTGCGCGGGTCGCACCGCGTCACCGATCAGTCACCCGAGGAGAAGTACCAGGCGCTCGAGCGCTACACCCGGAGCCTGACCGAGTTGGCCCGCCGCGGGAAACTGGACCCTGTCATCGGGCGCGACGAGGAAGTGCGGCGGGTCATGCAGGTCCTCTCCCGCCGCACCAAGAACAACCCGGTGCTGATCGGCGAGCCGGGCGTTGGCAAGACGGCGATCGTCGAGGGGCTGGCGCAGCGGATCGTTCACGGTGACGTCCCCGAATCGCTGCGGAACCGCGAGCTCGTGGCGCTGGACATCGGCCAGCTGCTGGCGGGCGCCAAGTACCGCGGCGAGTTCGAGGAACGGCTCAAGTCGGTAGTCAAGGAGCTGACCGAGAGCGAAGGGAAGTACATCACCTTCATCGACGAGCTGCACACCATCGTCGGCGCGGGCGCGGCCGAAGGCGCGGTGGACGCGAGCAACATGCTGAAGCCGCCGCTGGCCCGGGGCGAGCTGCACGTCATCGGGGCCACTACCCTCGACGAGTACCGGAAGCACGTCGAGAAGGACCCGGCGCTCGAGCGCCGGTTCCAGCCGGTGCTGGTCGGCGAGCCGAGTGTGGCCGACACCATCGCCATTCTCCGGGGGCTCAAGGAGAAGTACGAGGTGCATCACGGGGTGCGCATCACGGACAACGCCCTGGTCGCGGCCGCCACGCTGTCGGACCGCTACATCGGCGACCGATTCCTGCCGGACAAGGCGATCGACCTGGTGGACGAAGCGGCCAGCCGGCTGCGGATCGAGATCGACAGTCTCCCCCAGGAGATCGACGAGGTCGAGCGGCGAATCGTGCAGCTCGAAATCGAGCGCCAGGCGCTGCTCAAGGAGAAGGACAAGGCCGCGCAGGAGCGTCGGCACACGCTCGAGGCGGCAATCGCCGAGTCGCGCGAGCAGACCAACGCCATGAAGGCGCAGTGGCAGGCAGAGAAGAGCGCGATCACCGAGATCCAGCGCATCAAGGCCGAGATCGAGGCGCTTCGCTCCGAGATGGACCAGGCGACCCGCCGGGGCGATCTACAGCGCGCGGCGGAGCTGCAGTACGGCCGCATCCCGGAGCTCGAGCGCCAGTTGCTGGAGGACGAGCGCCGCCTCCAGGAGACGCAGTCGAAGGTCAAGTATCTGAAAGAGGAGGTGGATGCGGAGGATATCGCCGAGATCGTGGCGAAGTGGACCGGCATCCCGGTGAGCAAGATGCTCGAGAGCGAGCGGGAGCGGCTGCTCAAGCTGGAGGAGGAGCTCGGCCAGCGGGTCGTCGGCCAGCGGTTGGCCGTGACGGCCGTGGCGAACGCCGTGCGGCGGAGCCGCGCCGGCCTCGGCGACCCCGACCGACCCACTGGCTCGTTCATCTTCCTCGGCCCTACCGGGGTCGGGAAGACCGAAACGGCTCGCGCCCTCGCCGAGTTTCTGTTCGATGACGAGCGGGCGATGGTCCGGCTCGACATGTCGGAGTACATGGAGAAGCACTCGGTTGCACGGTTGATCGGCGCGCCTCCGGGTTACATCGGTTACGAGGAAGGGGGACAACTCACCGAGGCGGTGCGCCGCCGGCCCTACAGCGTGGTGCTCTTCGACGAGGTCGAGAAAGCGCATCCCGACGTCTTCAACGTGCTGCTGCAGATCCTGGACGACGGCCGGCTGACCGACAGCCAGGGCCGGCTGGTGGACTTCCGGAATACGGTCATCATCATGACCAGCAACATCGGCAGCCAGCTCATCGTGGATGCAGGAGCAACGACAGGTGACGCGGCGTGGGCCCGGGTGGAGCAGGGCGTGCGCGACGAGCTCCGGAACCACTTCCGGCCGGAATTCCTCAACCGGGTGGATGACATCATCGTCTTCCGGCCGCTGAGCCGGGAAGACCTCGTCCGGATCGTGGACCTCCAGCTCGGGAGGCTCGAGCTGCAGCTCGCCGGGCGCCACCTCCGGCTCGAAGTCACCCCAGAGGCGAAGGAGCTCCTGGCGGCGCAGGGGTACGACCCGGTGTACGGCGCCCGGCCGCTGAAGCGCGTGATCCAGCGCGAGTTGCAGAACTCGATCGCGCTCGAGCTGCTGGAAGGCAACTTCCACGAGGGGGACATCATCCGGGTCGAGCGGGCCGGCGAGCATCTGCGACTGGCCCGCGGCACGCCGGCGCCGGAGCGCGCCAGTGCGTAGGGGAACGCCTTCCCCCAGCGACCTGCAGGGGATGCAGGCGGCGCTCCGGCTCGCGCGGGCGGCGTCGGTGCGTGAGGAAATCCCCGTCGGCGCCGTGATCGTGGCTGAGGGCGAGGTGCTCGCCGAGGCCCACAACGAGACGGTGCAGCGGCGGGATCCCACGGCGCACGCCGAGCTGCTGGCGATCCACCGTGCCCTGCACAAGGTGGGCGAGGAGCGGTTGCCGTTCGCCACCTTGTACGTGACGCTGGAGCCGTGCGCCCAGTGCGCCGGCGCCATCGTGCTGGCCAAGCTAGGGCGCGTCGTCTTCGGAGCCCACGACCTGCGCGCGGGGATGGCGGGATCGGTCTACGACCTGCTGCGCCATCCCCGGCTCAATCACCGCCCCGAAGTGGTCGGCGGCCTCCTGGCCGAGGACTGCGCCGAACTGCTGAAGCGGTTCTTCCAGAGCAAGCGCCTGGCGTTGTGACGCGCCCGGCCTAGGCCGGGCTCATCCGCGCTCCCGCTGACCTTCCGCCTCGCGGCCCCGCACCACCCGTCTTCCTTTGAGCGGGCCGACATTCGACGTGACGACGGTGCATTGCCCGGCCGCGCCGTCGCTCTCGTAGTAGATCACGACCCAGTCGCTCGTCTTCCCGAGCTCGTGCGCCCGTGCCGTATTCGAGAAGAGCGCGGTGAAGTCCCACCGGCCTTTCCGAACGTGGAGCACCGGTAGCCACGCTTCGCGCTGAGGATTGAAGCGGCGTGGCGTGATCTTCCGAAGCTCCCCAGCCCGGGCCTTGGTGCGGTACTCACGGTCCACCTCGAGCAGATCGGGCACCGATGGCCGCTCCGCTGCCCATCGCTCGCTCGGACGCCGCCGGGCCAGCCGGCTGGCCAACGACTCGCGAACCGACGCCAGGCGTTTGGCGCCGATGCCGTCGAACTCCGCCAGCCGCCCGTCATGGGCGGCGTCCTCCAGCTCCTCCAGCGAGTCGATCCCGAGTTCGTCATGGAGCCGGCGCGCCAGCGAGGGTCCGATCCCCGGCACCGAGCGCAACAGACCAATGGGATCGTGGCCACCGCGCAGCTGATCGAGCAGTGACAGCCGCCCGGTGGTAACGTAGTCGGCGATCATCCGCGCCAGGGCCTGGCCGATCCCCGGCAGCCGGTCCAGGCCCACCAGGCCCTCGCGTGCCAGCAGCGTGTCCACCTGTTCCGGTAGATCGCGGAGCGTCGCGGCCGCGCGGGAGTAGGCTTGCGCGCGAAAGGGATTGGCCCGCTGCTCCTCCAGGAGCAGGGCGATCTCCTCGAATCGGCTGGCGAGCGTCTGGTTGAGCGACTCGCCAGCTCGCGTGGCGTCTTTCCTCATGGGTAGCTCCTCCGGGCGCGCGAGCAGACGCTCCACCATAGCTCTCGACCATCCTGAACGACAGTGAGCCGTCTTTCACGGCCCCTTCACGGCCGCTTCAGGTCCCGAGTGCCATATTGCCCGTGCGTTGCGGCTGGTGCCATCAGGTCGGTGGTTCGACACCGCGCATCAGAGGAGCTGCGGTCAGGGCCGCCGAGCCCGGTTCGGCAGTCGAGAGCCGGGCCCTCGAGACCGGTCGCAAAGCCGGTCGCACCGCCCGCAACGCATCCTCTCGCGCCCTACGGCGCAGACGGCCCGCACTCCGAGCGCCACTCGGCTAGGCGGGCCGCCTCTTTGTCGCCACTCGGCGATGGTCTCCGGCTGCAGGGAGGTACTGGTAAAGCTGGAGCGAACGGGGTAATCTTCCGCCCCGAAAGCAGTTGACTCCTGCCAGGACAGGTGTCCGAGTGGCTGAAGGAGCCGGTCTCGAAAACCGGTATACCCGTAAGGGTATCGAGGGTTCGAATCCCTCCCTGTCCGTTGCGGCAAGTCCCCCCGCCGCCCCAACTGCGGGTCACCCGATGAACCTGCCAGCGGACCGGCTGGCCGGCGCCCTGCTCGGCCAGGCGCTCGGCGATGCGCTCGGCTTCGTCGTCGAGGCGGAGCCGGCCGACGTCGCCGAGGCGTACGTGCGCGACTGCTTGCTCGCCGGCCGCGCCGGTGAGCGCGCTCATCCCCAGCATCCATTCGGCCAGTACAGCGACGACACGCAACTCGCGCGCGAGCTGTTGCTCAGCGTGCGCGATGCCGGCGGCTGGAGCGCCGCGGCGTTCGCCGCGCGGGTCGCCGAGCTGTTTCGGGAGGGGCGCGATGTCGGGGCGGGGGAGGGGACGCGCGGTGCGGCCCGACGCCTGCTGGCGGGGTCGAGCTGGCAGGAGTCCGGCACCCCACCGCCCTATGCCGGGAACGGCAGCGCCATGCGGGTCGCGCCACTCGGGCTGCTGTTCGGACGCGATGTCGAGGCGATGCTCGTTGCGGCTCGCGAGCAGAGCCGGGTCACGCATCTCGACCCCCGCTGTGCGGCGGGCGCGGTCGCCGTGGCCGGAGCCGTGGCGCTGGCGGCCGCTCCGGGGGCGCTGGACCAAGGCGCGTTTCTCGATACGCTGGTGGGCTGGGCGGCGCGCGAAGACGATTCGGTCGCGGCCGGACTGGCGAGCGTCGCGGCGTGGCTGGACCTGCCCCCGGCCGAGGCCGCGCGCCGCCTGCACGCGGCCGGGCTCGACCCCTCGCAGGCGGACCAGTGGCGCGGGGTCTCCGCCTTCGTCACCTCGAGCGTCGCCTGGAGTCTCTACGCCTTCCTCCGCTCACCCGACGACTACTGGACCACCGTCTGCACGGCCATCGCGGTCGGGGGCGACACCGACACCATGGCAGCGATCGCCGGTGCGATTGCGGGGGCGCGGCTGGGCCCCGCCGCGCTGCCGCGGCCGTTGCTCGAACGGCTGACCGACCAGGGAACGTGGGACGCGGGCGAGCTGGCGGCGCTGGCGGCGGAGGTGGCGCTCCTGTGCAGGTGAAGTAGGCACCTCGCCGCCTCTTCACACCGTCCATCCTGTCGTGCTAACTTGCCGGGTCGGTTGTGGCCAGCGCAGCTCCGTTGCAGGCGAGGCGTTCGATGCCCCACGGAAAGATCTACCAGGACGTGACCGAGACTGTCGGCAACACGCCGCTGATCCGGCTCAACCGGATCGGCCACGGGTTGCCCGGCCGCATCGTCGTGAAGCACGAGGGCTACAACCCGTTCAACTCGGTGAAAGACCGGATCGGCGCCGCGATGATCAACGACGCGGTGGAGAAGGGCCGGCTCCGGCCGGGAATGATCATCGTGGAGCCGACGTCCGGGAACACGGGGATCGGCCTCGCCTACGTGGCAGCGGCGCGGGGCTACCGCTGTGTATTCACGATGCCCGAGACGATGACGATGGAGCGCCGGCACCTGCTCCGCGCCCTCGGCTGCAAGGTGGTCCTCACCGAAGGTCCCAAGGGGATGAAAGGCGCGATCGCCCGGGCGGAGGAGATTCTGGCCCGCCTGGGTGACCGGGGCTGGATGCCTCGGCAGTTCGACAACCCCGCCAACCCGGCCATTCACTACCGCACCACCGGCCCGGAGATCTGGGAAGACACCGAGGGCAAGGTGGACATCTTCATCGCCGGGGTGGGCACGGGAGGGACGATCACGGGCGCCGGGCGCTTTCTGCGCGAACGGAAGCCGGGGATTCACATCGTGGCGGTGGAGCCGGCGGAGAGCCCGGTGCTCTCAGGCGGCCAGCCGTCGCCGCACAAGCAGCAGGGGATCGGGGCGGGCTTCGTCCCCGGCAACCTGGACACGAAGATCTACGACGAGGTCGTGCGGGTAAGCAACGACGACGCCATCGCCACCGCGCGCCGATTGGCGCGCGAGGAGGCGATCTTCGCGGGCATCTCGACCGGTTCGATCACTTGGGCGGCGCTCCAGGTGGCGGCGCGGCCGGAGAACGCGAGCAAGCTGATCGTGTCGATCACCTGTGATTTCGGCGAGCGGTACCTCTCCAATCCGGTGTACACCGAGCTGCCCGATCCCGACTTCTCGGATCTCGAGGACGCGCTCGCGCCCGCGGTGGGCGTGGCTTGATGATGCGGTCGCCCGTGACGCGCGCAAATCCCGCGGACCGGCGCGGCCCACTCGATCGGCTGAATCCGGCGAATGCGGGCAATTTGCGGAACTGGTTGGCGCGGTGGCGATGGTAGGGCAGGGGCTGGTGCGGGACCGGAGGCGTTTGGCAACGGCGGCGGAGAGGCGGTTCTCCGCCGCGACCTTTTAAACTCCACACTAATGAGGCGCAGGCACACGTGACTACTCCTGGACGAACCCTCGACGGGGTGCCGAGCCCGGCCGACCGGGTCGACACGATCTTCGGCCGCGACATCTTCTCCCGCACCGTCATGCGGCAGCGGCTCCCCAAAGAGGTGTACCGGAGCCTGCTCAGGACGATTGACGAGGGCGAGCCGCTTGATCCGGCCGTCGCCGACGTCGTCGCCGCCAGCATGAAGGACTGGGCCATTGAGAACGGCGCCAGCCACTACACGCACTGGTTCCAGCCGCTCACGGGACAAACCGCGGAGAAGCACGACTCGCTCGCCGCGCCGGACGGCAATGGGGGCGTGGTCTTCAATTTCTCCGGCTCGGAGCTGGTCCAGGGCGAGCCCGACGCCTCGAGCTTCCCCTCGGGCGGCATCCGTGCCACGTTCGAAGCCCGCGGCTACACGGCCTGGGACGCCACCAGCCCGGCCTTCCTCATGCGCGGTGACAACAACGTCACCCTCTGCATTCCGACCGCCTTCGTCTCGTGGACCGGCGAGGCGCTCGACACCAAGATTCCGCTGCTCCGCTCGGTCGAGGCGCTCTCGCACCAGGCGCTTCGCGTGCTCAAGATCTTCGGCGCCGACGCGGGGGTGAAGCGGGTCTACACCACCGTCGGAGCCGAGCAGGAATACTTCCTGGTGGACCGCGACCTCTACTTCAAGCGGCCAGACCTGGTGACCTCGGAGCGCACGCTCTTCGGCGCCAAGCCGCCCAAGGGGCAGCAGCTGGAGGACCACTACTTCGGCACCATCCCGCCGCGCGTCCTCGCCTTCATGGCCGAGGCCGAGACCGAGCTCTACCGGCTCGGCGTGCCCGTGAAGACCCGGCACAACGAGGTGGCTCCCGGCCAGTACGAGATCGCACCGCTGTTCGAGCCGAGCCACATCGCCAGCGATCACCAGATGCTGATCATGGAGACGCTGAAGCGCGTGGCCCCGCGCTACGGGCTCCAGGCGCTGCTGCACGAGAAGCCGTTCGCGGGCGTCAACGGCTCCGGCAAGCACAACAACTGGTCCATGAGCACCGACACGGGGGTCAACCTGCTCGACCCGCGCGACGAGACGCACACCAACATGCAGTTCCTGGTGTTTCTGGTCGCCACGATTCGGGCGGTGGATATCCACGCTGACCTGCTCCGCGCCTCGATCGCCTCGGCTGCGAACGATCACCGGCTGGGCGCCAACGAGGCCCCGCCGGCGATCATCTCGGTCTTCCTCGGCAAGATGCTGGGCGACATCCTGGAGCAGGTGGAGAAGGGGCTGCCCAAGCGCACGATCCGCGGCGGCACGCTCGACCTCGGCGCCAGGACGCTGCCCCAGCTGCCCCGTCACTCGGGCGACCGCAACCGCACGTCCCCCTTCGCCTTCACGGGGAACAAGTTCGAATTCCGCGCCGTGGGCTCGAGCGGCAGCATCGCCTGGCCGAACACCGTGCTCAACACCATCGTGGCCGAGTCGCTCGACTACGTGGCGACGGCGCTCGAGCGGGCGGTCGGCGCCCACCCGTCGCCCGCTCGGCTGGTACAGGGGGTGCTGAGCGTGCTCAAGCGGGTGATCAAGGAGCACAAGCGAGTGATCTTTGACGGTGACAATTACTCCGAGGAGTGGCATGCCGAGGCCGCGCGGCGCGGACTGCCGAACCTCAAGGATTCGGTCGAGGCCTTCCATGTCCTCAAGGCCAAGAAGAACTCGGAGCTGTTCCGGAAGTACGGCGTGCTCAACCGGTCGGAGTACGACTCGCGGATCCACATCGCGATCGAGAAGTACGTGAAACAGATCGGTATCGAGGCCGAGACGATGGTGTCGATCGCCAAGTCACAGATTCTGCCGGCGGCGCTCGAGCACCAGCGCAGAGTGGCGGAGGCGGTGAGTTCCACCAAGGCGGCGGGGGTGGACCCGGGCGACAGCACCCAGGCACTGCGGGATTTCGTCGAGCTGGTGGGGCAGTTCCGGACGCGGACGGCCGAGGTCGAGCGGCTGGCCGGCCATCACGAGGCCGACCCGGCGAAGCACGCGACCCAGATCGCTCGCGTGCTCAGGCCGGCGATGCAACGGCTGCGGGAGACCGGTGACACGCTGGAGACGCTGGTGGCGGCGGATCTCTGGCCGCTGCCCAGTTACCGCACGCTGCTGTTCTTGAAGTGACGCTGGCGCGGGACGCGGCAACGTCAGCCTGAGTGACGCGAAGGGGGCATGATTCAGGTCATGCCCCCTTCGCGGAGCCTGCCCTGGGCGTAGCGAATGGGTTCAGGGCGACTCCGTCCCCCCGCCGGTGCTCAGGCCGGCCACCCCGCCGGCCTGTCTCGCGTCAGCAAGAACAGCTCCGACGGGCACTTGGCGGGCGTCAGCACGCCGGCCATCGCCTGAAACGCCATCACTTCTTCCGGTGAACTGTCGGGATCGAAGTACACCGCCAGGGCCTCGACGAGCGGTGGCCGGTTGGGCCGGGCCAAGCCATCGAGCCAGGGGTGCGGTTCTGACAGGCGCCGGCTTTCGAGCCGAACGCGCACCGCCCCGTCCAGCCAGCAGGCACCGGCGCCGAGCTCTTCCACCAAGGGCTCGCTGAGCAGGAGGCTCTCCCCTTGCGGGGTGATCGCGCCGAACCGCAGCTTGCCACGTTCGTTGCGTCGGTGAATGACCGTGCCCCAGTGGAAGCGCGGGGGGCCGTGCTGGTACCAGTCCAGCACCCGGAGCAGCTGTTCGCGTAACGCGTCGACGACGAGAGGTGATTGCATGTCGGCCACCGGCGAAGAGGTTGCCGTTTACGCCCAGGGGGGTGGGCGCCACGTGCGGTATTCTGCAGATTGCGGGCCAAACCCCTCCGGTTCCCGCCCCTGGCGCCTGTCCCCGGACCCGGCCACATTCCGCCCGCGGCCGGGAGCCTGATCCGGGCCCCGCCGCTCCATCACCATGAGCAGCCACGACTCCCGGCCGTCCAACGTGTTCTACCGGAAGCTGACGCGGAGCTACCCGCGCATCGTCCGGGGCGCAGGGTGCTGGCTGTATGACGCCGACGGCCGCAGCTATCTGGATGCCGTCGGCGGGGCGTTCGTGGTGAACGTGGGCCATGGCGTCCGGGAGATCGCCGACGCCGTGGGACGCCAGGCCGAACGGCTGGCGTACGTGAACGGCACCGCGTTCACGAACGACCCGGTCGAGGAGCTGGCGGCGGAGATCGCGCGGCGCTCGCCCGGCGACCTCGAGCTGGTGTACCCGCTGTCGAGTGGCTCCGAGGCGGTCGAGGCGGCGCTCAAGCTGGCCCGGCAGTTCTGGGTCGAGACCGGCCAGCCCGCCAGACACAAGATCATCGCGCTGTCCCCCGCCTATCACGGGAACACCCTGCTCGCGCTCTCCGCCTCTGCGCGGGAGCACTACCAGACCTACTTCCGCGACTGGCTCGTTGAGATCGTGCGAGCACCAGCGCCCTACGCGTACCGCTGCGAGTGCCGCGGCGTGGCCCCGCTCTGCCCAAGCTGCAGCGGAGAGGCGGTGGAGGCGGCGATGGTGCGCGCGGGTCCGGAAACAGTCGCCGCCGTGCTCGCGGAACCCGTGGGCGGCTCGTCCACCGGCGCGTCGGTGCCGGCGCCCGACTACTGGCGCCGCATCCGCGCCGCCTGCGATCGACACGGCGTCCTGCTCGTTGCCGATGAGGTGCTCACCGGCGCGGGACGCACCGGCACTTGGTCGGCCCTGGAGCCGTACGGGGTGGTCCCGGACATCATGACCCTGGGGAAGGGGATCGCGGGCGGCTATGTGCCGCTGTCGGCAGTGGTCGCGCCGCGGCGCCTAGCGGACGCACTGGCGCGTGGCTCGGGGGCCTTGCTGCACGCACAGACGTTCTCGCATCATGCGACGCTCTGTGCAGCGGGCGTAGCCACCCTGCGCTACCTCCGGCAGCACGCCCTGATCGAACGCTGTGCCACGATGGGCCCGACGTTTCACCAGCGGCTGGCCGGCCTTCGCGGGCTTCCCTGCGTCGGCGACATACGCGGCCGCGGCCTGCTGGCCGGCGTCGAGTTCGTGGCCGACCTCGGCACCCGGGCTCCATTTCCGCGTGCGGCCCGGTTTGCCGAAGCGTTCGCATCTGCGGCGCTCGATGTCGGACTGGTCGTGTGGCCCAATGTCGGCCAGGCGGACGGCATCAACGGCGATCTGGCATTGCTGGCGCCGCCGTTTATCGTCACTGATGACGAGATCGATCTCATCGTTCAACGGTTCGGCGAGGCGCTCCGCGCCACCGTCGAGCGGATCGGAGCGGTCGCGTGAGTGCCCCGGCCAAGATCACCTACACGTCGACTTCGGGCGACCTCGGCGAGTTCCATCACCGATTCGACATTGCGCTCGACGCGGTTCGCGGCGCGGTGGGCGCGCGGCATCCGTTCTACGTTGGGGGGCAGGCCGTCGATCGCGGAGGCGATCCCCTCGAGGACCGATCACCCATCGACACCACGCTGGTGCTGGGCCGGTTCGCTGTGGCGGGCCCCGCCGATGTCGAGCGGGCGGTCGCGGCGGCGCGCACGGCGCAGCGCGGGTGGGCACACCTCGCGTGGCGGGAGCGGCTCGCCGTCCTACGTCGCGCCGCCGAGCTGATCCGCGAGCGCAAGTACGAGCTCGCCGCCTTGATGAGCCTCGAGGTCGGCAAGAGCCGTCTCGAGGCAATGGGCGACGCGGAGGAATCGGCCGATCTGATCGATTACTACTGCGCCCAGGTGGAGGACGCCGACGGGTTCGTCCGCGCGATGGGGCGCATCACGCCGGTGGAGCGGAACACCGACGTGCTGCGGCCCTACGGCGTCTTCGCCTGCATCGCCCCGTTCAATTTCCCGCTCGCGCTCTCGGCCGGCATGTCCTCGGCCGCGCTCGCGGCGGGCAACGCCGTCGTGTACAAGCCCGCCGAAGACACGCCATGGACCGGGCTCCGGCTGTACGAGGTGTACCGGGACGCGGGGATCCCGCCGGGGGTGTTCAACCTGCTGGTCGGCCACGGCGACGTGATCGGCGACCCGCTGTGGCAGCACCCCGGGGTGGATGGCGTCGTGTTCACGGGCTCGAAGGCGGTCGGGATGCGGATCCACGCCGGTCTCAGCACCCGATGGATCAAGCCATGTCTCCTCGAGCTCGGCGGAAAGAATGCGGCCATCGTCATGCCGACGGCCGATCTGGACGCCGCCGCGGAAGGCGTGATGCGCTCCGCCTTCAGTCTTCAGAACCAGAAGTGCAGCGCCACGAGCCGCGTCTACGTGCACCACGAGGTGGCCGCGCCGTTCGTCGAGCGGCTGCTCGAGCGCACGCGCGCCATGCGCATGGGCGACCCCACGGAGCGGGACATCTTCTTCGGTCCGGTCATCAACCAGCGCGCGGTGGACCGTTACGACCGGGCCGTGGCACAGGCGCGCGAGGAAGGAGTCGTGTTGCACGGCGGCGGGCGTCTGACCGGCGGCATCTTCGACCGCGGCCATTTCGTCGCCCCGACGGTGGCGCTGTTGCCGCTCGAGAGCTCACTGTTCCAGGAGGAGTTGTTCGCGCCGGTCCTCGCGGTGGGCAAGGTCGGAAGCCTCGACCAGGCGCTGGCCCAGGCCAACCAGGTCGAGTACGGACTCACTGCGGGGATCTTCTCGGGCGATCCGACGGAGGTCGAGCGGTTCTTCGACGAGATCGAGGCGGGCGTCTGCTACGCCAACAAGCGGACCGGCGCCACGACCGGCGCCTGGCCCGGCGCGCAGCCGTTCTGCGGGTGGAAGGGGTCGGGATCCACCGGCAAGGGGGGCTGCGGACCGTACTACGTGGCCCAGTTCGCGCGCGAGCAGAGCAGAACGGTGATCGAGGAGCCCGCGCGGGCAATCACCGAGTCCCGCTGAGCGGAGCGGAGGAGCCATGCCACAAGGCATGCCCCCTTCGCGGAGCCTGCCCCGAGCGCAGCGAAGGGCTCAGAGTGACTCCTAGCAAACTCCAGCACACACACGGAGCCGCAGTGCCAGACTACCCCAGGATCGTCGTTCCCCCGCCGGGCCCGAGGGCGCGTGCCATCGTCGAGCGCGACGAAGCATGGACCTCCAGCTGCTACATCAAGGAGTATCCGCTGGTCGTCTCCCGCGGGCAGGGCGTCATGGTGGAAGACGTGGACGGCAACCGGTACCTCGACTTCATGGCGGGGATCGCCGTCTCGTCCACCGGCTATGGACACCCGAAGGTGGTGGCCGCGGTCAAGGAGGCGGCGGACCGGTTCCTGCACATCTGCGGCTCCGACTTCTACTACGAGGGGATGGCGGCGCTGTGCGAGCGGCTGGCTCGTCTCGCGCCCGGCTCGAGCAAGAAGCGCGTCTTCCTCACCAACTCCGGCACCGAAGCCACCGAGGGCGCCATCAAGCTCGTCCGGTACGCCACCCGGCGCACGGCGATCATCGCCTTCCGGGGGGCCTTCCACGGCCGCTCCACCGGCGCCATCAGCCTGACCAGCAGCAAGGCGCGCCAGCACGCCGGCTTCGGCCCGCTGCTGCCGG
>DAIPLK010000180.1:0-4178 GCA_036769285.1 Gemmatimonadales bacterium | reverse complement strand
CCTCGCCCGGCGGCTGGTGCGGCCATCCCGCCTCGAGCTCTGGGTGGCCGACGCCGACGGGAGCAACCCGCGGCAGGTGACCACGCTGGGCGCCGCGAGCTTCGCGCCGTTCTTCCATCCGGACGGGCGGCGGATCGTGTTCGCGTCGAACCATCCCGATACGAGGAGCCGCAACTTCGATCTCTACCTGGTGGGCGTGGACGGGAGCGGGCTGGAGCGCGTGACGACGAGCGCCGAGTTCGACGGCTTCCCGATGTTCAGCCCGGACGGGCGGCGGCTGGTGTTCGCCTCCAACCGGCACGGGCGCGAGCGGGGGGAGACGAACATCTTCATCGCGGACTGGGTGGAGTAGGCCCGCGGGGTCCCGCTGACCTCGCTCTCGCCCGCGCGCCTGTTTCATCAACGCCCGCACCAAGGACGAATGTGCCGCACCGGCTCCTCGTACCGATCGCGCTTTCCCTGGGCATCCTGCTCGGCGCATGCGGCTCCGACCCGTCCGGCCCCGGCCGCCCCACCCGATCCTACCTGATGGGCTTCTCCGCCATTCCCCCGCGGCCGGACACCGCGCTTGTGCTGCCGACGCTGACGCTCGCCACCCAGCACTCCGACGCCGCCCTGATCCAGCTCTCGATCCCGTGGCAGGCCCTGCTCGACGGCGTATCGGCGGCGGCGGAGGTGCGCACCGTCCGCCTGCCGCTGGCCAACTTCTACCGCGGCCATGGTCAGCCGATCGCCGTGGCGCTCGACGTGACCGACGGACTCAACCGCGCGCAGGAGGACCCCACGCTCCTCGCGGCCGGACGGAGCATCACCGAGCCCGCCATCCAGGCCCTCTACCGCGAGTACGTGAATGCGGTCGACACCATCCTGCACCCCGAGTTTCTGAGCCTCGCCGCCGAGACCAACCTCATTCGGGCGGCCACACCGGGGGCGGTGTATGCGGCCGTGGTGGCGATGACCGCCGCGGCGGCGGGAGATCTCCGTGCTCGAGGGACGTCCGCGCGGCTGGCCGTGAGCGTGCAGGTGGAAGTCGCCTGGGGCGGCCTGCAGGGAGGCACCGGGTTTGTCGGCATCGCGCAGGACCGGGCCGACTTCCCGTTCGTGGATGCGCTGGGCCTGTCCTCCTACCCGTTCCTCGGCGGCTATGCCGAGCCCGAGAGCATCCCGCTCGACTACTACAGTCGTCTCGTCGAGGGCAATCCGCTGCCCGAGCTGGTGCTCGAGGGCGGGTGGCCCTCGGTGCCGGCGGGCGCGGTGGCCAGCACGCCCGAACTCCAGGCGCGATATATCCGGCGGCAGGCGCAGATCCTCGACCGCGCGGGCGCGATCGCCCTGTTCCAGATCACGTTCACCGATCTCGACCTCTCCGCTGCGCCGCCTCCACCCGGCTCGATCCTCCCCCTGTTTGCGCACCTCGGACTGGTGGACAGCGCGCTCGGAGCCAAACCGGCGCTCGCGGTGTGGGACAGCCTGCTCGCGCTCGACCGGCAGGAGTGAAACGGACGGCGCTGATGCAGGCCCGTGCGCGAGCCGCTTGATGACCCTCAGTTTGTAACGATTCGAGCCCTGCCGGGAACGTGCCAGCCGCTGCACTCGCGGCCCCGTTCGAGCCCGTTGGTGCGCCTGGTCCGGAGTTGCGGGGTGGCACGAGAATGCATCTCGGGCCCCACTGTCGCCTTTCACTTCGCGAACAGCTTTCTCACACTTGATGCCCCGCCGGGTGCGGACGATCCTGTTGACGTCCTCGACAGGAGACCCATTGGCGTTCCGCTCCGGCAGTCGCCGTTCGCTTGCTCCCGTGGTGGCCGTGCTCGCGCTCGTGAGCTCGGCGTGCGGGGGCGCGCGCGGCGAGATCGCCTTCCCGACGCCGTTGCCCGACCCGGCGGCCACGTCCGACGTCGCGGGCGTCGCTTTGCGTGGCTCGGGGCCGGCCGCGGCGACGCCGACCGCGGCGGCGCAGAAGCTGGCCGCCGGGTCGCGGCGGAAGCCGGCGGCGCTCGCGAAGGCCCCGGCGACGAAGGTCCAGCCGGGGAAGGGCCCGGTGGGGAAGGCTCCGGCGGTTAAGGGTCCTGCGACCAAGGCTCCGGCCGCCGTGGGAGCGCCGGCCCCGCGCGTGCGCGTGGACAGCATGGCGCTCGAGTTCGCCGTGACCGCGAGGCTGGCGCACGAGCCGCTGACGCGAGCGATCGCGCGCCGCACCCGGAACCCCGAGCTCGCCGAGCGGGCGGCCTGGGCGGTGACTCGGGAGGCGGGACGGCTCCGCATGAGCCCAAGCCTGCTCGCGGCGGTGCTACTGGTGGAGAACCGCCAGCTCGACTCGGTGGCGGTGAGCAGCCAGGGCGCCATCGGCCTCATGCAGGTCATGCCGATCCACGCGGGCAGCTACGGCTGCGAGTCGGCCGACCTGATGACCGTGGACGCCAACATCTGCCACGGCGCCCGGATCCTGCACGTGTACCTGGTCCGGAGCCGCTCGATCACGGTCGCCCTCCGCCGCTACAACGGCTGTGTGCGCGGCGCCAACACGCCTCGGTGCTATCGCTACCCGGTGCGGGTGCTGCGGACGGCCGCGCGCCTCCGGCGCGACATCCTGGCGAGCGCCGCCCCGGCGGATCAGCGAGTGCGGATGTAATCCGCGGGTCACACCACGAACATGGCGATGGCCGCGACGACCATGAGCACGGTCGTGGCACCCACGGTGAGGCGGCCGAGCGCGGAGCTGGGCTGCTGCAGCATCAGCGTGCGGTCCGACGCCACCAGGAGGATACCGGCGAGCAGGAACGGCGCGAGCAGTCCGTTGATGACCGCCGACCAATACAGGGCTTTGACGGGGTTGACGTTGGCGAAGTCCATGGCGACGCCCGAGGCCATGGCGGTAGTCACGACCATGTAGAACGCCGGAGCGCGGGAGAAGTGCTCGTCCATCCCCTGCCGCCACCCGAACAGCTCCGCGAGGGCATAGGCCGCCGAGCCACTTAGCGTGGGGATGGCCAGCAGCCCCGTTCCCACGATGCCGAGCGTGTAGAGCAGGGTCGCGAATCTGCCCGCGAGCGGCCGCAGCGCCTCGGCGACCTCCCGGGACGTGCCCGGCTCGGTGATGCCGTTCGAGTGCAGGGTGAAGGCGGTCGTCAGGATGATGAAGAACATGACGAGGTTCGAGAAGAACGTCCCGACCCCAACGTCGAGCTTGCGACGGAGCAGTTCCCCGGGCGAGGCTCCCCGCCGCTCTACCAGCGTGTGACGACCGAGGGCCTTCTCCTCTTCGACCTCCTGCGACGCCTGCCAGAAGAAGAGGTAGGGGCTGATCGTGGTCCCCAGGATCGCCACCAGGGTGGCCCACCCGGTGTGGTCCGAGGGGGTCGACGGAACGAACGTGGCGCGGAGCACCTCGTGCCACGGCGGCCGGATGTGGACGCCGGCAATCACGTAGGCGAACAGTACGAGGGCCAGCCATTTGAGCGCCCGGGCGATCAGGGCGTACCGAAGGCGGATCGTCGCCCAGCCGATCCCGGCGCCGAACAACACCACCCACACATGCGAGTTCACGCCGACGAGGAGCTCGGCCGCGTCGGCCATCCCGCTGAGGTCCGCTCCGATGTTGATCGTGTTGGTGATCAGCAGCGCCGCGGCCGCCGAGGCGAGCACTCGGCGCGGGAACTTCCGGCGGAGCGCACCCATCAGGCCCCGGCCGGTCACCATGCCGATGCGGGCGCACATCGTCTGCACGGCGGCCATGAGCGGCCAGGTGATGAGCGCCGTCCACAGCAGCCCGATCCCCAGCTGCGCGCCGGCGACCGAATAGGTCGCGATGCCCGATGGGTCGTCGTCCGCGGCGCCCGCGATGAGGCCCGGTCCCAGCGCCCCCCACGTACGGCGGACCAGGCCGGGGAGCCGGCGCGCGCGCCCAAGCATCCGTGCCGGTCGCGGCGTCACCAGCGAGCCGCTCCCTTTTCGTGGAGTCCGACCTCGAGCCACGCGGTGCTCCAGGGGGAGACGAACATCTTCATCGCGGACTGGGTGGAGTAGCGGCCGGGCGTTGGCCGGCTCGCTCCTCGATTTCGCGGTGGCCGCGGGATCAAGGCGGCCTCACGTCCCCGGCAGAACGGACTGTACCGGGATCCGTTTCTCCGGGTCCACGAAGGGCAGCGAGGTGACCGTGGCAGTGCGCCGTCCCCACT
>DAIPLK010000179.1:0-4208 GCA_036769285.1 Gemmatimonadales bacterium | reverse complement strand
AACGCCTCACCGGGATAACTCGTGATCCATCGCCAGGTTGTCACCTCGCTCGCCGCTCTCGTGCTGGTGGTCGCCCAAGCCGCGCCGGCCCAGCAGGCCGATTCCAGCCTGCTCACGCTGACGCGGATCTACGGCTCGCCGGAGTTCGCGTCCCAGCCGTTCGGGCCCTCCCGGTGGCTGGGCGACGGGGCCGCGTACACCACACTCGAGCCCGGCGCCGATGGACAGGGCCATGATCTCGTGCGCTACGATGTCGAGACCGGCCGGCGCGAGGTGATGGTCGCGACGCGCGAGCTGACGCCGAAGGGCGCGGAGGCCCCGCTCGACGTGGAAGACTACGCCTGGTCGCCCGACGGCCGGATGCTGCTGGTGTTCACCAACACGCAGCCGGTCTGGCGCCTGAACACCCGCGGGGACTATTGGGTCCTGGACCGCACCAGCGGCCAGCTCCGGCAGCTCGGGGGGCGCGAGGCCAAGCCGTCCACCCTCATGTTCGCGAAGTTCTCGCCTGACGGCGGACGAGTGGCATACGTCCGCGAGAACAATCTCTACGTCGAGGATCTCGCGTCGGGTGGCATCACGGCACTCACGACCGACGGCTCCCGCACCCTGATCAACGGGACCTTCGATTGGGTGTATGAAGAAGAGCTGATGAACTACTATGCCGACGGCTGGCGCTGGAGTCCGGACGGCCGGAGCATCGCATACTGGCAGCTCAATGCCGACCGGGTCAGGGACTTCAACCTCATAAACAACACCGACTCGCTGTACTCGCGAGTGATCCCCATCCAGTACCCCAAGGTTGGCGAGGAGAACTCCGCGGCGCGGGTCGGAATCGTCCCGGCGGCCGGCGGCGAGACCCGCTGGCTCGAGATCGCGGGCGATCCGCGGGAGCACTACATCCCGCGGATGGACTGGGCCGCCGGCTCCGACGAGGTCATCCTGCAACGCCTGAACCGCTTGCAGAACACCAACACGGTCATCCTCGGCGACGCCCGCACGGGGGCGGTGCGCACGGTGCTCACCGAGCATGACTCCACCTGGGTGGACGTCGTTGACGACGTGGTCTGGCTCCGCGGGGGCAAGCAGTTCACCTGGGTCAGCGAGCGGGACGGCTGGAAACACGTCTACACCGTGTCCCGGGACGGCAAGTCGGTGCGGCTCGTGACCAGGGGCGCCTACGACGTGCTGGAGACCGAGGGGATCGACGACAAGGGCGGCTGGCTCTACTACGTGGCCTCGCCGGACAACCCGGCGCAGCGGTACCTCTTCCGTACCCGGCTGGACGGGAAGGGGACCTCCCAGCGGATCAGTCCGCGCGACGAGCCCGGGACGCACGCGTACGATCCCTCCCCCGACCACAAGTACGCCATCGAGACCTATTCGAGCCTCGGCAACCCTCCGGTGGTGCGGCTCATCCGTCTCCCGGGCCATCAGGTCATTCGGACCCTGGTCGACAACGCGCGCCTGCGGGGGCGCGTGGCCCGGCTCCGTCGAGGCTCGGCCGAATGGCTCTCGCTCCCGGCCGAGGACGGGTCCAAGATGCCGGGGCTGCTGATGAAGCCGGTCGACTTCGATTCGACTCGGAAGTACCCGCTGCTCTTCTTCCTCTACGGCGGTCCGGGAGACACCGAGGTCGAGGACATCTGGGGCGGGTACTATCTCTGGCACACGATGCTCACCCAGAAGGGCTACCTCGTGGCCATCGTGGACAACCGGGGCACGCCCGCGCCGCTGGGGCGCGCTTGGCGCAAGGCGGTATACGGCCAACTCGGCGTCCTCGAGACCCGCGACCAGGCCGCGGCGGCGCGCGCGCTCCTGCAGCGGCCCTACGTGGACGCCGCCCGAGTGGGGATCTGGGGGTGGAGCTACGGCGGGTTCATGACCCTCAACGAGCTGTTCCAGCATCCGGAGATCTACCGCGCCGGCGTCGCGGTCGCGCCGGTGACCCATTGGTCGCTCTATGACAACGTCTACACGGAGCGGTTCAATGGCCTCCTCAGCGACAATCGGGAGGGCTACGATCGCGGCTCGCCGATCAGCTACGTCAAGGGCTTCCGCGGGGATCTGCTACTCGTTCATGGCGGAGGCGACGACAACGTCCATTTCCAGAACAGCGAGCTGCTGATCAACGCCCTGGTCGCGGCCAACAAGCCGTTCCAGATGATGGAATACCCCAACCGGACCCACTGCATCTGTCAGGGGAGGAACACCACGCTGCACCTGTTCTCCCTCATGACCCGCTACCTCGATCAACACCTGCTGGCCCCCGCGCCAGTGCCGGACGAGCGCGCCGCCGCCGGGCCCTGAGCGGGCGGGCGGACCGCGTTGCGGGCGCGCCGGTGCAAGCCCTACATTAGGGGTCCCACCTTCCTGGGGACCCCATGACCTACGAAGACATCGTCGCGCTCCTTGGTTATGCCGGCGGACACGAGCAGGCCGTCCGCATCACGACCACCGACCGGACCGAGGTCATCGGCATCCCAATGAGCGTGGACACCCACGTCACCGCGCACGAGGTGTACCTCCGTCCGGCCGGTAGCGACGACGAGACCGAGATCGCCGTTTCGCTCGGGGCGATCGAGGCGGTCGAACTAGTCTGACCCTCTTCCCTCCCGTATCAGGCGTTGCGTCCTGAAACATTGTTCCGGGTCGCGTCGTAGGGCGACCCTGGAGAGCCAAAGGGATGGATATGGAAGGTGTACTGGCGGTCACGTTCATCTTCGGGGGAGGTACGCTGTTCCTCCTGTCCGTGAGCCCGGTCGGGAAGGCCCTGGCGGAGCGCATCAGGAATCAGGGTGTCCGGATTGCGCAGGACCCTGAACTCCTCGCCGACATTGATGCGCTCCGCGCCGAAGTGGCCGAGTTGCACGAGCGGGTGGACTTTGCGGAGCGGCTCCTGGCGCAGCGGCAGGAGTCGGGGAAGCTGGGAGCGGGATAGTGGGTTCGGATCAGCTGTTCGCCATCATCATGGCGTCGTTGGTGACATCGGCATGGGTGGTCGTGCGCATCGCCCGTGGCCCGATAGGCGAGGCGATTGCCCACCGGCTCGGCGGGATGGGCTCCGCCGACGCGGCACAGGAGGCCGAGCTGGCCGACCTGCGCGCCCGAATGGCGGAGTTGGAGGAGCGGGTGGACTTCACGGAGCGCGTCCTGCTGCAGGAGCGGCAGCCCGACGAGCTCGGGTCAGGAGGGCGGCCATGATCATGCTCCAGGCGATCCCCCCGTCGCCGCCCTCGCCCCCGTTCGACCCCAATCTGCTGCTCCTGAACGCCGAACCAGGGGCGATCGTGATGATCGTGCTCATGGTGATGACGGCGGCGACGATCGTGCTCTGGCCGATCGTCCGCGCGCTGGCCCGGCGGCTGGAAGGCCGGGGGACGGTGGACGCCGCGCTCCGCGCCGAGGTCGAGCAGCTCCACCATCGGCTGGGTGACGTGGATGCCCTGCAAGGGCGGATTGCCGAGCTCGAGGATCGGCTCGACTTTACCGAGCGGCTGCTGGCACAGACCCGGGAGCCCGACCGGCTTCAACGGTAGGAGGGCGGGATTATGGAGCTGCAGGGGCAGGACGTGGTGATTGCGGTGGCGTTGAGCGTGGCACTGGTGAAGATCTTCCGGGGACCGATCGGCGCCGCACTCGCGGAGCGCATCCGGGGCCACGCTGGGGCCGCCGAGGATCCGACAGTCGCCGCCGAGGTGGACCAGCTCCGCGCCCGATTGGCCGAATTGGAGGAGCGGTTAGATTTTGCCGAGCGTATGCTGGCGCAGGCGCGGGAGGCCGTCCAGCTGCCCGGGGGGGTACACAGATGATCACGCGAGAAGACATCCAGTCGTTTCTGGACCGGCTCGGCGGCGGCAGCCTGACGGTCATGGAGATCGAACCCAACCTCTGGCTCGCCCGTACTCCGGACGATGCCGAAGTGGTGGTGCATTACGCGCCGCCGGTGGTCATCCTACGGGTGCGTGTCATGGAGCTGCCGGCGAGCGAGCCCCGGCGGAGCGAGCTGTTTCGGCAGCTGCTGGAGTACAACGCGCGGGAGCTGGTGCACGGCTCCTACGGCCTCGAGGGCGACCACGTCGTGCTGACCGACACGCTCGAGCTGGAGGACCTCGATTTCAGCGAGTTCGAGGCGTCCTTCGACTCGATGACACTGGCGCTGGCCTCGCACCTCGCCACGCTCGCTCCGTACCGGGAAAGGTGAAGCG
>DAIPLK010000178.1:0-4242 GCA_036769285.1 Gemmatimonadales bacterium | reverse complement strand
CGTCGGTGACGCGGAAGAGCAGCAGGTCCGTCGGATTGATCTTGCGCTCCTCGGCCACCGTGCGAGTGAGCCACTCCACCAGCCCCGCCCAGTACACGCTGCCGAATAGTATCACCGGAAAGTGCTTGACCTTTCCGGTCTGAATCAGCGTGAGCGCCTCGAACAACTCGTCGAGCGTGCCGTAGCCGCCGGGGAAGACGATGAAGGCGGTGGCGTACTTGACGAACATCGTTTTCCGGACGAAGAAGAACTTGAAGTTGAGGCTGCGGCTCAGGAACGGGTTCGTTCCTTGCTCGAACGGCAGCTCGATGTTGCAGCCGATGGAAAGGCCGCCCGCTTCCTTGGCCCCCCGGTTGGCCGCCTCCATGATCCCGGGCCCGCCGCCGGTAAGCACCGGGATGCCGGCTTGCGCCAGCAGCATCGCCGTCTCCACAGCCTTCGCGTAGTATGGGTCGGTGGGCGTCGTGCGCGCGGAGCCGAAGATCGTCACTCCGTCGATCACGTCGGCCAGATTGTCGAACCCCCACACGAATTCCCCCATGATCCGGAGCACGCGCCAGGAGTCCGACTTCTGGAACAGCTGCTCGGGCCGCAGCGGCGGCCGGCTTTCGAGCAGCTGCTCGTCTTCGGTGGGCAGCTTCTTGTCGGCCAGGTGCCGGTAGGGGCTATTGGTCACGGGTCAGGCACTCGATGGCAGCCCGGTGATCGTCCGGGACGTTGTAGAAGTAGGGCGAAATCCGCAGGTGGCCCGGGCGGCTGTCGGCCACGATCCCGCGCTCCGCCAGTCGGCGGACGGCGGCTGAGGGGTCCGGGCTCGGGAGCATCACGATCGCAGTCCGGTCCTCTGGAGCGGCGGCCACGCTGGGCCGGAGGCCGGCAGCGCGCGCGACCGGGTGGACAGCGCGCCCAGCGAGCAGCTGTTGAGATAGATGGAGCGGCGGAAGATCGGGAACTCCGCGCGGTAGTCCCGGGGCGGAGCCGGGGCGGCCAATGGCATGGAGCACAATATAGAGCCAAGATCCCTCGCTTCGCTCGGGATGACGGGTCTATACTTCGGCCATGACCGAGCCCGGGTCCTGGATGTCACTCACCGCCGTGCTCTTCTGGCGTGGACTGCTCAATCCACGCCTGGCGGCCGACCTGCTCCGGACCGCCTGGGCCTTCCGCCGACGCCGGTGGTGGGCGCAGCCCCCGTTCCTGCCCCTACCCGACCGGGCCTACCTGCGCTGGCGGATGTACACGGCGTATGCCGACGAGGCCGCCGTGCCGCCGGCCGACGACGTCGTCCGCTTCGCGCGGTGGCGCCGCGAGACGCTGGGACTCTAGAACCGAGGGGAGATCCGGTGACCGAAACGCGGGAGACAACGAGCCTGCCGCACGTGCTCATTCTCGGAGGCGGGTTCGCGGGATTGTACGCGGCCAGGACTCTCGCCGACGCGCCCGTGCGCGTGACCGTCGTCGACCGCCGCAATCACCATCTCTTCCAGCCGATGCTCTATCAGGTCGCGACGGCGGGGCTCAACCCGAGCGACATCGCCTCCCCCATCCGTTCGATCCTCCGGGCCGCCGACAACACGGAGGTGCTGCTCGCGGAGGCGTCCTCGATCGCCGTGCAGGAGCGCCGGGTCCACTTCACCGACGGCGGGGCCGCGTCCTACGACTACCTCATCGTGGCCACCGGCGCCCGCCATTCGTACTTTGGGCACGACGAATGGGAGCCGCTCGCCCCCGGGCTCAAGAGCCTGGAAGACGCGCTCGAGATCCGCCGCCGGGTGCTGGTCGCGTTCGAGCGCGCGGAGCGGGAGACCGACCCGGTCCGCCGGCATGCGTATCTCACCTTCGTGATCGTAGGCGGCGGACCCACCGGCGTGGAGATGGCCGGCGCCGTGGCCGAGATCCGCCGCCACGCCCTGCGGCGCGACTTCCGGCGCATCGATCCGGGGGAAGCAACGGTGATGCTGCTCGAGGGCGGGCCCCGGCTGCTGCCCTCGTATCCCGAGAGCCTGAGCGACGAGGCCAAGCTGGAGCTCCGCCGGCTCGGAGTTGAAGTGCGGACGGAGACGATGGTCACTGACATCCGCCCGGGGTGGGTACGCGCGGCCGGCTGGACCATTCCTACCCAGACGGTCGTGTGGGCGGCCGGCAACACCGCGAGCCCGATCCTCAAGAGCCTCGGCGCCCCCCTCGACCCGATGGGCCGAGCCATCGTCGAGCCCGACTGCACCATCCCCGGCCACCCGGAGGTGTTCGTCCTCGGCGATGCGGCTGCGTTCAACCATCAGGAGGCTGGCACGCTGCCCGGGATCTGCCCCGTGGCGATCCAGATGGGCCAGTACACGGCGCGCGTCATCGAGGGCGACCTCGCGGGGCGGCCGCGGCGCGCGTTCAGCTACTGGGACAAGGGCCAGCTCGCGGTCATCGGGCGCGGCCAGGCGGTCGCGGACATCTGGAAGCTGCACTTCAGCGGCCTGCTGGCCTGGCTCATCTGGATCTTCGTGCACGTCTTCTTCCTCATCGGCTTCCGCAACCGGGTGCTGGTGCTGCTCCAGTGGGCGTGGTCGTACCTCACCTACAGCCGCGGCGCCCGGCTGATTACCGAGGACGTCCAGGCGCTCGGTGCGTCGCTTCGTCCGGCTGGCCCTCCCGCCCCGTCGCCGTGAGCCTGGCCGCTGAGCTCAAGGCACGCGCGCTCGAGCTCGGGTTTCTGGCATGCGGCATCACCGACCCGAGCCCCACGCCGCACGGCGACGTGCTGGATGCCTGGCTTGCCAAGGGCTACGCCGGCACCATGCGGTACCTCCACCGGCAGGCCAGGCGGCGAAAGAATCCCCGCATCAACGTCCCCGAGTCGCTCGCCGTGGTCGTGCTGCTCGAGAACTACTACTGGCCCGACGCAGGCGCGGATCTGGTGGCGCCGCGCGTCGCCAAGTACGCCAGGGGCGAGGACTATCACCGCATAACGCGTCGGCGTCTCGAGGCGCTGGCCGACTTTCTGCTCGAGCGCGGGGCCCGGGTGGCGCACGCCTATGTCGACGCCGGCCCGGTCCCCGAGCGGGAGCTGGCCCAGCGCGCAGGGCTCGGCTGGATCGGCAAGAACACGATGCTCATCCGGCCCGGTGCCGGCTCGTTCTGCTTCATCGGGACGATCTTCACCGACCTCCCGCTGCCACCCGATCCGCCGTCCACCGAAGACCATTGCGGCAGCTGCACCCGCTGTCTCGACGCCTGCCCGACGGCCGCGTTCGTCGAGCCGCGTGTGTTGGATGCCACTCGCTGCATTTCCTATCTCACGATCGAGCAACGGGGCCCGATTCCCGAGCCGCTCGTCGCCGGCATGGCGGGCTACGCGTTCGGCTGCGACATCTGCAACGACGTGTGCCCGTGGAATCAGCGCTTCGCCGATCCCACCGCTGTGCCCGAGCTTCAGCCGCACCACTCGCTCGCCGGCGTGGACGAGACGTATTTCGAGACGATGGACGACGACGAGTTCCGGCGCCGCTACGGCGGTACCGCGTTCGAGCGGCCGGGGCTCGCCGGGATGCGGCGGAACGTCCGAGCGGCGCTCGCCTCCGCGCACCGAGAGGAGCACGCGTCATGAGCCCCGAAGTGATGCGATTCCGCCGACTGTTCGAGCATGACGCGTGGGCCAACGCCGCGGCGCTGGCCTCCCTGCGGTCAGCCCCGGCCCCGGATCACGCACGAGGCTGGCTGGCCCACATCGTCGCCGCGGAGCGGCTGTGGCTGGCCCGGCTCCGGCAGGAGCCGCCCACGATGCCGGTCTGGCCCGATCTCGACCTGGACGAGTGCGCGGTGGAGCTGGCCGAGCTGCAGGGCGACTGGTCCGGCTGGCTGGAGACGCTCGACCAGGACGGGCTGGGCGACGGAGTGGGGTACCGGAACACCAAGGGCGAGTTCTGGACCAGCACCGTGGGCGACATCCTGACGCACGTCGTCTTGCACGGCTCCTACCACCGCGGGCAGATCGCGTCCGCGATCCGGGCGGCGGGCGGCACGCCGGCCAACACCGACTTCATCCACGCCGTTCGCTCGGGGCTGATCGAGTGACGCCAAGCTCGCCCGGACCGGTGCTGGTGGCCATTGGTCTGGGGCTCGTGCTGGTCGGGCTCCTGGTCTGGTCGGGCGCACTGGCATGGTTCGGGCGGCTGCCGGGAGACATCCGGATCGAGCGGGACTCCGTACGCGTGTACATCCCTGTCGTGTCGATGCTGCTGGTCTCCGCCG
>DAIPLK010000066.1:12353-13851 GCA_036769285.1 Gemmatimonadales bacterium | reverse complement strand
AGGACGTGGTCAACGTCTGCGCCGCCTTCGCCGGGATGCCGCTCGCCACCGCCGACGGGCTCCGGAAATCGCTCTCCAAGAAGCGCCCGGCCAAGCAGCTCGCCGGCTACGCCGAGGAGTTCTTCGCCGGCGCGCTCAGGCTCGGCCGCGACGTGGAGACGGCCAAGCGGGTGTGGGCGATGATCATGTCGTTCGCGGGCTACAGCTTCTGCAAGGGGCACTCGGCATCGTACATCCAGGTGGCGCAACATTCCTGCTACCTGCGCGCACACTACCCGGCCGAGTTCATGGCGGGGGTGCTAGCCAACGGGGGCGGGTTCTATCATCCATTCGCCTACGTGGCCGAGGCGATGCGGATGGGGCTGACGGTGCTGCCGCCGGACGTGAATGCGAGCGAGTTCCGGTGCACGGGGCGGGGGCGGGAGCTCAGGATCGGGTTGCAGTTCGTGAAGGAGCTGTCGGCGGAGGGGGTGGAGCGGCTGCTGGCGGCGCGGGATGGAGGCTCGCCCCCGAGTCACCCTGAGCCCTTCACGAGCCTCACCGACCTCCGCGCCCGCACCGGCCTCGCGCCCGCCGACCTCCGCGCCCTGATCAAGGTCGGCGCGCTGGACTCGATCGCCGGCGGCTGGACCCGCCCGATGCTGCTCTGGCTGGTGGACGCGACCGCCGAGCCCGCCCACTCGCCCGATGCCCGCGCGGGCGACTGGTTCGACCAGCTGCCGCCCGCGGTGCCCGCGCTCAAGGAGTACGGTCCCGACCGGCGGCGGCGCGAGGAGCACGCCGCCCTCGGCTTCACTACCGACGCGCACCCGATGCGGCTCTACGCGGACGAGCTCCGGCGGTTCCGCCTCTGCCCCAGCACCGAGCTGCACCGGCATGTCGGCCAGCACGTGCTGGCCGCCGGAATGCTCACCACCGCCAAGCCGGTTCACACCCTGAAGGATGAGCCGATGGAGTTCGCCACCTTCGACGACGGCGACGGGCTCATCGAGACCGTGCTCTTTCCGGACGTCTACCGCGAGCGCGGTCACGTGCTGTTCGATCAGGGACCGTTCATCTTTCGGGGGAAGGTCGAGGAGGAGTTCGGCGCGGTCACGCTCACGGTGACCCAGCTGGATCGGCTGGAGCGCATGCTGGCGAAGGTGTCCAGCCGGGCACGGAGAGGTCCCGCCACATGAAAGGACTCTGCATGGGCCGCATGTCCATCCTTCCCCTCATTCTCGCTCTGCTCGGATCGGCTCCCGCTGCCGGCTGCGGGTCCGGCGACGGCACCGCGCCCGATCCACCCGGGGGCACCATCCCGGTCGGCCTGCAGGAAGTGGCGACCGGCCTGAGCTTTCCGCTCTACCTGACCGCGCCGCCGGGCGACAACAGCCGCCTGTTCATCGTGGAGAAGGGTGGCGCCATCCGGATCGTGAAGGACGGGGCCCTGCTGCCCGCGCCCTTCCTGGATCTGGCCGGCCGGGTGTCGACCGGCAGCGAGCAGGGTCTGCTCGGC
>DAIPLK010000066.1:10421-12253 GCA_036769285.1 Gemmatimonadales bacterium | reverse complement strand
ACCGACGCGCGGGGGGAGATCTGGAGCATCGGGCTCCGGAACCCATGGCGCTTCACGTTCGACCGGGGCACCGGTGACCTCTACATCGCGGACGTCGGCCAGAACGCGTGGGAGGAGGTGGACGTGGTCACCGCGGCCGCCGGGGCGGGCCGGGGCGCGAACTTCGGCTGGAACCAGATGGAGGGGCGCCATTGCTACGCCGATGCCGGCTGCGACCCGAGCCGGTTCACGCTGCCCGTGCTGGAGTACCCGCACGACGACGGTTGCTCGGTGACCGGCGGGTTCGTCTACCGGGGCGCTGCCATTCCCGCCCTGCAGGGGCATTATTTCTACGCCGACTACTGCCGGGGCTGGGTGCGGAGCTTCAGGCTGGAGAACGGGCAGGCGGCCGAGCCGCAGCAGTGGCCCACCCTCGCGCCGGGAGGCGCGGTGCCGAGCTTCGGGGAGGACGCTGCCGGCGAGCTCTACGTGCTGAGCGCGGAGGGACGGGTATTCCGGATCGTGCCGAGATAATGGAGGACTTGGGGGCGCTTGCCACCCGGCTGCCGGCGGAAGTCCGTTTCGGCGCGTCCTCGTGGAACTACCCAGGCTGGAAAGGACTCGTGTACCATCGGGACTACCAGGGACGGGGCGCGTCGGCCAGGATGCTCGAGGAGTACGCCAGGTTCCCCCTCTTCCGAACCGTCGGCATCGACTCCAGCTTCTACGCGCCGCCCACCGACGCCGTGCTCACCTCCTACGCCGAGCACCTGCCGCGCGGCTTCCCCTGCGTCAGCAAGGTGTGGAACCAGCTCACGGTGCACACCTTCAGCAAGGCGCAGGACAAGGCCCGGGCAGGCCAGGTCAACCCCGACTTCCTCAATCCCGAGCTGTTCCTGGAGGCGGTCTACGAGCCGTACCAGCGGCACTTCGCCGACCACGCCGGTCCGTTCGTCTTCGAATTCCAGACCATCGGCAGAGGCAGCGGGGTGACGGCCGAGCAGTTCGCCGCCCGGCTCGACGAGTTCTTTGCGGCGCTCCCGCGCGAGGGGAAGTACGCGGTCGAGCTCCGGAACCAGGAATTCCTTACCCCCATGTACTTCGCGGTCCTGCGGGAGCACGGTGTGGCCCACGTCTTCAACTCCTGGACCCGCATGCCGCCGATCGGCGACCAGCTCGATCTGCCGGGGGCCGTGTCGGGACCGTTCCTCGTGGCCCGGGCGCTGCTCCGCCCCGGGCGCACCTACGACGAGGCGGTGGATGCGTTCGCCCCGTATGACCGGATTCTGGATCCGTCGCCTCCGCTTCGGCGCGATCTGGTGCGCCTCGTCGAGACGGCGGTGCACACTCGCATCCCCGCCTACCTGCTGGTCAACAATCGCGCCGAGGGCAGCGCTCCCTTGACCGTGGCCGAGGTGCTGCGAATGCTCCCGCCGGCGGCCGCGTAGATGAAGGACCGCGCCTCGCTGAAGCGCTACGCGATCATCTCGATCCTGGCCGCCGTAGCCACCATCGGGCTCAAGGGCTACGCGTACTACGTCACGGGCTCGGTCGGCCTCCTCTCCGACGCCTTCGAGTCGCTGGTGAACCTGGCCGCGGGGATCGTGGCGTTCATCGCGCTCACCGCCGCCGCGCGACCGGAGGACGACGACCACCGCTACGGCCACAGCAAGGCCGAGTACTTCTCGAGCGGCTTCGAGGGCGCGCTCATCATGCTCGCGGCGGCCAGCATCTTCTACGCCGCGGTCCCGCGGCTCATCACGCCGCGGGCCATCGACCAGGTTGCCCTCGGCGTGGGGATCTCGGTCGTCGCGTCCCTGATCAACTTGCTGGTGGCTCAGCTCCTGCTCCGG
>DAIPLK010000066.1:7286-10321 GCA_036769285.1 Gemmatimonadales bacterium | reverse complement strand
CTCCCGAGGCCTGAGTTTCAACGACCGACTGAGCCTACAGGGTGGCGAACGCGCGGACCGGCCAGCTGCCGACTCCGGCGACCTTGGCCGGCACCGCCGAGAAACGGAAGCCGGCATCGGGCAGGGAGCCGAGGTTGCAGAGATGCTCGACGATGGGGATCTCCGCGCCGAGCAGCGCCGAATGTACCGGCCGGGCCAGGTCCTCGATGGCGTCGATGTTGAGCGAGTCGATCCCGACCAGCGCGACCCCTTCCCCCACGAGGTACTCCGCCGCCTCGCCGGTGAGGAACGGGTTGCCGTCCAGGTACGCCGGCGTCCCCCAGTGCACGTCCCAACCGGTGCGGACGAGCACCGCCTTGCCACCGAGGTCGCGCCCGGTGAACGCGTCGCGATCGATTGCTCGGGCCGCCGGCGCCCCACGGATGACGACCGCCTCGAGCCCCGCGAGCGACTCGAGCCTCAGCTGCGACAGGTCCTTCCCGCCGGCGTAGCGATGAAACGGCGAGTCCACGTAGGTGCCGGTATTGGCCACCATCTCGATCTTCCCGATCTGGAATTCGACGCCGGGCGCGTACCGCCCACGCGACGCCTCGCGGCTCAAGAAGTCGCAGATGACCGGCCCCGGAAGCCCGGGGTACGTCGTCATGCCGTGCACGATGGTGTGGCTGAGATCCACCAGGGTCATGCGGTCCAGGCTCAGGCGGTCAGCGCGCGAAGCTCCTGCGCGACGCCGGCCAGCGCGCAGATGCGAGCGATCGTCTCTCCGACCTTGTTGTTCGGCGTCGAGGCACCCGCCGTGATCCCGATGACGCGGCCGCCGCCGAGCCAGCCGGCGGTCGTCGCCTCCTGCTTGGTCCCGATCGGCTGGTGGCGGATCGTCCCCGACACCGGGTCCACCCCATCCGCGTCCTCGATGTGGAAGGTACGAACGCCCTTCGACTGCACCAGCGCCGCCAGGTGGCAGGTGTTGCTGGAGTTGTAGCCGCCGACGACCACCATCACGTCGAGCGGTTCCTGGATGAGCGCGAGGACGGCGTCCTGCCGCTCCTGCGTCGCCGAGCAGATCGTGTCGAACGAGCGGAAGTGGTCCCCCACCGCCCCTGCCCCGTAGCGCCGCCCCATGCTGCGGCGGAACTCCTCCGCGATCGCAAGCGACTCGCCCGAGAGCATCGTGGTCTGGTTGGCGATCCCCACGCGCAGCAGGTCGCGCTCGAAGTCGAAGCCGGGCGACACCGCCTGGCCGAACCGGGCGCCCATCGCAGCCACATCGCCACCATGTTCGATGAAGTCGCAGACGATCCGGGCCTCGGCCATGTCGAGGAGCACGAGGTAGCGCCCGCCGGGATACTTCATCACCTGGCTGGCCGTGGCCTTGGTCTCCTCGTGGTAGTGCTTGCCGTGGATGACCGCGGTGTACCCGTCGCGCGCGTAGCTCTCGACCCGCTTCCACACGTTGAGCACCGACCCGCAGGTGGTGTCGACCAGCACGCAGCCGATGGCACGGAGCCGCTTGAAGTCGCCGATGGTGACCCCGAACGCCGGGAGGATGACGACGTCGTCCGGTCCGGTCGCGCCGAAGTCGAACGCGCCGTCCTCGCCCCGGGCCAGGAACTCGACGCCCATGTCCCGGAGCCTCTGGTTGACGTGCGGGTTGTGGATGATCTCCCCCACGAGAAAGAGCCGCCGGTCGGGGAACTTGAGCCGGGTCTCGTACGCGTAGTCCACCGCGCGGTCCACCCCGTAGCAGAAGCCGAACTCCCGGGCGAGTCGGAAGCTGAGCGGCCCCACGTCGAGGCGATACTGCCCCAGCCGCAGCTTCTCGACCACCGCGCTGTGGTAATCGGCGGTGAGCTGCCCTTCGATTTCGGCCTTGAGTCCGAAGCCGCGGCGGAAGTAGGTGCTCTCCATGATGCCTCTAATCTACATCCGGCGCGGAGGCGGGCGGCGGGGGCGCGGAGCCGGGCGGCGGCGGCGCGGCGCAACCCCGCGCGGCCGGCCGCGCATGGAGACCGTCGAACGATCCCGTGAGACTCAGCCGCTCGCCGCCGGAGACGGCGTGAGCCGTCGCCGAGAACCGGCCGGAGAGCGCGCCCCCAGCGACCCGCCGGAGCGACAGCTCGCCGCTGTCCCCCCGAAATCCCCGCACCGCCGCTTGCGAGGACCAGCGGAGCGCGATCGCGGCAGCCGGCGGGGTAGTGTCCGCGACTTCGGGCCGCCGGATCGGATAGGTGCCGGGCTCGATGCCGCCACGAGGATAGAGCGCGAGCCCGACGCCGGTGTCTCCCGCCATTGCCCGGATCTCCAGCAGCTTGAGCGAGTCGCACCACTCGGCGGTGGCCCGCGCCCCGAACGCTGCCGTGTCCGCCCCGGTCCACCGCACCTCCAGCCGCGGCCCGCCCAGGCCACCGGCGTCCCCGGCCGTGCAGCCCGCAGCCAGCCCGAGTGCGGTGACCAGCGCGCGCCGGCCGAACACCGCTCTCATCGCACCGCCTGCACGACGACGTCGAAGCGCACCTTGCCTCCGCTGTCGGGGGTGAGCGGGTGGCTGAGGTCGAATCGCAGCGCGCCGCCGAACAGGGAAACTCCGACGCCGGCCCCGGCGAGCGCCTCGCTCGAGAAGAGGTCGCCGGGCCGGGCCGCCTGGCCCGCATCCACGAAGGCCACCGGCCGGAGCCGTCCGCCGAAGGGGGCGACGTCGAGCTGCGCCGCCCAGAACGCCTGGCCTCGGCGCTCGCCGTAGTCGAACCCGCGCACCGTGGCGAGCCCGCCGAGCCGGAACTGCGACTGCTGCAGCGTGGGACTGGTTGCGATCCCACCCTTCAGACGCAGCGTGGCCCCCCGTCCCCCACCCACGTCCGCCCGCAGGTCACCATGGAGCCGGCCGGTCGTTCGGCCCTCGCCGCCCAGCACGTCGGCCGTGAGGTTCCACCGGACACCACCGGTATGGCTCAGGCGCGCCGACCCTCCCCCCAGCGTTCCGGCATCCACGGGCGGATTGACGGGGAAGACGCCGTCGCCACCGAGGAAATCGTTGA
>DAIPLK010000066.1:2299-7186 GCA_036769285.1 Gemmatimonadales bacterium | reverse complement strand
CCACGCGCCCTCCCGGTGCGTCGCGCACGAAGCTGAGCCGTCCGGTCACCCGGTCGTCGCTCAGCCCATAGCGCACCGTGCCGTACAGGTTGGCGAAGCGCGCCCCCGGCGCGCGCAGCCGGTAGCCGAGACCGAGGGAGAGCCCCTGCACCCGGTCGTAGCGCAGCGCGTCCGACAGCCGCTCGTAGGCGATCCCGCGCGCCGGCTGCCCCGTTATCGAATCGGGCAGCGCGTCGCTCAGTCGCGCGAGTTCCGTCTCGGCCTCGCGGAGCCGGCGCAGGTCGGCGGGGTCGGCGTCGAGCGACAGCGAGTCCGGCCAGCGGTCATAGCGCTCGATGGTGACGTTCGCGGGACGATGAAGCTCGTAGCGGCCGCCCGGCCACCGGTCCGCGTAGTCCCACGAACGGAGACTGTCGGCCGCCTCCCGGTTCCGTCCCCGCCGCTCGGCCTGAAGCGAATCCTGCCGCGCCCGGCGCCAGGCGCGCAGGGAGTCACGGCTCAGCCCGACCGTATCCGGCAGCGGCACTTCGAAGCGAATCGGCTGGCCACCGTTGTTGATGGTGTAGTCCTCGAACGTCGTGGTGGCCTGGAAGGGGATCACGACGTCGCTCACGACCGGGAGGCGCACCCGCCCGGCGATCACCTGCCGATACGGCATCCAGTACCGCCCCTCCTGCAAACCGTACTCGAGATCGGCGTCGATGCTGACAACCCGGTTCGCCAGGGAGTTGAGCCGGCGCGCCTTGGCCGAGTCCGGCCCTCGCGGGCCCTCTTCCGCCCTGACCCAGAGCGCGGTTCCGACGTAGCGGAAGGTGAGCCGGACCACCTGCGCGGTCGCCGAGTCGATCCACATCTGGCCGGCAATCAGGGCCGGACCCGCCCGGCGGGGGGTGACCTCGACCCGCATCAGGCGGAGCGCACCGCCCCCGGCCGGGGTCACCGTCAGGTCGCCGGTCAATGCGTAGCGATACCACTCGGGTCCGGTCTGGGCGAGCGGGTGCAGCGCGCCCGTCGCGGGGAAATCGTTGCTGAAGATCCGCACCGAGTCGTCCACCTCCCGCGGGACGAACCATGGGCGGTCCCACACGCTCGAAAGCTGAATGGCGCCGTTCCGGGACCGGAATCGGCGGCCGATCACGTCCACCCGGAGGTCGTTCGGCTGCTGCCACTGCACCCGCGCCACCTGCTCCTCGACGGCCGACGGGGGCACCTTGGACCAGAGCCGCCGTCCCACGGCGACGGAGAGCCGGTAACGAATCGTCGCCTGGTAGTCGCTGACCGTGGCGTCGCTCAGCCGGCGGCGGGCCGCGGCGCGCTCGACCAGCTGCTGGACGGCTTGACTGGCAAAAGGTGAGGTGGAGTCGGGAGGAGGCGATTGCGAAAGGACGGACGTGACCAACAGCAGGTTCAGGAGGTTTGCGCCCATTTGCTCCGGCCGTCTCGGTGTAGCCCATACGCCTTGAGACGGCGCCAGAGGGTGGTTCGGCTGATGCCGAGGTACTTGGCCGTCTCCGCGAGCTTCCAGTTGTTCGCGTCGAGTGTCTTCACGATAGCCTCCTTTTCCCGGGCCGCCAACGTGGTGGGGCCTTCCACACCCGGGATGAACATGGCCTCGCCCAGCTCGAGCGAGCCCACCCGGAGCGGCCGGAGCCGGCCGCCCATCGCGGCAAGCCGCGGAAGCAGATCAGGCGAGTTCTCGGCCAGGTCCATCCCCGTCAGAGCTTCGCGGGCCTGCTGATTCGCGTACAGCAGTCGGCCCTCGACGTCGAACACGACGACCCCTTCGCTGAACCCGTCGAGCAGGGTCTTGGCGAGAGGAGAGAAGACGGAGGGGAGCGAGTCGAGTGGGAGCACGTCGGCCATGGCTGAGAGATACGGCATCAGGGGCTCGCTGGTTTCAAAGATGGACGTCGAACCCGGAATTGCAACCGTGAGCTAAGTGTTTGTGACACTTTGATCTGAAAGGACCATTCGGCCGGTGGATGGACGGACTGGCTGGCAGAGCATGGGCACCGACTGCTCCCATCATGACGAGCACGGACGCCCGGAGTGCACAATGGACCGTCGGATTACTCGGCGACCGGCTCCATCGGGATCTCCCGCTGCTGCCGGCGCTCCGCGGTGATGACGAGGGCCAGGCCCGCGAAGATCGCCAGCCCGGCGAGAGCAGCCCGCGCCGTGACGCGCTCGCCGGACAGGACCAGCGGCGCCACCGCCGCCGTGAACAGCGGCTGGAGATAGATGTAGGCCGCCACCAGGTTCGAGGACGCCCGGCGGAGCGCCCACAGGTTGAGGAGATAGGTGAGGATCGTCGGAAAGACCACGATGTAGGCGACCCACCACCAGACCGGCCCTCGGATACCGGCCCATTCGGTGCCCGCCAGCGACCCGAACCCGAACGGCAGTACACCGATCGCCGCGAAGAGCATGGCGTGGGAGCTCACGGTGAGCGAGCCGTACCGAACGAGCACCGGCTTGGCGAGAATGAAGTAGGCCGCATAGCAAACCATGCCGAGCACGATGAGGCCGTTGCCGAGCGCGACGTCGGGCGCCAGCGAGATCCGGTCGGGGCCGATGAGATAGATCGCCCCGAGTCCCGCGAGCCCGATTCCGGCGAACTTGAGCGGCGAGGCCGGCTCTCGTCGCGCGAGGACGGAGCCGAGCACGGTGAACACGGGAACGGTCGTGACGAGAATGGTCGCGTTGATTGCCGTCGTGTGCCGGAGGCCGTAGAGGAACAGGGTCTGATTGGCGCTGATACCGAGCCAGCCGAGCATGGCGATGCGCAACAAGTCGCGCCGGTCACGGACCCAGGCGCCACCGACGGCGGCGTTGACCATCCCGAGGACGAGTGCCGCACCGAGCACCCGGAGGCAGACCAGCACGCCCGCCGGGATGTGCGGCAATACATAGCGGCCGGCCATCGCCAGGCTCGCGAACATCACCTGGACCAGGACCAGCGCCAGGTGGACCAGGCCGGTCCGCCGAGGGATCGTCAGCGGCGGCGGCCCGCGCGATGGCGCCCGCCCGGCCCCCGGGGCCCCCGGGGCCCCCGGGGGCCGTGCCGCGGGCCATGCGCTTCGTCGCCGCCACGGGAAGCTCTCGGGGCACGGCGGAGCTCCCCCAGGAGATCGGCCACGGTGTCCGCCAGGATCGGCTCATGTCGCCCGCGCACCACGGCAAAGCGGAGCGGCCGGTCGAGCGGCGGCAGGTCGCCCTCCCGAAGACGCTTCGCCTGGCCCTCGCGGAGCCGCACACGCGCGATCCCCTGCCCATCGGCCAACTCGTAGTCCAGCGGCACCGCGTCCCCCCGCAGGCGCACCATCGCCGGGAGCGCGTCCAGCCGTGCGCGAGCGGTCTCGTCCACCAGCTCCGCCGGATCGAGCCCGATCCGGGTACCGAGGAAATCCTCCCAACCGCGCACCTCCTCGAGCTGCGCGCGTATCCGCGCGCGAAGCGTGTCGGGCGAGGCGGCCGCCAGCGTCCCTCCCGAACGCCGCCAGAGCTCGTCCAGCACCGCAAGCGCGCGTTTGATCCGACCCTGGTCGGGGTGCGACGTCTCGCCCGCGATCAGCGCGTCGGCGAGGACGTCACGCGCGGCGGCGGCCAGCGGCTCGGGAATCATGCCCCGGATCGGCTCGACCTCGGTGTCGAGGTCGAAGCCGAAGTACGAGCGCCGCCGCTCGACGGCGAGCCCCTGGTGTTTCCGCGGGCCGGCGAGCACCACGCGCGGCGGACCGAAAGTCGCGTGCTCCCGCACGAGATCGTACGAGAGGGTGGTCCCCTCGATCGCAGCGCGCGGAACGCCGAAGCGGTCAGCGAAGAATCGGAGCGTGCCCGCGACGGCACCCCAGCTCCCCGCCACCGAGGTCTTGGAGACTCGTGCCTCCTGCCCGTCCGCGGTGTGCTCGTCGATCACCAGGTCGAATGGCATGAACCGCGCGAGCAGCTTCGCCCAGGCCGCCCGTACGTCCTTGGAGGCGTAGGCCAGCTGTTTCGGCAGCGGCAGCTCGAGCGCGCGGTAGACCGACGCCACGCCGAGCGCCGTGTCCTCGATCGCCTTCACCAGCACGCCGCGCCGCGCCGCCCACTCCGTGAGCTCGTCCTCGAAGAGGTGACGGGGCAATCCGTAGACCTGCCCCAGGTAGCCGTGCTGGTTCACCGCCTCGGCGTAGAGGTTGTAGGCCGTGAGGTGGTCGCTGCCGCTCACCACCACGCCGTGCAGGTCGCGCTCCTCGCGGGTCATGCGGTGAAGCGAGTCGATATTGGAGCACACCGCCACCATCGGCACCAGCTCGGAGCCGGCGTGCACCAGGAGCTCGCCCCACGGGCGCTCCACCGGCATCGCTTCCACCTCGCGGCCGTACGCGGTCAGACGGCCGTTCTCGACCAGCCCGCGGCTGGTGAGAAGCGCGAGCGCCCTCCGGTAGGCCGTGCGGTCGAGCGGGACGGGAAGCTCGAGGTCGCGTGCATCCACGCCGAGGGCCGCACAAGTGATGGCCACCCGCTCCGCGTCGCCGGCGAGCTGGAACTCGGGAGGCGTCGGGCGGAGCTGCTCGAACACGAGGTCGCGATCGCTCAGGATCACGACCTCGCCGTGGGGCACCCGTCCGTGGACGCGGCCGGCCATCTGCAGGATCTCGTTGGCCCCGAGGTACAACCGGTGGAGCACGTTCCGTCCCCGCTCCACCACGTTCCCGTAGCGGGCGTCATAGATGATCACGGTATCGAGCCCGCGCACGTTGAGGGCGGACTGTCCCGCGGCGGTCATCGCCAGGAGGAATGGGCGCTCGACCTCGCCTTCCAGAAAGGGGCGGATCACGCGGATCGGCTCGCCCCCGTGGTAGAAGGCGGTGGTGAGCCGCTTCCACTGCTCGCCGAGCTCGA
>DAIPLK010000066.1:0-2199 GCA_036769285.1 Gemmatimonadales bacterium | reverse complement strand
GCGCGCTTGCCCAGCGCCAGGCAGAGCTCGAGCTCGGCCGAGGTCTGGTGGATCTCGTCCACGACGACCGTGTCGCGACCGGTGATCAGGTCGTCGGTGAACCACCGGCGCGCAATGCCGGTCGTCACGATGACGACGTTCCAGGAGGGCGTCTCCGGCGTCGCCTCCCGCTCGCGATTCACCACCCCGACGGCGAGCGGCTCGCGCAGAATCGACTCCGCGATCGGGCGGACGGCGAGCGTCTTGCCTGTCCCGGTCCCGGCCACGATCCCAAACCCTGTGCCCGAGGCGGCCAGGGTGCGGATCTCCTGCCCGTGCTCGCGCTCGAGCAACGTGTCCAGGTGCAGGCCGAGCGCCAGCTCGATGGTCTCGCACGCGGCGCGGGTTGGCGCGATGACGATGATGCGCCCCTTGGGATGGGGAGCGTGTCGGTAGGCGTCGGGATCCGGAGGAAGATGGTGGTCGCGGGCCGGATGCATGAGGGAAAGAAGGCCGGGGGGAGACCGAATGCAAACGGCACGAGGCGCGGGCGCAAACAGATATCCCCGCTGGGAGCGGGGATATCTGGTACTGCAACGGACCTGGATCTGGGCGATCAGGCGCCGGAAAGGCGCACGGGCAGGTCAGTCATCCCAATCGCGGCCGTCACGCCCATCGCGATACCACCGGTCGTCACCCTCCCGGTCGTCATCGCAGGGGCGGTAGTACCGGCCATCCCGTTCGTACACGACAACCTCACGCATCGCCGGCCAGTCACGGAAGTACCGGTCGTAGTAGCGTCCGTCCCGGTAATACACGGTCACCGCATGGTAGCCGTGCTTCCGCCACTGGTGCGCGCGCCAGCCATGGCGGCGGTGTACCCTCTCCACGACCACCATGCGGGGCGCCGCACGCTCGACCACGATCACGCGCTCCGGGGCACGGCGGTAGACGACGACCGGCCGGCGGTAGGTTGAGTATCCGTCGCCGATGACGACCCGTCCGGCGACCGGACCGCTCCGCACGACCACGTCGGCCGCGACCTGCTGGCCATGAAGCGGAGCGACGAGCGAAAGAGCAGTGAGCAGCGAGCCCGCAACGATGCTGGTGTTCATGGTGGCCTCGACTGGAAACGGGAAGACTGCCCCTGCCGAAGGTGCGAGCCTCGTGCCAGAGCGTAACTCGTTGGGGCGCTTACGATCCGCGTGAGCCCAAGACGATCCGCCGTCCTCCGGCGCAGACGCGGTAGGGAACAGCACATCCGGGTGAATGCGAAAGCGAGCAGCACCACCAGGGCCATCGGGCACCCGGGAGCAGTGCCGCATCGGCTCCCGAGCATGGCGAAGTCTTTATGACTAAATGTTTGCTCACGAATGAGTTGCAAGACAGGATCGGCCTACCGCAGGCGGGCCGACGCGGGCCGGGTGGCGATTTCCGCGCGCCCCATGCGCCGAGGTGGCCGGCTCCTTGACAGGCCTATAGGTGGCGTCCATACTAGTGGCCTCTACGCGGGACTTGCGTCACCAAGATCGAGCTACCCGCCCCGCGCGGGACTGCGTGGCCCCGCTCCAACCACGTCGCTCCACTGCCGGCTCACTCTTCGCCTCGTCGAGCTGCGTATGTTTCGCCAAATCCTCTCGTTCTTCACCAAATCGCAAATGGAGGCTGGTATGGCCGCGGATTTCTTTATCGGTGAATCGCTGGTCGGCGAAGGCAACGAGATCGCGCACATCGACCTGATCGTCGGGTCGAAGTCCGGTCCGGCCGGTGCGGCGTTCACCCAGGCGCTCACCCGCAACACCGACGGCTTCACTACCCTGCTCGCCGTCGTGACGCCCAACCTTCCCTGCAAGCCCGACACCCTCCTCTTCAACAAGGTCACCATCAAGGGCGCCACGCAGGCGGTCCAGATGTTCGGCCCCGCCCAGGCGGCGGTGGCCCGCGCGGTGATGGATTCGGTGAGCGAGGGCGTCATCTCCAAGGCGCAGGCGAACGATCTCGTCATCCTCGTCGGCGTGTTCATCCACTGGCAGGCCGCAGACGACAAGAAGATCTACAAGTTCAACTACCAGGCGACGAAGGAATCGATCGCCCGCGCGCTCCAGGGCAAGCCGTCGGTGGACGAGGTGCTGGCGAAGTACAAGGCCGCGCGGCATCCGTTCGCGAGCGGCGCCGAGGGCTGATCGTACAGCCCCGCAGCACCGGTGTCTGCACGAGGGG
>DAIPLK010000065.1:8199-14021 GCA_036769285.1 Gemmatimonadales bacterium | reverse complement strand
TGCCCTTCCGGCTGTCGAGGTCGAGCAGCCGCTCGTCGATCATCGTCTGGAACTGCCCCCCGAGGGCCGGGTCTACCTGGTCGAACACCCGCTGCGCGATGCCGGCCAATTCCTCCACGGTCTCGAACGGACGGAGCGGCGTGGCGCGATGGGGATCGACCGCCAGGTCCCAGGGCCGGAGGACGTCGAGTCCGAGCCGGCGGCGGCGGCGCTCGAGCACGCGAGCGACGACCGGCGCCACCGTGCGCTCGACCGCCTCGTGGAAGCGCTCGCAGTCGGCCGGGGTATAGTCGAAGCGGAACTTGGCGGCAAACACATAGTCGCGATAGTTGGCGAAGCCCGCGTTCCGAGCCGCCCGCTGCCGGAGCTCGAACATCCGGTCGAACAGCCCGGCCAGCGCGCCGCGCTCCTCCAGGTAGGGGTGGGTGGCGGCGCGGAAGGCGCGCTCCCGGACGGCCCGATCCGGGCTCTTCAGGAACGGCTGCAGCTGGGGCAGGGGCCGCTCCACGCCGTCCCACTCGACCGTCATAGAGCCGGTGATCCGCTGGTAGCGCGCGCCCAGCTCCTCCAACTCGGAGAAGAGCGGGATGTTCGCCTCACGGAAGATCTCAATCGAGGTGCGGAACCGCGCGAGCGTCGTGGCCAGCTCGGGAGCGCTGTGGCCGAGCGCCACCAGCCGGCGCGCCAGCTCCACGCTCCGCTCCTCCATCTTGGGCAGGATCTCGGTCGAGAATCTGAGGTGGTCCTTCTCCTTCTCGGCGTCCGAGGTATCGATGGTGTAGGCGATCATCGCCTGGGACGCAGCCTCCGTAACCAGCTCCTCCAGCCTGGACCACGCCCGCAGCCACTCGTCCACGGTCGACGTGTCGAGCGGCCGCTCGACCAGTTCGTCGAAATAGGGGACGACGTCCTCCCAGGTGGCCTTGGCGAAGGCGACTGGTGATGTGGGGAGTACCGACGTGGTCACAAGCGCTCCTGCAAGGTGGACACGGTGGTTGTGGTGCCAAGATATAACGACGGTCGCTCGGGCCTTACAATCCCGGTCGGCCGCTCGGGCAGCGACTCGCGGTTCACCCCTGCTCGCGCCGGTCCTGGCGGTAGTACAGGTAAGCCAGCGAGAGCGCCACGAGCGCCAAGAGGAAGACCGACCCCACCCGATAGAGGGCATCCAGCGAGGACAGGTCGAAGATGGCGACCTTGGCCACGGCCAGCCCGGCAACCGCCAGTCCGGCGAGGCGGATCTGCTGCAGCGATAAGCGGAAGCCGAGGGTCACCAGGGCCGCAGCGAACACGAGCCACCAGGCGCTCACGGCCAGCCCCGACGCCAGGCTGGCAGTGTCGGCGCTCTGGCTCCCAAGTTCGAAGTACCGCCGCAACTCGCCCGTGACGCCGAAGAGCGCCATCGCCCCGGCGCCCACCCAGAGGCCCGAGCGGATCAGCCGGGTGTCCTCCCGACCGCCCTCGACCCGCCAGAGCCCGGCCGCGAAGGCGACGATCGCGGCGAGGCTCCCCCACAGGGCGAGCGCCCATGGCCCCACGAAGGCGGCGTCGCCGACTCGCCGCGCTGCGGCGGCCCCGTCCAAGAGCTGGTGGAGGCCGGCCATCAGCGTCAGCAGCCCGTACCATCGCCCATCCGTCCGGCCGAGCCGCCGATCGAGCGCGCACCAGAGCACGGCCAGCGCGAGCAGCGCCCACACCTGCGGCACGGCCTGCCACCGCTGCATCGCGGCCATTCCCATCGCGGCGGCTCCGACCGCGGCAAAGGCCGGCCGGGACCGGAGGTAGCCGGCCAGCAAGTACGGGCCTGCGACGATGAGTGGTACGAGCCATGGGTCGGCGCTGAACCGGGCCGGGTCAAGGGCGTGGACTGCCCAGCCGATCAGGAGCGGCGTGGTGAAGAAATAGAGCGCCTCGCCGGCCGACCAGCCCGGCCCGGCGCCGCGCGGACCGAGCTGGATCGGGGAGATCTGCGGATGGCGGAGGCCGTGCCACCAGACTGGCGCCGAGAGCACCAGGCCGGCGGCAAGAACGGCCCAGTGTTCATGCAAGCGCTCACCGGCCGCGGCGAGAAGGGTCCAGCCCCCCGAGAAGGTGAGCAGCCGGGTTTCCCACCACCGCTCCCGCAGGCCGACGTAGAGCCCGGCCGTCCCGCCGACCAGCCCGAACAGCAGGAGCGCCCATGGAAAGGCGTGGTCCGCAGCGCCGGCGATGCCGACGCCGAAGTAGTTCGCCGCCACCACGAAGGCGGCGATGCGCCAGCACCGGCGCGCCGCCACGAGGCCGAGCCCCGTAGCCATGCTGGCGAGATAGAGCAGCAGCAGGTCGGCATTGGTGCGGTCCAGCCCGAGCAGCGCCGGCGCGAAGAACGCGCCCAACGCCGCCGTGATGCCCAGTGCCTCCACGTTGATGGCGTAGGCGATCATGGCGAGCGCCACCGAGACCAGCGCGAGCCCGACGATGCCCGGCGCGGACGGGAGCACCCCGTAGAGCTTCGATGCGGCCCAGATGCTGAGGTAGATGATGCCGGCCCCAGCGCCGACGAGTGCGGCGCCATAGGTCCGGTAGCGCGGCTCGAGGCGCCAGCCAAGCGCCCCGACGCCGAGGCCGGCGACGACGCCGCCGATGCAACGCATGACCGGCGAGATCCAGCCGCGGTCGAAGGAGAGCTTGAGCAGGTACCCCGCGGCCATCACCAGCGCCACGACGCCGATGCCAAGGAAGACCCGCTGGCCGATCCAGCGCTCCGACACGAGCGACGCAGACGCCGCCACTGGCCGGAGAGGTCGCGGCGGCGCGGAAGCGGGCGGGATGGGTGGTTCCGCGGGCGCCGGGCGGGGCGGAGACGCAGGCGGAGGGGCAGCCGATTCCTTGAGCACCCGCCCGGCCGCCAGCTGCCGAACCAGCGTCTCCAGGACTGCCATGCGCTGTTCCAGCCGGTCCAGACGGTCCTCGGTGCTCACAAGCGCGCCTTCATGTTGCGCCCGCCTCCTCCGCCGTTCGCGTGGTGACTCGGGACTCCCTGGGAATCTGCAGCGCGAGAACACCGGCAAGCGCAACGAACCCACCGGCGACGTAGAACGGCCACGCGTGCCCGAACCGCTGGAATATCGTCGTCGCCAACAACGGGGCGACAACTCGGGCCAGCCCGGCAAAGGTCTGGGCGACACCCATGGTCGTCCCCAGCTCGCGCGGGTCGGTATGGCGCGTCATCAGCGATGTCGTCGCCGGGAACAGCAGCGCGGTGCCGATCGGGACGAGTGGAATCACGGCCGCGAGGGTCCAGAGGCTATCGGGGGTAGGATACAGCAGAAGTCCGGCGGCGAGAACCAGGGTGCCGGTCCGCATCGTCCAGCTCTCTCCCAGCCGGTCTACGATCGGGCCGAGCAGCAGGCTCCGCATCACCAGCGAGAGCACACCCACGTAGGCGAAGATCGGCCCGATCGTCTTCTCCGTCAGCCCGAATTCGGCCTGGAGATAGAGCGCGAGGACCGAGGTCATCGCCGAGAAGGCGATCATCCCGATGCCGTAGATCCAGATCAACCGGGAGACAAGCAGCGTCGGATGACGCACGACGAGCCAGGCCGGGTGCCAGATCGGCTTCCTCGGCGTGCCGCCCTCCCGCCGCTGGCCGGGCCGCGATTCGGCGAGCCACTTCCAGGCGAAGGCCACGTTCACCAGGCAGAGCGCTGCCGCGACCAGCCCGGGCGCCTCCGGCCCGAGGTGGAAGGCGAAGGAGGCGATGGCGGGTCCCAGGATGACCCCGGCCGCCGTGGCGGCCGACAGCCAGCCCAGGGCGCGCGCCCGGTCCTTCGGCGCGACCGTGTCCGCCACGTACGCCTGGGCGACGCCGGTCGTCCCGCCGCCGGCACCCTGAACGACCCGCGAGGCGAAGAGCAGCCAGACCGCATCGGCGAAGCCGAAGACGGCGTAGGCCGCCGCCGAGGCGCCCAGCCCGATCAGGAGCGCGGGGCGGCGGCCGTAGCGGTCCGACACGCGGCCCCAGAGCGGAGCCGAAATCAGCTGGGCGATGGAGAACGACGCGATGAGCCGGCCCACCGTCTCGGGGGTGGCATGCAGGCGCACCGCATAGAACGGGAGCAGCGGCAGGATGATCATGAACCCGATCGCGTCCACGAAACACACGAAGATGAGGACCGCGAGGGGGCGGAGCCGCGTGCGGTTGCCGTTCGCCGGCTCGGTCATCCCGCCCCGCCACGTTCGGCGCCGAGGGCGAAGACGGCAGCGCTCACGAGCATCAGGATGACGCCGTAGGCGGCCGCGACGCCCACGTCCGACTGGCGGAGGCTCGACAGGATCTCGAGCGAGATCGGCCGCGTGTCGTAGGTGTACAGCATGATCGAGGTCACGAAATCTCCGAATGCGGTGACGAACGCGAGGCTCGCCCCCGCCAGAAGCGCCGGCCGGAGCAGCGGCAGCGTGATCCGCCGCAAGGTGCGTCCCCGCCCCGCGCCAAGCGTCGCGGCCGCCTCGTCGAGCGAGGGATCCAGGCCGCGGACGCCTCCCAGGATGGCGCGGCTGGTGATCGGCAGATTCCGTACGAGATACGCGAGTGGAAGGATCCAGGGCGTGCCGACCAGGATCAGCCGGCCGGTCCAGGGCGCCCGCACACTGAACGCCGTGGCGAGCGCGATGGCGAACACCGTGCCCGGTACCGCCCAGGGAAGTGCCAGGAGCGCCTCGAGCGCACGGCTGCCCGGCATCCGGCGCCGGGCACTCACCAACGCCCCGGCGAGCGCGATCCCGACGGCCGCGAGCGTGGCCACCGTCGCCAGCCAGAGGCTGTTGAGCAGGGGGCGGGCGCGCACCGGATCCTGGACCAGGGTCAGGTAGTTCCGCAGCGTGTAGGCGGGCGGGACCGGCTCGATCGTCCAGGTACCGAGCGGCACAAACGAGACCAGCAGCAGCGTCAGGTGCGGCAGCAGCAGGATCGCCGCCAGTCCCCAGCCCACCACCGCCAAGGCAATCCGGAGCGACCGCCGACGGACCGGGATGCGGGATGGGCCCTCGCCCTTGCGGCCGCCCGTGGCGCTCTCGACCCTGCGCGCGCCGCGGAAGAGCCAGAGTGCCACCAGGGCCACGAGGGTGAGGGAAAGGGTCTCGACCATGGCGAGCCGGTCCTCGCCGTTGAGCCGGGTGGCGACGATCTGGGTCGGCATGACCCGGAAGCCGCCGCCGAAGATGTACGGTGCGCTGAACGAGGCCAGCGCGGCCATGAACGTGAGCACTGCGGCACCGCCGAGGGCGGGATAGAGCTGGGGCAGCACGACCCGGCGAAAGGTGCGCCAGCGTCCGGCGCCAAGGCTGGCGGCTGCCTCGTACAAGGAGGCGTCGAGCGACTGGAGGGCTGCCCGCACGAAGAGATAGAAGTACACGTACATGGAGTACGCGTGGACCAGCAGAATGGCCGCCGCACCCTGCAGCCGCCACGGCGGCTCGGAAAGGCCGAGCAGCCGCTGGACGAGAAGCGAGACGAAACCGGTCTCCCCGTAGAGGAAGAGGAAGGCCAGCACGCCCACGAGCGGAGGCAGCACCACGGGCAGCGCGACGAGGCCGCCGAGCACGCGGCCGCCGGGAAGGTCGTAGCGGGCGAAGAGGAAGGCGAGCGGGATGCCGATCGCGCCCGCCAGCAGCACGCTGGCAACCGAGATCCAGAGGCTGCCCCAGAGCGCCTGCCATTCGGTGGGCCGCTCCAGGAACAGGCGAACGTACCTGAGGGTCCAGCCTGACGTCTCGCGCAGCCCCTCCAGCAGGACGAGGACCAGCGGATAGGCCACCAGCCAGACGAGCCCGGCGAGAAGCAC
>DAIPLK010000065.1:0-8099 GCA_036769285.1 Gemmatimonadales bacterium | reverse complement strand
GTGATCCGGAGCGCCTCCGGCCGGATGAGCATGAGGGCCCGGCCGGGCGGCGGGAGCGGTCGACCGGGCACGCCCTCGACATCCCACTCCACGCCCTCCAGCGCGATCCGCACCCCCCGCGCCGTTGGCCCGAGCACCGCGACCTCGGCCGTGCTCGACCGACCGACGAACCCTCCGACAAAGGCATTCACCGGCGCCCCGTAGAGCTCGTCAGGGGTACCGACCTGCTCGAGCCGGCCCTCGCGCATGACGGCGACGCGGTCGCCGAGCTCGAATGCCTCGTCCTGCTCGTGGGTCACGAGCATGGTAGTGATGCCGACCCGGCGAATGACGTCGCGGATCTCGCGCCGCGTCCGTTCGCGGAGTGTCGGGTCGAGGTTGGACAGCGGCTCGTCGAGCAGGAGCACGCGCGGCTCGGGGGCCAGCGCCCGCGCCAGCGCGACCCGCTGCTGCTGCCCGCCGGAGAGCTGCCCGATGCGGCGCAGGCCGTACCCCTCGAGATCCACCAGGGCGAGCGCCCGGTCCACCCGGCGGTCGAGGTCGGCTCCACGCACCCCGAGCGACTCGAGCCCAAACGCCACGTTGGCGCGGACGTCGAGGTGCGGGAAGAGCGCGTAGTGCTGGAACACCATCCCGAAGCGCCGGGACACCGGCGCGATGCCGGTCACATCGTCACCCTCGATCAGGACCCGACCCTCATCCGGCGTCTCGAACCCGGCGAGCAGCCGGAGCGTGGTCGTCTTGCCGCTGCCGCTGGGCCCCAACAGTGCCAGCAGCTCGCCGCGCTCGAGCGTCAACGACACGTGATCGACCGCTAGCGCGCGCTTGAACCGCTTGACCAGCCCGTCGAGACGGAGGAAGGCGCTCACCGCCGGCCCTCCCGGCCGGTCCCGCGCACGTGCCGGTCCCAGTAGCCCATCCAGGCGGCTCCGTCCCGCGCGAGCAGGGCCCAGTCCACGTCGGCCACGACCATCTCGCGTTCGACATCGGCCACCCAGCCGGGCACCCGCTCGGCGGGCAGGTCACGGCGCGCCGGCAATCGGTAGACCTGCCCGGCCGCCAGCAGCTGGCCCTCCTCGCTGCCCACGAAATCGATGAACCTGCGGGCCGCGTCGGGATGCCGGCTGCCGCGCACCAGGCCGATCGCGTCGTCAATCACCACGGTTCCGCTCCGGGGAAAGACGTAGTCGAACGGCATCCCCTTCGCCCGGCTGATGAGGATGTCCGGCAGGTCCCACAGGGTGATCAGGCCCTCCGCCCGCGCCAGCCGAGCGTCGAGGATGGCGGGGTTGAGCGCGTAGGCCTTGGTCTGCCCGTCGAGCCGGCGGAGCCACGCCATGCCCTGCCCGGTGTCACCGGTGGTCCGGAGGCTCCGCTCGATGATCAGGCCCCAGATCGCCCGCATGGTGCCGCTGGCCATCGGATCGCGGATGAGCACCTTGTCGAACCAGCGCGGCGCCAGCACGTCGTCCCAGTCGCGCGGCGCCTCGTCGCGGGGGACCACGCGGCTGTTGAACGCGATCACCGCGGGCGTGCGGTAGGCGGGATAGTAGAGATCATCTGCGCCGACGCCATTCGGGCCCACGTGGCCCGCCCAGGCGGGACGGTAAGGCGCCAGGACCGAGTCACGGACACCGCGATCGAAGATGGTCGTCGGCCCGCCGAACCAGACGTCGGCCTGGGGATTGACCCGCTCGAATCGCAGCCGGTCGAGAATCTCCTGGGAGCCCATGTCGAGCCACCGGATGTCCACCTCGGGCCGCTCACGCTCGAACGCATGCTCGAGCAGGCTCAGCTGGTCGCGGCCGTGCGGCGAGTAGACGACGACGGGGGTGCGGCCATCGGCGCAGGCCGTGCAGGCGAGAAGACCGAGGACTACCGCCCGAGTCGCCCTGAGCCCATTCGCTGCGCTCAGGACAGGCTCCGCCAAGGGGGCATGACCCGGGATGGACCTCTTCACTCCGTTCGGGCCGACCCGGATCGGGCCGATCAACGTGCCCTCACCGGGGCAGTGCGAGCAGGTTCGCGAACAGCCGGAACGCGCCCGGGACGCCTGCGGGAAGCTGGCGGAAGAAGCTCAACCCGGTGTAGACGTACGTCCCCCGGCCGACCCGCGCCACGAGCAGCCCTCCCTCGAGCGGCGCTTCCCCGGGGTCGTGCATCTCCAACAGCGGCCGATACGCCGGGTCCCAGGTCCGCGCGAAATAGAGCCCGCGCTCCTGCACCCATCCATCCCAGTCGGCGCCACCCAGGCGGTTGGGGACGCGGACGGCCGGATCGGCGGGCGCGAGGATGCGGACGGGCGCGTTCTGGTCGACCACCCGATCATGGCCCACTGGAGGCGCGCCGGGCCGCGGTGGCGGGCCGCCCACGGTGAGCGGGAATGGGGCGAATCCGCCGTTGAAGAACGGCTGCTGCTGGTACTGCACGACGACGAGGCCGCCGCGGCGCGCGTAATCCAGCAAGCGCGCGTTGGCCTCGACCAGCGCCGAGTCGGTCTCGTAGGCACGCGGGCCGACCACGATGGCGTCGAACCGCCCCAGCTCGCCTCGCTGGAGCGTCGCGACGTCGAGGAGCACCACCGGCACCCCCACACTCGTGAGCGCCTCGGGCACCCGGTCTGCCGCACCGCGCACGTACCCCACCCGCGAGAGGGGCGGGACCAGGAGCTGCGCCACCCGTATGGTGGCCACCGCCGGCCGCAGATAGGATCGGGGCCGGATGTGCGGATAGTCTACCGTCACTAGGCCGGCCTCGTACCGCTGGCCGGCGCCATCACTGGCGACTGCCCTGACCACGAGCGCGCCAGCCACCGGCGAAGCCGGCGGGCGGAGCTCGAACGTGAGCGTCTCTCTCTGGTCTTCCCGCACCAGCCGATAGGGCAGCGCGCGCACGGCGCGCCAGCCCGAGGGCAACTCGAGCGTGACGGTGCCCGCAGTCGTGTCGCGCGCACCGTGGCGAAGCGTCACCGTGAAGCGCCGCGCGGCCCGATCGCCGGCCGGCCACACTTGGGTCGCCGGGTCGAGGGCGACCTCCACGCGCGGCACCACGGCCACCGGACGGCGCACCTCGCCGAGCGCCTGATCGTTCAGCCGCAGGCTCACCTCGCGCTCGGCGGTCGCCGTCCCGTCCAGCAGGAAGGTCGCCGTCAGCTCAGGGGGCCCGGAGGGGGCCCCACGCACGTCCGGGGCGGCGTTCGTCCAGTCGTAGACCCCCGCGTCGGGGGTGCTCAGCCGGAAATAGGGAGCTGTGGGGGACGCCTCCGGCCGGACAGTGACCGCCGCCCGTTGGCCCAGCAGGACTCCGGGCTCGAGTCGCATGGTGGTGGCGCCGCCGCTGTCCACGGCGAGGCCGGGTCCTGCACGGAGCGCGGCGGTGACGGTGTGCGGCGCCGTTCCCGTATTCCAGCACTCGAGCGCGACCACCATCCGTTGGCCCGGCACCACACGGTCGTCGTCGCTCCGCGCGTCGCAGACGACGCCCGCGGCCGTGAAAATCGCGCGGTCGAGGTGCGCGAGCTGATCCGGCGGCACCCTCGCGCCGGTCCACCGGCGGCGGAGCGCCAGCAGCGCGGCGAGGTCCGCGTCGGCAGCACGCGGGACCGCGCCGGCGGCCCGGGACAGCGTGTCCACCCCCGCGAAGAAGCCGTCGTCCCCCCGCCCCGTGCGGTCTTCCAGCAGGGCGAGCCGGACGCTCGAGGGTCCGAGCCGCTGGATCTGCCCCATGTCCTGCGACCGGTGCAGGCTCCGCCCGGCCATCGCGATCTGGTGGTATGACAGCCCCGTCGCGCGCTCCACCTCGCCGCCCTGGAGAACGATCGTGGTAGCGGCGGTGTCGAAGCGCGTGCTGCGGTAGAGCTTGAGCGGTGTCCACGGCGCAAGCCCCTCCTCGCGCCCCAGCTCGGGGAAGCGGGTGGAATCGCCCGCGGCCCGGAACGCCTCCTGCGCCGCCCACCCCGCGGCCTGGTGCTGTCCGTGCCCGTCCCTCGGCGTTCCGCTGAACACGGACACGATGATCTGCGGCCGGAACCGCCGCACGATCCGCACGACGTCCTCGAGAATCGTGTCCCGCGGCCAGTAGCGCCACGTTTCGTCCAGGCTCTTGGAGTAGCCGAAGTCGTAGGCCCGGGTGAAGAACTGCCCGGCCCCGTCGAGCCGGCGGGCCGCGAGCAGCTCCTCCGTCCGGAGGAGACCCAGCGCCTCGCCCAGCTCGGGCCCGATCAGGTTCTGTCCGCCCTCTCCCCGGTTGAGCGACAGGTACGCGGCCTCCGCACCCATGCCGCGCACGAGCAGAGTCAGCAGCTCGGTGTCCTCATCGTCCGGGTGCGCCCCGATCAGCAGCACCCGCTTCTCGTGGCCCAGCATTCTCAGCTCTCGGTCGAGCGCCACAATTCCGCCGGTTGAGGGCGGTTCGAGCTGAGCCCCGGCGGGCACGGCGGTCAGGATGAGTGAGGGAAGGGCGAACCCGAGGAAGAGCCAACGCTGGCGCACGGACCCCGGCCGAGTGTGGTGAGGCAGGAAGGTATACCTGTCCGGAAGGAAAGGTGAAGCTGGGAGAAACGGACACGCGGGATGGACGACGGAACCGGAACCCTTCGCGGAGCTCAGGGTGACTCATTCCCGGACCGGCAGCGCCCGCACGGGCACGCCGCCAGCAGCCGCTCGAACGTGTAGATGCCGGTGCCATGCCCATCGCTCCACTGCACCATCAGGCCGTACGTCCCCACCAGGGCCACCGAGACCGGCCGGATATCGGCCGGGACTTGGGCCGGATCCAGGAGCGGCCGGCCGGTCATCTCCTGGACGCAGGCCGCGCACCTGCAGGCCAGCCGCAGGTCGCGCGCGGGAAAGAACGCCTGATGGCCGGCCTGGTCCCATTCGATGAGCAGACCGTCGTCCTGGCGGTTGATGGCGTAGGGGATGGGCGTCGGCATGCCGGGCTCCGGACCGCGGGTACGAATGGATAGTATATTCCCACTGACTTCAACCATGACTGAACATGCCGACTGACGCCACCAACCCCTTCGGCGCCCGCGCCACGCTCCGCTTCGGCGACGACACCGCGGTCGTCTACCGCCTCGCCGAGCTGGCCCGGCAGGGCCTTACCGATCTCGACCGGCTTCCCTTCTCGATCCGCGTCCTGCTCGAGAACGGGCTGCGCCATGTGGGCCGCGGCTTCGTCACCGAGACCCACGTGCGGGATCTGGCCGCGTGGAGCCCGACCGGCACCAGCCGGGGCGAGGTCCCATTCATGCCCGCCCGGGTCGTGCTGCAGGACTTCACCGGAGTCCCGTGCGTGGTGGACCTGGCCGCGATGCGCGATGCCATGGGGCGGATGAAGGGGGACCCCGACCGGATCAACCCCGTGGTCCCCTGCGACCTGGTCATCGACCACTCCGTGCAGGTGGACTCGTACGGGTCGGAGCGCTCGCTCAAACTGAACGTCGAGCTCGAGTTCCAGCGCAACATGGAGCGGTACCAGCTGCTCAAGTTTGCCCAGCGGGCGTTCCACAATTTCCGGGTGGTCCCGCCCGGCACGGGCATCGTGCATCAGGTGAACCTGGAGTATCTCGCCCCGGTGGTGCAACTGCGGAAGCAGTTCGGCGAGCTCACCGCCTATCCCGACACCCTGGTCGGCACCGATTCCCACACCACGATGATCAACGGCCTCGGCGTCCTTGGCTGGGGCGTCGGCGGGATCGAGGCCGAGGCGGTCATGCTCGGGCAGCCGTACTTCATGCTCATCCCCGAGGTGGTCGGGATGAAGCTCGTCGGCGAGCTGCCCCTGGGAACGACCGCGACCGATCTGGTGCTCACGGTGACGCAGATACTCCGCAAGAAGGGTGTAGTGGACAAGTTCGTCGAGTTCTACGGGCCCGGACTCTCCGCCCTCGGCCTGGCCGACCGGGCGACGATCGCCAACATGGCGCCGGAGTACGGCGCCACGATGGGCTTCTTCCCAGTCGACGCCGAGACCGTGCGGTACCTGGAGCGGACCGGCCGCGGGCGCGCGGTCTCGGAGCGAGTGGAGCGGTACGCCAAGGAGCAGGGGCTCTTCCGCACCGACGCCACGCCCGATCCGCAGTTCAGTTCCACGCTCGAGCTCGACCTGGGCACGGTGACGCCCAGCCTGGCGGGGCCCAAGCGACCGCAGGACCTGGTGCCGCTGACCCAGCTCAAGCGGAACTTCATCGTCAACCTGCCGAGCCTGATGAGCGCCAACGTGCCGGCGGCGCGGAAGGAGCTGGCCCAGAACGCCTACTCGCGGTGGATGGGCGAGGGGGGCGCCAACGTGACCATCGGAGACCACGGCGCGGAGGAGGACGCCGGGGACGTGGCGGCGGCCGATCCCGACGCGCCGCCGATCGTCACCGGACGGCTGGACGGATCGGACATCACTCTGCACGACGGTGCCGTCGTGATCGCCGCGATCACCAGCTGCACCAACACGTCCAATCCCTCGGTAATGATCGGCGCGGGGCTGGTGGCGCGGAAGGCGGTGGAGCGCGGGCTCATGACCAAGCCGTGGGTCAAGACCAGCCTCTCGCCCGGATCGCGCGTCGTCACCGACTACCTCGAGGGATCCGGGCTCCTGCCCTACCTCGAGCAGCTCCGCTTCAACACCGTAGGCTATGGCTGCATGACCTGCATCGGGAACAGCGGTCCGCTCCCCGAGGTGATCGGCGGGCTCATCGACGAGTACTCGTTGGTGGCGGCAGCGGTGCTGAGCGGCAACCGGAACTTCGAGGCGCGGGTGCATCCGCAGGTCCGCGCCAACTACCTCGCGTCGCCGATGCTGGTGGTGGCGTTCGCACTGGCCGGCCGGGTGGATATCGACCTGTCGCGGGAGCCGCTGGGCGTCGGGCGGGACGGGCGGCCCGTCTACCTCAAGGACATCTGGCCCACGCAGGACGAGGTGCGGGACGCCATGGCCCGCTCGCTCAAGCCCGAGCTGTTCGAGCGGCGCTACGGCTCGGTGTTCGAGGGCGACGAGACTTGGCAGGCGCTCCGCGTCCCCGAGGGGAGCCGCTACGCCTGGGATCCGGCCTCGACCTACGTACAGGAGCCGCCGTTCTTCACCGATCTTCCGCCCGAGCCGCCGCCGCTCCGCGACATCGCGGGCGCCCGGGTACTGGCCGTCCTGGCCGACTCGGTCACGACCGACCACATCTCCCCGGCGGGATCCATCCCCAAGAACGGCCCCGCCGCGCGCTACCTCCGGGAGCACGGGGTGGAGCAAGTGGATTGGAACACGTTCGGGTCGCGCCGCGGGAACCACGAAGTCATGATGCGCGGCACCTTCGGGAATGTGCGCATCGCCAATGCGCTGGTACCCGGCAAGGAGGGGAACTGGACGCTGCACTTCCCCACGGGCGAGGTGATCTCGATCTACGACGCCGCCATGCGCTATCAAGAGGCGGGCACGCCGCTGGTGATCCTCACGGGCAAGGAATATGGCACTGGGTCGAGCCGCGACTGGGCCGCCAAGGGGCCCGCCCTGCTGGGCGTCAGGGCGATCATCGCGGAGAGCTACGAACGGATCCACCGGAGCAACCTGGTGGGGATGGGGGTGCTGCCGCTGGCCTACCAGCCGGGGACCGACCGCAAGACGCTGGGGCTGACCGGGAAGGAGACGTTCAGCATCCGCGGCATCGCCAAGGGGTTGACGCCCGGCGGGACGGTCACGGTGACGGCGCGGGACGAGTCCGGCAAGGAGACGGTGTTCCCGGCGGTCGTCCGGCTCAATTCGGCCGTGGAGCTGGACTACTACCGGCACGGGGGGATCCTGCAGCGCGTGTTGCGGCAGTTTCTGAAGCAGGGGGCGTAGCCACCGAGTCACCCGGCACCCTTCGGTGCACTCAGGGCCGGCTCCGTAAACGAAGGGGGCATGCTTTCGGGCATGCCCCCTTCGCGTTGCTCAGGGTGACTCGGTGGCCGCTTACGCGACCAGATCCCGCAGCCGGTCGCCGGTCTCGCCTTCGCGGAGGCGGAGGAGGGCGCGGTCGCGGAGCTGGCGGATCCGCTCGCGAGTGACGCCCATCATGCGGCCGATCTCCTCGAGCGTGCGGCTGTTGCCGTCGTCGAGGCCGAAGTAGAGCC
>DAIPLK010000177.1:0-4306 GCA_036769285.1 Gemmatimonadales bacterium | reverse complement strand
CTAACTAGTACTTCGACGTCTGGACTGTCCCCGCTATGGTACCTTCCGCAGCCGAATCCGGAAAGGCAGCAAGACCCGCCCCGCCCAGAAGGTCCGCCGGACTCCGCACCCCAAGCCCGCCCCGGTTGAGCACGTGGGTGTACACCATCGTAGTGCTCACGTCCCGGTGCCCCAACAGCTCCTGCACGGTCCGGATGTCATAGCCGGATTCCAGGAGATGGGTGGCGAAGCTGTGCCGCAGGGTGTGACAGCTGGCCCGCTTGCCCACCCCCGACCGCCGCAGGGCCACCACCATCGCTCGCTGCATCGCCGAGGGATGCAGGTGATGCCGCCGCCGCTCGCCCGTCGCCCGGTCCCGATAGGTGCGCGCCGCTGGGAAGACCCACTGCCACGGCCACTCCGCCGCCGCGTTCGGCAGCTTCCGGTCCAGGGCGCCCGGCAAGGCTACTCGGCCTCCCCCCGCCGCGAGGTCCTCTCCATGCAGCGCCCGCACCCGCCCCAGGTGCGCCGCCAGGCTGGGCCGCACCGCCTCCGGCAGCACCGTCACCCGGTCCACGCCACCCTTGCCTCGCCGGATCCGGATCTCCCCGCGCTCCAGGTCCACATCCTTGACCCGCAAGGTCAGGCACTCGAGCAGGCGCATGCCGCTGCCATACAACAAGGTCCCCACCAGGCGAAAGCCACCCTCGAGCTGTCCCAACACCCGCGCCACCTCCGCCCGGGTCAGCACGACCGGCAGCCGCGTCGGCGTCCGCGCCCGCGGCAGCTGTCCCTCCAACCGGAGCGGCCGGCCGAGGACCTGCCGATACAGGAACAGCAGCGCCGCCAGCGCCTGCCCCTGGGTCGCCGCCGCCACCCGCTGCTCCTCCGCGAGATGGCGGAGAAACGCCACGACGTCCTGCTCCATCAGCTCCGCTGGATGCCGCAACCGGTGATAGCGCACGAACCGGATCACCCACCCGACGTAGGCCTGCTCGGTTCGCCGGCTATAGTGTCCCAGCCGGAGCTTCGACCGCATCAGGGTCAAGAGTTTCGGATTGGACTGCGAGGACGACTGCGAAGCGGGCATCCCCGAACCTGCCGGATGTCCGCGTCACCCTTTCCACCACACCAATGCCCCGCGGCGCTATTTCACGCGTGCCGCCACGGTACCGACGCCTGGAGATCGGTCGAGATCCTCGAGCTGGACCGAGCCGGGGCGGGGAAGGCTGGGGGAGACAACCCCGGGTCGGGTCGAATCTGCCCGGACCTACGCCGACGCCGCCCCGTTGGGAAGCGAAGTAACCGGAGCGTCCCAGGACTTGGGAGGACCGACCGGGAATACGGCGCAGGTGGCTTCAAGACCACTGCCTTCAACTACTCGGCGACCACACTTCGGTCGCCAATGGTTCGTCCCGCGCATCGGTTCAGCCGGATCACTGCTCCGAGCCCACGCCTTGCCGGTTCACATCCGCTTTGCCAGATTATATCCGCATACCCAAATACGAGCCCCGGCATGGCGTCGCAAGTCACCGATACGATCGCAGACCTCGATCTTCTCTTCCGTGGGTTCGCCGACCCGACCCGGATCCGGATCCTCAATCTCCTCGCCGCCGGCGAACTCTGCGTCTGCGACCTGGTCGAGCTCCTGCGGCTTCCTCAGTCCACCGTCTCGCGGCACCTTCGGTACCTCCGTCGAGCCGGCCTCGTCGAGGCCTCGCGAGAATGGAAATTCGCGCACTACCGGCTCGCCGACCCCGACCTGCCGGTACATCGCACACTTCTGGGCTGTGTTCGCACCTGCTTCCGAGGCATCGAGCAGCTCGACCGGGAACGGGCGCGGGCGGAGGCCAAGGCGCGCGCGCGGGCCGCGGAGCCATGCTGACTCCACCGCCGGGATCGGCCGGCCCGGCCGGCGGGGTGATTCCATGATCTACGCTCTCATCTCCGACATCCACGCCAACCTCCCCGCGCTCGAGGCGGTCCTCGCGGACATCGCGCGCCGTCCGAACGTTGGCGCCACGTATCATCTGGGCGACCTCGTCGGCTATGCCCCCTGGCCCGACGAGACGGTGGCGCTCCTCGAGCGGGCGGGCATCCCGGGGGTGGCCGGGAACTACGACAGTACGGTCGCGACCGACTACAAGCACTGCGGCTGCAAGTACGAGGACCCGGTCCAGGAGCAGCTCTCGCACCTGAGCTACGACTGGACGCGAACGCACGTCTCACCGGCCACCAGGCGGGCGCTGGCGGCGCTCCCGTTCCGGATCGACCTCCTCCCCAACGGCGGGCACCAGGCGGGGCCGCGCGTGGTGCTGGTCCATGGCACCCCGACCCTCAACACGCTCTACTGGACCGAGGACCGCTCCGATGACTTCTGCCTCAAGATGGCAGGTCACGCGGGCGCCAAGCCGGGCGACGTGATCGCCTTCGGCCACACGCATAGATCCTGGCACCGCGAGGTGGGCGGGATCCACTTCGTGAACACGGGCAGCGTGGGGCGCCCGAAGGATGGGGACTGGCGGGCGGGCTGGGTGCTGCTCGAGGTCGGCGCCCATCCGCCCCGAGCAGAGTTCCTGCGCGTGGGATACGACCTGGAGCGCGCGGCCCGGGGCATCGAGGAAAGTGGGCTGCCCGACGCGCTGGCGGACTACCTCCGGACCGGCGGCGGGCCGACCTCCGCGTAAGCCCCCGTCCCGCAGTGGAGCGCCGCGGATGGCCCGCGGCATTTCCCGAGGAGAACGCGAGTGGATGCATTAGCCAAGCGGCTTTCATTCATAGACCGGTATCTCACCCTGTGGATCTTTCTGGCCATGGGTCTGGGGGTGGCGCTCGGCTATGCGGTGCCGGGCGTGGCGTCCTTCCTCGACCGCTTCCAGGTCGGGACCACCAGCATCCCGATCGCGATCGGGCTGATCCTGATGATGTACCCGCCCCTCGCCAAGGTGCGGTACGAATCGATGGGTACGGTGTTCCGTCACGGCCGGGTGCTGGCGCTCTCCCTGGTTCAGAACTGGGTCGTGGGCCCGCTGGTGATGTTCGCGCTGGCGCTGATCTTCCTGCGCGATCTGCCGGGCTACGCGGTGGGCCTGATTCTGGTGGGGCTGGCCCGCTGCATCGCCATGGTGCTGGTCTGGAACGACCTGGCCCGCGGCGACCGGGACCTGGCGGCGGGGCTCGTGGCGTTCAACGCCGTGTTCCAGGTGCTGTTCTACGGTGTGTATGCCTGGATCTTCCTCACCGTGTTGCCGCCGCTCTTCGGCATGGCGAGCGTGGCGGTGCACGTGGGAGTCGGCGAAATCGCGCTCACCGTGCTCATCTACCTCGGCATTCCGCTCCTGGCGGGTCTGGTGAGCCGCCTGGTGCTGGTGCGGCGCCGGGGGGAGGAGTGGTACCGGGGCGTCTTCATCCCCCGGATCAGCCCCATCACGCTGGTGGCCCTGCTGTTCACCATCGTGGTGATGTTTTCCCTCAAGGGCGGGCTGATCGTCCAGCTGCCGCTGGACGTCCTTCGAATCGCCGTGCCGCTCACGCTGTACTTCGTGGTGATGTTCCTGCTCACCTTCTTCGTCGCCCGCGGTGGCTGGGTCCGGGCGGGCTACGCGCAGAACACCACGGTCTCGCTGACGGCGGCGAGCAACGACTTCGAGCTGGCCATCGCGGTGGCGGTCGCCGTGTTCGGGATCCAGTCCGACGTCGCCTTCGCCACGGTCGTGGGACCGCTGGTGGAGGTCCCGGTGCTGATCGGTCTGGTCCGCGTGGCGCTGTACTTCGAGCGCCGGTTCTACGGGGGCTCGGCCGGGAATGTCGCGGTTGAGGCCGGGAGGGTTCCGGCTCGTTAGGACGGAGCTACGAATCGCGATCGACAGGAGTGTGATGCATGCAGCCGTTTCCGCATCGGTATACCGTCGCGGCCGCCGCGAGCCAGGAGGGCGACGTCACGCTCGAGGGCCCGCGGCTCCCCGCGCTCAGCTCCGCCCCGCCGGTGGAATTCGGTGGCCCGGGCGATCGCTGGTCCCCCGAAACCCTGCTCGTGGCGGCGATCGCGGACTGCTTCGTGCTGACGTTCCGAGCGATCGCGAGCGTGTCCCGGCTTCCCTGGCTGTCGCTCACCTGCGAGGTCGCGGGCACCGTGGACCGGGTGGAGCGGGTCACTCAGTTCACCGAGTTTCTGGTTCGGGCGCGTCTCCGGGTCCCGGAGGGCACGGATGGGGCGCAGGCGCAGCGCCTGCTCGAACGCGCCGAGCAGAGCTGTCTCGTCACCAACTCGCTCAAGGCAGCCGCTCGCCTCGAGACCCAGATCGAGGTGGCCTCGCGGGCGCCGTGA
>DAIPLK010000064.1:0-14193 GCA_036769285.1 Gemmatimonadales bacterium | reverse complement strand
AAGGATACGAGTAGCGCCGACTCGTCGCCAGACGACGGGGCGGCGGCGGCCGGTTGTCCCCCTACCCAACCCACCCCATGTTTCGCGGTGGGCTCACCTCGCTTCCGCCGGGGACCGAATGTCACGCATCGCAGCCGCCTTGTTCCTCGCACTCTCCGCCGGAGTCGTTCCTGCCAGCGCCCAGATCGCGCCCGCGGAGTACGCCGGACGCCGGGACACCGTCGCGGCCCACCTCGGGTCCGGCGTGGTGCTCGCCTTCGGGGCCTCGGCGCCGGTGACTGACGAGGCCGCCTTCCACCAGCTGCCCTCGTTCTCCTATCTGACGGGGTACACACGGATGGACGCGGCCTTCGTGATGGTGGTGCGTGGCGGCCGGCCGGTCTTCCAGCTGCTGTACGAGCCACCCACCGATCCGCGGCTCGCGCTCTACAACGGGTTCCGGCCGGACTCCGCCACCCTCGTCCGAACCCTGGGCCTGGGCCTGGGCCAGATCTCGTCGTTGCGGCCGCTGGTGGACTCGATCGCGGCACAGGGAACGCTGTACGTGATCAGCGACGTCCACACCCGCGATGCCCTCGACAGCGACTCGTTGACCCGCGGCCGCCGATTCGTACGGGACTTCCGCACGGCCCATCCCGGTGCCACCATCGCAAGCGCCGACCCGCTGCTCGACTCGCTCCGGGTCAGGAAGAGCGCGGCCGAAGTGGCGCTGCTGCGTGAGGCCGTGGCCATCAGCGTCAAGGGAGCGCGCGCGGCGATGGCCCATGTACGGCCCGGCGTCAACGAGGGCGAGATCCATGCGTTGACCGACTACACCTTCCGCACCGCGGGCGCCTCGGATCCATCATTCCGGGGGATCATCGGCTCGGGCCCCAACTCGACGAGCTATCACTACCGCGCCAACGACCGCGTGATGCAGGCCGGCGAGGTGGTGGTGATGGACATGGGCGCACTGTACCAGAGCTACGCGGGCGACGTGACGCGCACGGTGCCCGTGAGCGGGCGGTTCACGGCCAGCCAGGCCGCGATCTACCGGATCGTCCGCGCGGCACAGGCAGCGGCCGAGCGCCTGGTAAGACCCGGGGCGACTGTGGCCTCGGGCGACTCGGCGATCCGGCGGGTCGAGGCCCGGGAGCTGGCCCGCCTCGGGCTCATCGAATCGCCCGACGCCACGTTCGATCCGCCCTGGACCGACGCGGCGACCTGCGCCAAGGTGCCTACCCCCACGTCATGCCGCCAGGCGTTCCTGTACCAGGCACACGGGCCGGGACACGGGATCGGGCTCGAGGTGCACGACGCGGGTGGCTACTCCTACTCGCCCACCGGACGCTTTCAGGAGGGCGAGGTGTTCACCATCGAGCCCGGGATCTACGTCAGCACCGCCCTGCTCGACATGCTGGCCGACACCCCGAAGAACCGCGCGTTCATCGCTCGCGTGCGCCCTGTAGTGGAGCGATACGACCACATCGGGATCCGGATCGAGGACGACTATCTCGTCACGCCCACTGGAGTGGAGTGGCTCAGTCGGGCGCCCCGGGAGATCGCCGAGATCGAGGCCGCGATGAAGCTGCACACCCGCCCCCCTGTGACGCGCTGAGCGCATGGCTTCCCATCCACTCGCGGGCCACCCCGCGCCGGCCGAGCTGCTGGTGGACGTCGCGAGGCTCGAGCGTCTGTTCTTCGAGGGCCGACCCGATCCCGACAATCCCGCGCAGCGGGTCGGATTCGGCACCAGCGGCCACCGGGGCACCCCGCTCGACGGCAGCTTCACCGAAGCGCACATCCTGGCGATCAGCCAGGCCATCGCCGAGTACCGGCACGGCAAGGGGATCACCGGTCCGCTCTTCCTCGGCAAGGACACGCACGCCGTCTCCCGTCCCGCCGAGCGGACGGCGCTCGAGGTACTGGCGGCCAACGGGGTCACCGTCGTCATCCAGGAGGAGGACGGCTACACGCCGACCCCGGTGATCTCCCGGGCGATCCTGGCGCACAACACCGCCCGGGCGACCGGTCTCGCGGACGGCATCGTCATCACGCCGTCGCACAACCCGCCGGCGGACGGCGGATTCAAGTACAACCCGCCCACCGGTGGGCCGGCCGACACCGACGTCACCGGGTGGATCCAGAATCGGGCGAACGCGCTCCTGGCGAAGCGGAACGCCGGCGTTCGGCGCATGAGCATCGAGCAGGCGCGGGCGGCAGCCACTACCCACGAGGACGACCTGGTCGAGCCGTACGTCGCGGCACTTGCCGAGGCGATCAACCTCGAGGCCATCCGGTCGACCGGCGTGCGCATCGGCGTGGACCCGCTCGGCGGAGCGTCGTTGGCGTACTGGCCCCGGATCGCGGAGCGATACGGCCTCGATCTGACCGTGGTCAACTCCTCGCTCGATCCGGCCTTCAGCTTCATGACCGTGGACCACGACGGAAAGATCCGGATGGACTGCTCGAGCCCATGGGCGATGGCCGGGCTGGTCGGGCTCAAGGACCGCTTCGCGGTCGCGTGGGGGAACGACCCGGATGCAGACCGCCATGGCATCGTCACTCCGTCCGCCGGCCTGCTCAACCCGAATCACTATCTCGCGGTGGCGATCCACTACCTCCTCACGCATCGCCCGTCGTGGTCCCGATCGGCGAGGATCGGCAAGACGCTGGTCTCGAGCGCCCTGATCGACCGTGTGGTGGCGGACCTCGGCCGAGCGCTGCTGGAGGTGCCGGTGGGGTTCAAGTGGTTTGCGCCGGGACTGTACGACGGAAGTTGCTGCTTCGGTGGCGAGGAGAGTGCGGGGGCAAGCTTCCTGCGCTTGGACGGGGAGGTCTGGACAACGGACAAGGACGGGCTGTTGCTGGGGCTGCTGGCGGCGGAGATCACGGCGGTGACGGGCCGCGACCCGGGGGTGCACTATGCGGAATTGACGGCCCGCCTGGGCGCGCCGGTCTACACGCGGATCGACACCCCGTGCACGCCCGCCGAGAAGGCGGGGTTCACGCGGCTCACGCCGGAGGCGGTCACGGCCGCCACGCTCGCGGGTGACCCCATCGAGTCGAAGCTGACGCGTGCGCCCGGGAACGGCGCGCCAATCGGCGGACTCAAGGTGACGACGGCCCAGGGGTGGTTCGCGGCGCGGCCGAGCGGGACCGAGAACGTGTACAAGCTGTACGCGGAGAGCTTCAGAGACGCGGGCCACCTCGACCGGATCGTCCAGGAAGCGCGCGCGATGGTCAGTCGGGTGCTGGGGTGAGAAGCGGTCAGGCCACCGCGCGCGCCGTAGGTGCCGACGGCTGCTCGGCGATCGCGCGGTCGGCTGCCGTGACCAGCCAGATCCCCGCGGCGGCCAGCGCGAACAGCGACCCGGTAGCGAGGGCCGCCGGCCACCCGAGCCGCTCGACGGTCAACGGCACCATGAGGGCACCGATGCCCCCGACGACGTTGCCGCCGGTGTTCATCAGTCCGCACGCCGCCGAAGCCCGCCGGCCGGCTACCGAGATGGTGGCGGCCCAGTAGACGGGGTCGGTGAACTGCTGCGCACCGAGGCAGAGCGACAGCAGCACCACCGCGGCCACCGGATGCGGCGCGGCCGCCGCCGCCACAAGAAACACCCCCGAGAGCATCATCCCCACCGCCCCCGGCACCCGGCACGCCAGGCGCGCCCCTGCCCACCGCCAGAGCCGGTCGCAGACCAACCCGCCGAGCAGCGCGCCGAAAGCCCCCGTGATCCATGGCGCGGCGGCCCAGAAGCCGCCCTCCAGCATCCGGAAGCCGCGGCTCTCCACGAGATAGATGAACAGCCAGTTGAAGAAGAAGTAGAACACGTAGTTGCTGCAGAAGTAGCCGGCGGTGAGCAGCAGCACCTGCCGGTCCCGGAGCAGCGCCTTCCAATCGCCCCGCCTGGCCGGCAGGCAGTGCGCCGCCGGCCGATCGGCGTCGATCAACGCGCGCTCCTCCGCGTTCACGCGCGGATGCCCCACCGGCGTGTCCCGCGCGTACCACCACCAGACGGCCGCGAAGGCAAACGCGAGCGGCGCCGTGATCAGGAACGATGCTCGCCACCCGAAGCGACCGGCCAGCCACGCGATGAGCGGGCCCGCCGCCGCGGAGCCGAAAGTCAGACCGAAGTTCTGGAGCGCGTTGGGTAATCCCCAGCCGGAGACGGGAAACCAATTGCATACCGTCCCGCCGCCGATCACCGGATACAACGGCGCCTGCGCCGCACCCATCAGGAACCGGAGCACGAGCAGCGTCAGCAGGAGCGCCGTCGAGGAGCCGATCGACCGCGCCGGGAGCAGTCCCACCAGCAGGTTGAGCGCGCCCCACGTGACCGCCATCGCGGCCAGCGCCCGCCGGACGCCGACCAAGTGGCCGATGACGCCCCCGGGGAACTGGAAGACGGCGTAACCCCAAGCGAACGCGCCCAGGATCAGGCCGAGCTGCACCTTCGAGAGGCCGAGGTCGGCGGCGATCGGCGTGCCGGCGATGGACATGTTGGTACGCAGCAGGTAGGCGACCGCGCTCGCCACCGTGAGGAGCACGCAGATCCACCAGCGGACGCGCGTGGGCCGGGCGGCGGTCGCGAGGTGCGGACTCTCGGACATTGCGCGTCCTCCTGCCGGGGTAAGCGGATCAGTCCAGGTCGTCGATGGAACGCGGCCAGTCCTCGCGCAGGAGCCGCGACATCGCCCGGTCGGCCAACAGTCGGCCGCCGGTCTGGCAGCGGGCGCAATAGTTGGTTTCGTTGTCAGCGTAGCGGATCCGCTGGACCGGGGCCCCGCAATTCGGGCACGGCTGCCCGTACCTCCCGTGCACCGCCATTCCGTCGCGGAACGCGGTCACCTTGTCGGGGAACCCTTCGCCGACTTCGGCCCGGAGGCGGGCGGTCCACTCCTGCAGCGTCGCGCGGGCGGCCTCGAAGAGGCGCCCCACCTCGGCCGGGGCGAGCTTGCGCGTCAGAGCGAGCGGCGACAGCCGCGCCCGGTGGAGGATCTCGTCCGAGTAGGCGTTGCCGATCCCGCTGAAGAGGCGCGGGTCGGTGAGCGCCCGCTTGAGCGTATGGCTCTCGCTCACGAGTCTGGCGGCGAACGCGCGGGGGTCCGCCTCGAGCACCTCCAGGCCGCCGCGGTCGAAGTCGCGCAGGCCGGCCTCGCCCCCGACGAGGTGCAGCGAGGCCCGGCGGGCGGTGCCGGCCTCGGTCAGAACCAGCACGCCGGTCGGGAACTCGAACAGAGCCAGCGCGATCTTGCCGGGAGGCGTGGCGCCGGCCGCATGCCACCGGAGACGGCCGGCGATCATGAGGTGAAGCACGATGAACCGATCGTGCTCGAGTGCCAGCACGATCCGCTTGCCCATCCGGCGGAGTCCCGTCACCCCCGCGCCGGCCACCTCGGCAGGCGACGGCGTCACCGACCGGAGCACGAACGGATTCTTGACCACGAGGCGCTCGAGCGGCTGGCCGAGGACGCGTGGAGTCAGACAGTCGAGGTAAACGGCGATGTCGGGGAGCTCGGGCATCGGGCGCCAGGTTGGCGTGGGACGCGGCGTCACCCGGAGCGCAGCGAAGGGGCCATGGGTTGGGCCATGACTCCTTACGCTCCGCTCAGATTGACATGGCCCGGGTGCCCGTCGCCCGCCAGCGCCCGCCCACGTAGGTCCCGAGGATCACTTCGTTCCCCGCCCCGAAGATGATTGCCTCGAGCAGCCGCTCGGGCGGCACTTCGGCCAGCGCCGGCGCGGTGAGGTCCACGGCCGCGAGGTCCGCCCAGCAGCCGCGCGCAATCCGGCCCGCCAGGAGCCCCAGCGCGCGGGCTCCTCCGGTGGTGGCCGCCTCGAGCAGCGTCCGCGCGACATTGCCCTCCCAGTCGGGCAGCGCGCCCCGGATCTCGCCCCGGAGTCGCTGGCCGTACTCGAGCCAGCGCATCTCCTCGAGCATCGCCAGCCGGAGATTGCTGTCCGTCCCCAGGGCGAGCCGCCCTCCCGCGGCATGCGCGCGACCCAGCCGCGGGAGCCCGTCACCCAGGTTGCCCTCGGTGAGCGGGCAGAGGCAGACGATACCGCTCGCGACGAGAAACCGTTCCATATCCGCCGCGGAGGTGTGGGTACAATGCACCGCCGTCAGCGCCCCGCCTTCCACTGCGTCGAGGATGACCGCCATGGGCGTGCCGCCATACGCCGCCAGTGACTCCTCGACCTCACGGCGCTGCTCCTCGACGTGCATGTGGAACGGCAGACCGCGGCGGCCGGCCTCGGCGTGGATCTCCCGGATCTCGAGCGGGCTGGCCGCCCGGATGCTGTGCGGTGCCACGCCCAGCGTCTGGGTGGCCGGGTCGAGCGCTCCGGCGAGCCGGTCCACCTGGCGCCAGAAGCCGTCCACCGACGGCGTGGCGAACCGGCGCTGGGCGCCCTCGAGGGGTCGTCCGGGCGCACCGGTGGCGTAGTAGCTGTAGAGCAGCACGATCCGGATACCCACCTCGGCGGCCGCCTCGAGCACCGCCGCGTCGAGGGCGAAGTCCCCGTCTCCCTGGTGGTGCACGTAGTGGAACTCACCGACCGCCGTGATGCCGGCGTCGCGCATCTCCGCGAACGCCCTGGTCGACAGCCTTCGGAGCGTGGCCCGGTCGAGAGAGCCGACCAGCGCGTACATGGCTTCCCGCCAGCTCCAGAAGCTGCCCGCCCCGGCCGGGAAGCCCTCACCGTGCCCACGGAGACCCCGCTGAAAGGCGTGCGAATGGGTGTCCACGAACCCCGGGAGCAGTGCGACGCCGCGCAGGCGCTCGGCCTGCGGCTGCCCGAGCCCGCCCACCGCCTCGATCCGACCGTCGGCGCCGATGACGATCTGCACCGCCGGCTCGAAGCGCGCTCCGGTCCAGGTCAGGTCGGCCTCCAGGACGGTGCTCATGCGCGGGCACAGCTCCGACGGATGAGGCCCTCGAGGATTGTGCCAGCGTGCCGGAACTCGGCGACGGGCAGGAACTCGTTGGGCTTGTGGGCGACCTCGATGCTGCCCGGTCCGAACAGGACACAGTCAAAGCCCGCGCGCTGCAGCCATCCCGCGTCGCTGGCGAACATCACACTGAGCGCCTGCTGCTGTCCCACGGCCTCGCACAGTGTTCGATGGATCGGGGCGTCCGCGTCGAGCATCATGGCCGGGCTCTCGCTCAGCGACTCCAGAGTGAACGGCTCCTCCACCGCTCCCCGCACGGCGGCGAGGACCCGCTCGGCCATCTGCTCGGCCGTCATACCGGGCAGTAGCCGGATGCCGATTTGCACATCGCACCGGTCGGGAATGACGTTGGCCGCGGTGCCGCCGGAGATTGTGCCGACGTTGAGCGCCGCGAACGGCACCGTGGGAAATACATCAGCGTTCGGCGCCCGCTCGACTTCCATCATGCGGCGCAGCGCCGCGAGCGCCACGACGGACCGCGCCGCGGGCTCGATGGCGCTCCGCCCGAGATGGGGATACCCCGAGTGGGCAGCCTGCCCCGTGAAGCCGAGTCGAAACCGTACCATCCCCTTGTGCGCGCGAACCACGCGGAGCTCCGTCGGTTCCCCAATGACCACGTTCCGGGGCAGCCGGTCGGTATCCGGGAAGCTCTCGGCGAATCGGCGGGCGCCGAGCGTGCCCACTTCTTCGTCGTACGTGAAGAGCAGCGCGAGCGCCCGGTTGAGCGAGGCGGGGTCGACCACCGCCAGCCGGTTGGCGGCCAGCGCGAGGAAGCCCTTCATGTCGGCCGTACCGCGTCCGACGTACTTGTTGTCCGTCTCGGTCAGCGTGAATGGGTCGGAGTGCCAGCCGGATTCGTCCGCCGGCACGACGTCCATGTGCCCCGAGAGCACGAGTCCCTCGCGGCTGTCCGACGCCGGCCCCACCACCACGAGCAGGTTGGTCTTCACGCCATCGGCGGACCCGTTGCGGGTGATGCACACGCCGGGCCGGTCGAGATAGTCGCACAGGAAATCCGTGAGGGGGAGGTTGCTCGCGCAACTGGTGGTATCGAACCCGACGAGCCGCGCGAGCAGCGACCGGTCGTCGAGCGGGGGCGTCGTTGCGCTCAGCTTGAGTTCTCCGTCGACAGGCGGGCGAGCCGTGCGCGAACCTCGCGCACGCCAGGCTGCGCCGACGGCCGCCTGAAGCTGGTGCGCGCGTCCGATGCGTCGGCTCGCGGAAGAGAAGACGCCAGAAAGCTAGAGGCGTCGGGAGGCGAAGACCAGCACGGCGGGCCTGAACGCGAGTCACCTTGAGCCCATTCGCTGCGCTCAGGGTGAACTCCGCGATGGGGGCATTCCCTGAGGCATGCCAGCTGCACGTCGTTCAACGTGTCTCCCCGCCAGAAGACGGCCGCGCTCGACGGAAATCAGCCCGCGCCGAGCCCGACCAGCTCCGCCCAACCATCGGCCTCCAGGCTGGCGCCACCCACGAGCACCCCATCGAGCTCCGGCCTGGCGAGCAGCGAGAGCACGTTTCCGACGTTGACGCTCCCGCCATAGAGAATCGGCACCCGGCTCGGCACACCGTGGCGGCCGACGGTGAAGCGGATGAGCTCGTGCACCTGGGCGGCGTCGTCCGGGGTGGCGTTGCGTCCCGTGCCGATCGCCCATACGGGCTCGTAGGCCATGACCACGCGGGCCCAGTCGTCGCTGGGCAGCTTGTCGAGTAGCGGCTCGAGCTGGCGGAGGATGGCGTGCTCCGTGCGCCCGCCCTCCCGCTCCGCCAGGGTTTCCCCGAGACAGACCAGAGGGACCATTCCGGCCTTGAGGGTCGCGACCGTCTTCCGGGCCACATGGTCGTCCGTCTCGCCGAACAGGTGCCGCCGCTCCGAATGGCCGATCAGCGCCACTTTGGCCCCGGCTTCCTGCGTCATCGCGAGGGAGAGTTCGCCGGTGAAGGCTCCCTTTGGCTCCCAATGGACGTTCTGTGCACCCGCGAGGACGTCAAGCCGGGAGCCCGCCGCCTCGCTGACCGCCGTCAGGGACACGGCCGGCGGAAAGAACCAGAGGCTACGGGCGGCAACCGGGGCGGTCACGCAGAGAAAGCGCTCCATGAACGCCCGCGCGGCCCGGGGCCCGTGATTCATCTTCCAGTTGGCCGCATAGATGAGGGGACGCGCCATGGCTCAGACCTCGTCGAGCGCGGCGACGCCCGGCAAATCCTTGCCCTCGAGAAACTCGAGCGACGCGCCGCCACCCGTCGAAACGTGCGTGATACGGTCGGCCAGCCCCGCCTGGGCCACGGCCGCGGCCGAGTCGCCGCCGCCGATGACGGTGACGGCGCCCTTCGACGTCGCGTCGGCCATCGCCCGCGCCACCGCCAGCGTCCCGTGGTCGAACGGCGGTGTCTCGAAGACGCCCATCGGTCCGTTCCAGACGACCGTGCCCGCGCCGCCGATTCGCGCCGCGAAGTCCGCTTCCGTGGCGGGGTCGATGTCGAACACGGCCCAGCCCGGCGGGATCGCGTCCCGCGCCACGGCGCGGGTCTCCACCCCCGCCTCGAGCTTCTGGGCGATCACCGCGCCGGACGGAAGGACGAGCTTGGCGCCAGCCTTGGCCATGAGCTGCCGCGCCAGCTCGAGCCGGTCCTCCTCCACGAGCGAGTTGCCGGTTTCCAGCCCCATGGCCCGGAAGAACGTGCAGGCCATCGCGCCGCCGAGGAGAATGGCGTCCACCTTGGGCAGCAGTGCTTCGATGAGGTCGATCTTGCCGCTGATCTTGGCACCGCCGAGCACCGCGACGAACGGGCGCTTCGGCTGGCGCAGCGCCTCGCCGAGATAGCGGAGCTCCTGCTGCATGAGGAATCCGGAGACGGCCGGCTTGAGGATCCGGGCCACTGCCTCGGTGCTCGCGTGCGCGCGGTGCGCCGAGCCGAAGGCGTCATTCACGTAGAAATCGCCCAGCGCGGCAAACCGCGCGGCGAGCGCCCGGTCATTCTGCTCTTCCCCCGGATAGAACCGCGTGTTCTCGCCGACGGCGACGCCGCCGCGCGGGAGGCGCCGGGTGGCCGTGACCGCGGCCTCCGAGATGGGATCGGGCAGGAAGGTCACGGGCGCGCCGAGCAGCCGCTCGAGCTCGCGGACGACGGGCTGCATCGAGTACTTCGGATCCGGCCCGCCCTTCGGCCGCCCGAGATGGGAGAGAAGCACCACCCGGCCTCCCCGATCACGCAGGTACTTGATGGTCGGGAGTGCCGCCCGGATGCGCGTGTTATCGGTGACCGCACCGTCCTTGATCGGACAGTTGAAGTCCACCCGAACGAGCACCCGCTTGCCCTCGACCGCGGCGGGGTCGAGGGCCTCGAGCGTGCGCTTCATAGGCGCTGCCCCACGTAGCGCAGCAGGTCCACGCAGCGCGCGGAGTAGCCCATCTCGTTGTCGTACCAGCTGGTGACGTTTACGAGCGTGCCGGCGACGACGTTGGTCGAGAGCGCGTCCACGGTGCTGGACTGCAACGTTCCGATGTAGTCCACCGACACCAGCGGCTCGTCGCTCACCGCGAGCACGCCCTTGAGCGGGCCGGCCTTGGCCGCCTCGCGGAAGGCGGTGTTCACCTCGTCCGCCGAGGTGGCCTTCTCCACCGTGCAGCTCAGCGCGACCACGGATACGTCCGGCGTCGGCACCCGGAGCGCCACGCCGTCGATCTTGCCCTTGACCTGCGGGATGACGAGCGAGGTGGCCTTGGCCGCGCCGGTGGTCGTCGGGATGATGGAAAGCGCCGCCGCCCGCGCCCGGCGGAGGTCCTTGTGGGGCAGGTCGAGGATCTGCTGGTCGTTGGTGTAGGAATGCACTGTCGTCATGAAGCCGTTGACGAAGCCGAACCGGTCGAGGATGACCTTGACCACCGGCACGAGGCAGTTGGTGGTGCAGCTCGCGTTGGAGATGATATGGTGCTTGGCCGCGTCGTACGCCTCGTGGTTGACACCGTACACGATCGTGATGTCCTCCTTCTTGGCCGGCGCGGAGATGATGATCTTCTTGGCCCCGCCCTGCAGGTGGAGCGCCGCCTGGTCCCGGTCCGTGAACCGGCCGGTGGACTCGAGCACGACGTCCACGCCCAGCTCCTTCCACGGGAGCTTCGACGGGTCCTTTTCGGCCAGCACGCGCATCGCGTCGCCGGCGACGATGATGGCGTCCTTCTCCGCCACCACCTCGCCGGGGAAGCGGCCGTGCACCGAATCGAACTTGAGGAGGTGGGCGAGCGTCCGCGTGTCCGTGATGTCGTTCACCGCGACGAAGTCGATCTCCTTCGCGCCCATCGCCTGAGCGGCCCGGACGACGTTGCGCCCGATGCGGCCGAAGCCATTGATGCCTACTCGAATTGCCATCGTCTCTCCCTCGTTGGGTTCCCTAGGCCAGCGTCACCGGCGGCTCCGCTCGCGCGAACGTGACCGCGTTCACCCGGGCGGCCCCACCAGCCCGGAGCGCGGCTCCCGCCTCGGCGAGGGTCGCGCCGGTCGTGAAGACATCATCCACCAGCACACACGCCAGTCCGCCCACGCCCTGCGCCAGGAACGCGCCGGCGACGTTGGCCTGCCGGGCCTCGGGGGTGAGCGCCGTCTGGGTTCGCGTCTCCCGGCGCCGCGTCAGCAGCTCCGGGCGCACGGGCAGCCCGGTGAGGCGGCCGAGCGAGGCGGCGATGCACTCGGACTGATTGTAGCCCCGCGCCCGAAACCGGCGGGCGCCGAGCGGCACCGGTATCAAGGATACCTGCCCGGTCAATGGCTCCAGCCGCCGCATCGCCTCCGCGAGTGCGCCGGCCACCCTCCACCACCCTTCGTACTTGAGCCGGTGCACCGCCGCGCGGGCCCCGCCCTCGAGCCACACCGCGCTCCGCACCCGGTCCAGGCCCGAGGACCAGCCAGCGCACAGGCGACACCCCAGGTCTGCGAACTGCGGCTGGCCGCAGCGCACGCAGAGGGGTGGGCTGACTGGCCGCCACCGGGAGCGGCACAGGTCGCACACGAGCGCGTCGCCCTGGCGCGGAGGCACTGGCGCGTCGCACAGGAGGCAGGCGGGCGGCAGGAGCCAGCGCTCGACTCCGGCGAGCGCCTCAGCGAAGCCGCGCATTGACGGCAGCACGCATCACTTCGACCGGCGCGCGTATGCCGGGGAACCAGCGCTCGAGCGCCGCGGCGCCCTGCGCCACCAGCATCGTCCGGCCGTCTGCGGCGCGCAGCCCGGCCAAGCGCATGGCACGGACCCAGGCCGTCTCGCCGGGGGCGTACACCATGTCCAGCGCCACCGACGCGCCGGGCGGGGGCGCCGCCAACGGCAGCGGATCGTGCGGGGTGAGGCCGAGCGGGGTGGTATTGAGGACGATCGCGCAGTCCATGGCCTCGATCAGCTGGACCCCCTGGCCGCAGCTCCACTCCTCAAGCCTCCGGCGGCGGTCAGCCGAGCGTGAGGCGATGGACACTGGGGCGCCCCGCTCCCGGGCGGCGCCCACGGCGGCCCGGGCGCCGCCACCGGTGCCGATCACCAGCCAGCCGCCCGGCGGCGCCTCCAGATCGTCCAGGGCGGCGAGGAGGCCGGGCACGTCGGTGTTGTCGCCCACGCAGGTCCCTTCCTCGCCCCAGAACGTGTTGCAGGCCCCAACTCGCTCCACGGTCTCCTGCCGGCGATCAACCACCTGGGCCGCGAGTTCCTTGTGCGGCACGGTGACGTTGCCGCCCCCACCCGCACGGCACAGGGCGCGCATCAGGCCGGCCACGTCCGCCGGAACGCAACGGAGCGCCACGTACACCGCCTGGAGCCCGAGGACCCGGAAGGCGGCGTTGTGCATGGCCGGTGAGAGGGAATGCGCGACCGGGTCGCCGAGAACGGCGAAGACGCGCGTCGAGCCGTCGATCACCGCACCGTGCCGGCGACCCGGCTGACCACTGCGCCGATCAGCTCCTGCAGGTCGGCGAAGGTGGCGCGGTAGGCGGCGAGATCGGAACCGAACGGATCGCTGACCTCGGTCTGGCTCTCATCGCGCCCCGCGTAGGCGCCAAGGAGGTGGACCTTGTCCTCGCCGCCCAGCTCGGCGACACGCGCATAGTGGTGGCCCGACATCACGAGGATGAGGTCGGCGCCGCGTACGAGCTCGCGCGTGAGCAGGCGCGCGCCATGTCCGCTGAGGTCGAGCCCGTTTTCCAGCCCGACGAGGTACGCGCCCTCCGACACCGGCGCACCGTCCCAGGCGCCGGTGCCGGCCGACGAGACGGTCACCTGCTCCAGGCCGCGCGCGGCGACCGCCTCCCGCAGGAGCGCCTCGGCCATCGGGCTGCGGCAGGTGTTGCCGGTGCAGACGAACAGGACGTGAGTGCTCATGGCGGAAACATAGTCATGGCGCGAGCCGCCCGGCGGCCCGGCGCAGTTCGCCACGCGGGATGGCGCCCTCGCGCACCAGCCGCGGCACGGCTGCGGTGCAGTCCACCAGAGTCGAGGGCGGGACGTTGCCGAGCACGCCGCCGTCGAGCACCAGCAGCAGCCCCTGATCCACCTCGTCGCGGAACAGCTCGACCAGCCGGTCCGGCCCCGGGGCCGGTGGACCACCCGGGCGGTTGGCCGACGTGGAGGTGAGCGGCTGCCCGCTCCGGGCGACCAGCCGCTCGACGCCCCGATGGGACGTGTGCCGGACGGCGATCCCGCCTTCGGGCCCACGGAGCTCCTCGGGAAGCCGGCCCTCGCCGCCGCGCAGCACCAGCGTCAGCGGTCCGGGCCAGAACGCGTCGGACAGGGCGCGGGCGGACGCGGTGAACACGAGCCCCCATTCCTCCGCCATCCGGCGGCTCGCGACGAGCAGCAGGAACGGCTTGCCGGGTTGGCGTCCCTTCAGCCGCGCCAGCCGCGCGAGCCCGGTCACGGTGGCCGCGGAGCCGAGCCCGTACACTGTCTCCGTGGGGTATCCGAGCAGCCGGTCGGCGGCGAGATGCGCGGTGACCACCGGGATGGCCGCGTCGATCTCGCCGGGGGTCCGGAACGGGAGAATCATCCGCCGCGCCCGGCAAGCAACTCGGCAAGCGCCAGGTCCTCCGGCGTGGTGACCTTGAGGTTTCGGGGTGAATCGGGCACCAGGCGAACGGGCACTCCGGTCCGCTCGACCAACCAGGCATCGTCGGGGGCGGCGCGGGCCTCATGCGCCGCGGTGGCATAGGCCCGCTCGAGCACCGCACGAGGAAATCCCTGCGGCGTCTGCGCCCGCCAGAGCCCGTCGCGCGCGACCGTGCG
>DAIPLK010000176.1:0-4378 GCA_036769285.1 Gemmatimonadales bacterium | reverse complement strand
CGCCGGCTCCTCCGCCGGCTCCTCCGCCGGCTCCTCCGCCGGCTCCTCGCCGAGCGCCTTCGACCAGCTGATCGTCACGCCACCCCACGCCTTGACGTCGTGAGTCTTGGTCGGTGAGGTGATCTTGGTGAACTCGTCACCGTTGATCACCAAATGGATGGCGGGCGTGATCGAGAAGACTCCCGCCGTCAGCGGCACGCCGGCGGACAGATCGAGGTGGGTGAAGCCGTTGTCGTTGAAGTTGGCCAAATCATCCGACGTCGGGCTGTCCGGTACGGCTTGGCCGGCGCTGAACCCGGCGAGCGCGCCGAGGCTGAGGGAGTTCTTCTCACCCAGCGGCAGGGAATGCGAGATGCTGCCCTCGAAGTATGCGCCGTTCACCTTATCCACGTCGTACCAGACGGCCAGCTTCGGGTTGAGCGGCACCGCCAATGCCGCCTTGGCGTAGATCTCGACCGTGTTGAAGTCGGACGTCAGGCCGGCGTCGTTGGGGTAGATGTACGCCGTCGCTCCGGCGGTGAGCGTCGCCTTCTCGCCTACCGGGAAGCTGACCTCCGCCCACGGGTCGAACTCCGCGAAGTTGAACGCCGAAAGTCCGCCGCTCTCGCTGATGTCGTTATTCGCATCGTCGTACTTGCCCAGGTCGATGTTCGCCCAGCCGCCCAGGGTGACGGACGCCTTGCCTGCCGGAAACGTCACGTAGATGTCCGGCTGCGCCACCGGCTTGTTCGTGAGGCTGAGTCCACGCCACACGTACGAACTGAACAGCGCCAGATCGGCGCCGAGAGTCGCCTGCGCATGCGCCGGCGTAGCGGCCGCGACCGTGCTCGCGACGACGAGGGCAGCTCCCAGGACATTCGCTCGCTTCATTAGTGTCTCCCACCGAAGAAGTGAAGGTGACCGCGTGGCAACAAAAAGGGCCCCTCGAACGGGTCGAGTGGGCCGGGAACTACCGCGCCATCATGTCCCCGAAACGACTCGACATTCTACGTGAACGCGTAGTAGTTCACAGCGCGATTGCGGTTGCCATGGCTCGAGGGGTGCATGGAGCCAATGTACCCGCCGTCGCCGGACCGTCAAGGCGGGGTCGCAACCCAGGTCGAAGGCAGGCACGAATCTGCAGCAGTTGCAAAGGCGAGCGGGAAGATGCACCTTGTCAAGGACTATCCCCTCGAGCCCCAGAGGCCCGTGCGTGGACTCCAAGTCTGCGTTCATCAAGCGGTTCGGTGATCTGGTCGTGCTCCTTCGGGTGGACCCCGGGAACGACGCGGCCCAGGATCTCGCGCTCGCGGCGGCCGCCTCGGCAGTCGAGTCCGAGCCGGTCGAAGTGGAGGCGGGAATCGAGTGGAGCGTCATCCCCGACGAGCTGACGCTGAAGGGCCGGCTACTCGCCCGCCGGGTCGAGGTGGTCCGCATCGCCGCCGGCGCGGAACCGGACGAGCTGCTCGCACTCGCCAGGGCGCTCTCGCACGATCTCGTTCCCATCCGGTCTTCTCCCCACATCGAAGTCGAGATGGTACAGGAGCTGGCCCCGCCGCCGGGGTCGCCCTCCGGGCCTCCTTCCGGTGGGATACGGCCGTCGTCCGAACCCCCGCGCCTAAGCTCGGAGCGCCGGACCTGGGCCGAGCGCCGCCGGCCCAATCGCGGTCACTATTCCGGCCTCGTGCGCCGGCGCGGCGTCGAACGCCGGGTGAACGGGGAGCGCCGGCTTCAGGTGATCGTCGGTCAGCGGGCCGAGGCTGCCCGCCTGCAAGATTCGCTGGTCCGAAGCGCACGGAGCCTGGCTTGGGGGGAGGTGCTCACCGCCGCGCTGGCGCTCGTGCGCCTGGCACCGCGGGTGCCAGCGTCCGAGCGGCGGACGTTCGGCATTGGAGTGCGGCGCGCCATTTCCCGTCGTGCGGTGGAGTCGCTGGTCGACCTTGCGGAGCGGGACGCCCAGATCCGCGCGCCGGCCACGGAGGTCCTCCAGTGGATCGGGCTCGACGCGGCCGAAGTCATCCTCGACCGGCTCGTCCAGGGCGAGGCGATCGGCGTCCGGGGCTTCTATTACGAGGTACTGGGAGGAATGGCGGGCGTTTATCCGCTGGTCACGCCGCTCCTCGTCAGCCGCCATCCGCACGAGACCCGGCACGGCGCTGCCCTGCTCGGCCGGCTCGGCCATCCGGCCGCCATTCAAGAGCTCCTGCCCTTGCTCGCGCATCACGACGAAGGCGTCCGGGTGGCCGGTGTTCGCGCTCTCGGCGAGATCCACGAGGGGCCCGCCGCCGAACCGCTTCGCCAGGCCCTCCACCACTCCGACGCGCGGACGCGGGCCGCCGCGGCCGATGCCATCGCGGTATGGCGTGGCGGCACGCTGGCGCTCCTGCTGGTAGGGGCGCTCGAGACCGAGCGCGACCGCGACGCCTGGCATGCCCTGGTGACCGCCCTGGGACGCCTCGGCACGGCGGAAAGCTGCACCGGCCTGGCCGGCGTCGCGCTCAGCCGGCGGAGCCTGCTCCGCCGCCAGGGCTACTCGACCAGCCAGCGGCTTGCGGCGGTCGAGGCGCTCGCGCTGGCCGACACGCCGGTGGCCCGAGCCATGCTCGAACGGCTGACCAAGGACGCCGAGGGCGTCGTGAGGTACGCCGCCGACCGCGTGCTCCGGACGGAGCGCCAGCGCGCGGGCTAGCGGTCAGCGATGCACGTCGAACCCGTCGATGTGCAGGTCGAGATTGTGGTTCGCGCGGATGCCCACCACGCCGTTCACGTCAGTCGCCTTCGCGTCCACGGTGTACACCGGCTGGCCGTTCACCATGAAGACGACCTTGCCGGGGTCTCGCTTGTGGTCGACCTCCAGCAGGTTGGTCGCCATGCCCTTGGCGTCCACCTTGTGCACCGCGGGTGATGCCACCCAGCCCTTGGTGACTTCCGTCGTGTTCTCGCCGTTCCGCCGCTTGACCAGATAGGTGCCGTCCCCCCGCACCAGGAAATAGGTGTATTTCTGTCCCGCGCCGTCGAGCGCCTGCCCCCCATAGAAGAGGCCGTAGCCCTCTGGGTGGCTGGTCTTCCTGGTCTGGGTGAACGTCGCCAGGGTATGAAACGGCCCGTTCCCGGCGCCCATCTCGCGATAGAGCACGATGGCGGGGCCCAGCGTCACATGTATGCCCTGGCCCATCGGCACCACCTTGACGTGCGCGGTGCCGGCGTTGTCGTCTGCCCGCACCGACCAGCCCGCGGGAATTGCCCCGCCGCCCTGGACGGCCTGGTCGGCGTGCTCGTGGCTGGCGGGGTGCCCGGCCTCCTGGGCGGCGAGCGGCGCGACTCCGGCGCCCGGCAGCAGGGCGGGGAGGAGCAACAGCAAGCCAAAGCCCGATAGTACGCGCATGGGGATTCCTCAGCGGGATGGAGTGAATGGGTTGCGGAGTTCAGCGCGGCGGGATAACCTACGGCCCTGCCGAATCCCAGCACCGGAGACGCACGATGTTGTACTGGCTCGGAGTCCTGCTGGCCACGATCGGAGCCACGCTCATCCTGGGCGCGCTCGCCTTCGTCTCGACCCTCGTGGGCGTCCTCGTCAACGCCATGATCGTGATCGTCAGTGGACCACTCATTGACCGGCTGCTTGCCCGGCGCGGCCGCCCGGCCGCCGCGCGCTAGCTCAGCCCTCCGCCGCCCCAGCGCCGGACTCCGGTGTCGTCGCCGAGCGCATCGCGGCCTCGTAGTTGGTTTTGAGGCTGCCCAGCAGCTCTCGCAGTCCCCGTACCTTCATCTGCAGCCCGCCGCCCCGGCGGGTCATGGTGCTCATGATCCCGGCGGTCTCGGCCAGCCCGCTCAGGCTCAGCGCGCCGGCCTCGGCCTTGATTTGATCCAACAGCCGCGACAGCCCGCGGACCACCGCCTCGTCGGCCCGGAGCCCCGCCATCTCCTCGATGACCGCATGGATGCGCCCCAACCTGGGAGGCAGGGTCTGGAGGTAGGCGAGCTGTGCCTGCTGGCGCGAGGAGAGCTTCAGGGCCATGAGCCAAAGGGATCGAGGAAGAGGAGTAATGTAATAGCGGGCGGTGAATCTCCTGCGCGAGCGTTTCGTACGGCGACGATGCTACCGCGTACGTCCCGGCCCCCGGTTCGGCGTATGATTTGCTACTCCTAGCAGGCGGCATTCCATGAAGCTTTCTGATCTCTCAATCCGCCGGCCGGTGCTCGCCAGCATGGTGAGTCTAGCCCTGGTCCTGTTCGGGGCCATCGGGTACACCCGCTTGGCCGTACGCGAGTTCCCCGACGTCGATCCGCCCATCGTCTCGGTCAGCACCGAGCTGCCCGGTGCCAATCCCCAGGTGGTCGAGTCGGCGGTCACGGACATCCTGGAGGAGGAGCTCAGCACGGTCGAAGGGCTGCGCAC
>DAIPLK010000063.1:10408-14314 GCA_036769285.1 Gemmatimonadales bacterium | reverse complement strand
TCAAGCGCGTCGTCGCGCCCGCGAGGGTCCCGCCGCCCGACGCGATCGCCACCGAGACGGGAACGCCCGACGTGGCGAGGTCGGCGCCGTCCCCACTCCGGAGCTGGATGATCGGCTGCTGGGCTAGGGGCGTGCCCGCGGTCGCCTGTGACGCCGGCTGCTGCGCGACGGCGAGCACCGGCGCCGGCGGCGCTTCCACGGCGTGCAGCTCGGTGTCGCTGCTCGCCGCGAAACCGCCCGACGCGGCGTAGTCGGCCGTGAGGGTCCGGCTGCCGGCGGTAGTGAGCCTGAGCTGGCAGCTGCCGCCGCCGCTCGAGAGGGTCCCGCTGCAGAAGTCGTTGCCGTCCCCCACCCGGACGCTGCCGGCCGGGGGGCCCGACGCGGAAGTGACCGTGAACTGCACCGTGATCTGGTCACCGGCCCGGGAAGGATCGGGGGTGTCGGACGTGATCGTGGTGACCGTCGGCGCCACAGTGAGCCCGATCGGGGTGCTCGTGACCGCAGCGAAGTTGGTGGCCGAGAAACGGAGTGTCCGCGTTCCAGGGGAGCCGCGCAGCACGAGGTCCGTGAATGTCGCCCGCCCGTCACCGTCCGTTGTCCGCCTGGTGGTTCCGCCGAGCGAGCCGCCGCCGGATGCGACCGACACCCCTACCTCGACGCCGCTCTGCTTCGCTTCGTTCCCCTGCGCGTCCAGCAGTTGAATGACCGGCTGCTGGCCGAGGGGGACGCCGTTCACCGCGCTCGACGACGGCTGGGTGCGCAGCGAGAGCCGCGCGGGAGCTCCCGCCGTCGCGGTGGCGCTGAACTCAGCGACGCCGATGCCCGACACGACCGCGCTCACCGTGTTGGCGCCCGGCGCGGTCCCCAGCGTCCAGGCCGCCGCGGTGCGGCCGGTCTGATCCGTGTTCGACGTCGCTGGCGTGACGCTGCCGCCGCCGACGCCGATCACCCAGGTCACCGCCACGCCGGGCACCGGGTTGCTTTGCGCGTCAAGCGCTTCGATGACCAGCTGCTGCGGCAACTCGGTGCTCACCGGCCCCGTCTGGTCGTCGCCCGACACGATCGACACGCTCGAGGCGGCGCCGGCGGTCGCGGTATGCACGAACGCCACCGGTGAGCCGGCGAGTCCGCTCACCGTCGCGAGGGTGCGCTGGGTGCCGGCCGTGGCCCCCAGGGTGCGCTCGACCGAGGTGCGGCCGTCCTGACCGGTCGTCGTAGTCGCGGCGCTCACGCTCCCGCCGCCCTCGGCGCTCCAGGCGACCTCGACCCCGTCGATCGGGTTCCCGAAGGCGTCCGCCACCTCCACCGCGAGCGGGCTCGCCAGCCGGGTGCCGACCGACCCGCTCTGGTCCTCGCCACTCACGGCGCGGATGCCGTTGGCGCTTTCGGACAGCGCGGTGAGCGTGAAGCCTATGGTCGCGGTCGGAGTGCCGTCGGCGCCGAGCGCGCGCACCTCCCCGGTCTGCAGGCCCCGGCGGGTGCCAAGCACGATCCGGGTGCTGGCGTTTCCATCGGCATTAGTGGTCGCGGTTTCGGGGTCCACCGTGGCCCCTGGCGCGGGATCGTTCAGCACGAAAACCACCGTCGCCCCTTCGACCGGCCGGCCACTCGCCTCGGCCACTGCGGCCACCAGTGCCTGGGGAAGGGCTTCCCCCACCCGGCCGTTCTGCTGGTCGCCCTGCAGCAGGGTCACGGACGCCGGCTCGCCGGCACCGGGAAGGAAGAGGTTCCCTCCCCCACCGCACGCGGTGACCAGTGCCGACAGCGCCGCTAGTCTCAGGACCCTCGTGACTCGCATTCCTGCTCCTCTGAAGCTCGTGAGTGCCCACACCCCGACTGGGTATCGAGCACAATGCGAGGGAACATACGCCTGTGAGGGAGTGAGTCGCGGTGATCCGTAGCACAACCGATGTCAGCGAGCCCGGCCGGCTGCCAGACCCGCGGCCCGTCCCGTGGCCCAGGCCCAGAGAAAGTTGTAGCCGCCGATCGGTCCGAACGCGTCGAGCACTTCCCCACACACGTACAAGCCCGGGTGACGGCGGCTCTCCATCGTTCGGGGATCGATCTCCGCGAGGCTCACCCCACCCCCCGTCACCTCGGCCTTCCGGTAGCCCTCGTCCCCCGTCCATGGGAGCACGCCGCGAACCAGCACGTCGATCAGCCGCCGCCGCTCCGGACGTCTCAGCTGTGACAGCATCCGGGTGGGCGGCACCCCCACCTCTGCGGCGAGCACATCCGCCAGCCTCTCTGGCAGCTCGCGCCGGAGCGCGCCGGCCACGGTGCGCGTGCCCTCCGGTCGCAGTGCCTCCTCCCAGGCCGATTCGTCAAGGCTGGTCCAGCGCACCCGCAGGCGGGCCGTCCCGTCTCCCTCAGTGCGGGAGCGAACGACCACATGGGAGACGTCGAGCACTGCCGGGCCGCTATAGCCGCGGTGGGTGAAGAGCAGCCCTCCGGTGGCAGTCGCGCTCCGGCGACGGTCGCGCGCGGTGATCATCACGGGCAGGGACACCCCCGCGAGCGCCGCATGTACTGCCGGCTCCATGACGATCGGTGTCAACGCGGGGTAGGTCGGGTGGACCGTGTGCCCCAGCGCCGCGAGCAGCGCGAGCCCGCGGCCGTCGCTGCCTGTGCTGGGCACGGAGAGGCCCCCGGTGGCCACGACGACTGCGTCCGCGTCGAGCGGGTCGGCGCCGTCGCGCTCGATGCGCCAGCCGCGCGCCGCTGGGCTCAGACCCGTGACCATCGTCTCAGGCAGGAAGCGTGCGCCACGACGGCGCGCCAGGTCGAGCAGCCCATCACGCACGTCCCTGGCACGCTGGGAGGCCGGAAAGAGCTTCCCCGAGTCCTCCTCCTCGACCAGCGGGAGGCCGAGCTCGCGCTCGAAGAACTGGATCTGCTCCGAGAGCGGCCACGAGCGGAGGATGTTGCGGAGCGTATGCGGGGAGGAATCGGTGACGAAGCGGCCCTCATCCACCCGCGCGGGGAGGATGTTGCACCGCCCGCCGCCGCTGATGAGAATCTTGCGTCCGCCGTCGCGCGTTCGCTCGAGCAGCAGCGTCTCGGCGCCCACGGAGGCCGCAAAGATCGCCGCCATCGAGCCGGCGGCCCCGGCCCCGATGACGGCGATGCGGCGGGTTTGCATGGGAGCAATGTACTCCTCGGCGCCACTCCGACCGAGACTGGTGGAGCAGGCCGGCGGCGGCGCGCGCGCTACCCCTTGACGACGCCCACCGGCCGCAGGCGTGCCACCTTCCGCGCCAGCCCCGCCCGGTGGACGACATCGACAACCCGTTCGACGTCCTTGTAGGCGGTGGGTGCCTCTTCCGCCAGCTCGCCGCTCGAGGGACAGCGCACGATGATCCCCCGGCCTTCGAGCTCGCGGCGCACCTCGGCACCGGTGCGCGACCGCTTGGCCTCGCCCCGGCTCATTACCCGGCCGGCCCCATGGCAAGTACTGCCGAAGCTGAGCCCCAGGGCGGCATCGGTCCCCGCGAGCACGTACGAGGCGGTGCCCATGCTTCCCGGGATGAATACCGGCTGGCCCACGGCTCGATAGGGGCCGGGCGTTTCCGGGTGAGTCGGACCGAACGCGCGGGTGGCGCCCTTGCGATGCACGCAGAGCGTCTCGGCGCCGTGCGTCTCCAGCTTGGCGATGTTGTGCGCCACGTCGTATACGATCCGGAGCCGCCCGGATGGACCGTAGGCGCGCCCGAACACCGTCCGGACGGCGTCGGTGATGGCCTGACGGTTGGACCAGGCGAAGTTGGCGGCCGCGCACATCGCCCCGAGGTATGCCTGTCCCTCGGGCGAGGCGAGCGGTGCACAGGCGAGTTGCCGGTCCGGCAGCCGGATCCCGTACTGGGCCATGACCTGGTCCATCTGTCGGACGTAGTCCGTGCAGACCTG
>DAIPLK010000063.1:7012-10308 GCA_036769285.1 Gemmatimonadales bacterium | reverse complement strand
TCCACCAGGAACCCACAGCCCTCCTCCAGTACCCGGTCCAGGTCGGCGGTGGAGAGATCGAGCCGCGGATTTCGCCCGGGCCCCGAGGGAATGCTGCGGCTCAGGTCGTGGACGGCGGCCTCGAGCCGCGGGCGCGCCTCGTCGAGGTCCATCGCCGCGGCGAGCAGGCGTACTCCGCAGTTGATGTCGTACCCGACCCCCCCGGGCGAGATGACCCCGTCCGACTCGCGCATCGCGGCCACCCCGCCGACCGGAAAGCCGTATCCCTCGTGGATATCGGGCATCCCATAGACATGACCGACGACACCGGGCAGGGTGGCGACATTGACCAGCTGCTCGACCGACCGATCATCCGCGATCTGGCGCCAGAGCTCGTCGTCGGCATAGATGCGGACCGGGACCCGCATGTCGGACCGGGCCGTTCGGGGAATCTCCCGCAGCAGCTCGCCGACCTTGGTCGTGGGGTAGCTCGAGGTCACCGCGGTCATACGTCCAGAATCACCTGGCCCTCCAGGCCACCCGGCACGTCGTCCACCCGCAGCCCGTGCAGCGTGGCCGCCTTGAGCAGTGCCGGCGCGCGCTCGATCAGGACCCCCCGGACCCGGGCGCGAACTCGTCCGTCCTCGGCCGAGGCAACCTCGAACTCGGCGCCGACCCACCGTTCCGCTTCGGCGAGATAGATCAGTTCATTCAGCCAGTCGGCCAGGAGCGCGGCGCGATCCGGGGCCGAAACTTCGATCACCCGCCACGTCCCTCGGCTCGCGTCGGCCCCACGCAACTGAAGCTGGGCCACGGCGCGGCCCGCCTCCGCGAGCAGCTCGGCGAGCGAGCCCGCGCGCACGCGCAGCCGGATCTCGGAGACGTGATCCACGATCTCGTGCGCGGGGCTCGGCGGAGCCGGACCGGTCACAGGCATCGCGGGGTCGGGCATGGGCTAAACGTACGCCTCGCCGCCTGAGCGGGCCGTGAAGGCTCCGTGACGCGATCCTCATGCGGCGGTGCTGGATGAGGCGATCTTCACGGCGTCCTCAGCCCCGTTTCAGCCCCACGGGGCATAATTGAGCCGACGCGGCGACGGTCGCCGGACCACTCCCCGGAGGATTCCATGAGCAGCATCGTGAAGGTTCTGGAAGTCATCGCGCAGTCGGACAAGAGCTTCGACGACGCGGCGCAGCAAGCGGTGCGCGAAGCGGCCAAGTCGGTTCGCAACATCAAGAGCGTGTGGATCGAGAACTTCTCCGGTGTGGTCAAGGGCGACCGCATCGTCGAGTACCGGGTGAACGCCAAGATCTCCTTCGTGGTCGAAAGTCAGAAGTAGCCGAACTCAGCGCGATCGCCATGGCGAGCGACAGCCAGAAGGTCGCATCGGAACTCCAGGCGCTGCTCGACGCGTCGCCCGACGCAGTACTGCTGGTCGATCGCTCGGGTACCATCGCCGTGCTCAATCACCGGGCGGAGGCCATGTTCGCCGCCGCCACCGGCCAGCTTCGCGGCAAGCCGATCGAGACCCTGCTCCCCGAGCGCCTCCGCGAGCGGCACGCCTCGGCCCGTGCCGCGTACGCTGCGGCACCCACCGTGCGGGCCATGAGCGCCCGGAGCGGGCTCGTGGGACTCCGGGCGGACGGAACCGAATTCCCAGTCGAGATCTCGCTCACGCCGGTCATCGGCTCGGCCGATGGGCTGGTGATGGCCGTCGTGCACCAGGCGGTCTCTCCCGCCCGCATCGAGGAGGCAATCGCCCGCACGGAGCAGGCCGTGGGCGCGCTCGACGCGATCCCGGACGCCGTTCTCACGACCGACGCCGACGGCAACATCGACTTCATGAACCGCTCCGCCGAGGCGCTTACGGGGCGGACCCGGGATTCGGCGCGCGGCCGACCGCTGAGCGAGGTGCTGCCTCTCACCAGCGAATCGAGCGGTGAGCCGCTGGAGAGCCCTGTCGCCGGGTGCCTGCGCAGCGGGACATCCGGTGGCACCTGCGAAGCTATGCTGCACGCGTCCCCGGGGCAGGAAGGCCGCGCGCTCGACCTCTCCACGTCGCCGATCCGCGATCCTTCCGGAGCGATCATCGGGGCGGCGGTCGTCGCCCGGGACGTGACCCATGCGCGCGCCATCGCGCGGCAGCTCTCCCACCAGGCGACCCACGACCCTCTCACCGGCCTGGTGAACCGCAGCGAGTTCGAGCGGCGGCTCGCCCGTGCGCTGGCGAGTGCCGCCGAGCGGCATGGCGAGCACGCGCTGTGTTTTCTCGACCTGGACGGTTTCAAGCGGGTCAATGACGCCTGCGGCCACCTGGCCGGGGACGAGCTGCTGCGACAGTTGAGCGACCTGATGCTCGAGCGGATGCGATCGCGCGATACCCTGGCACGCTTGGGGGGCGATGAGTTCGGCATGCTGCTGGAGCATTGCCGGCTGCCGACGGCAGAGCGGATCGCGGACGAGATCCGCAAGGCGATCGCCGCACACCGCTTCGCGTTCGGCGAGGAGAGCTATTCGGTGGAGGCGAGCATCGGCATCGTCCCCATCCGGACAGGGATCCGGCGGTCGAGCGACGTGCTCCGGGCTGCGGACACCGCCTGCTACCTCGCCAAGCGCGGCGGAGGCAATCGGATTCAGTTGTACGCTCCGCGCGAGCGGGCCGCCGACACGCGGAACGACCACGAGTGGGCGCGGCGGGTCCTGCGGGCCGTCGAGGAAGACCGCTTCCGGCTTTATGCCCAGCCCGTCGTGCCGCTGGACCACGGCGAGGGCCGCTGGCCCCGCTTCGAGCTGCTGCTCCGACTGGTCGACGAGGGCGGCGAGCCGCTCTCGCCCGGGGCCTTCCTTCCCGCCGCGCGTCGGAATGGGCTCATGCCGAGCATCGATCGGTGGGTCATCAAGCAGGCGATCCGGCAGCTGTCCGAATGGCGGCAGGCGCACCCCGGAGTGGAGCCGCCCGCCGTGGCGATCAATCTCGCGGACGAGACCGTCACCGGCGGCGATGCGATGGAGCTGGTGCATGAAGCGCTCGCCGGAGCCGAGGTGCAGCCGCGGGCGCTGTGCTTCGAGATCGGCGAGTCCGCGGTGGTCGCCAACCCCGCGGCGAGCGCCCACCTCCTGCGCCGGCTCCATGTCGCCGGCTGCCAGACCACGCTCGAGCATTGCGGCAGCGGGATGGCGGCATTCACGGTGCTCCGGCGGCTCCAGCTCGACTACCTCAAGATCGCCGGGCATATCGTGCGGGGACTCGCCCGCGATCCGATCGACCGGGCGCTGGCGACCGCCCTCAACGAGGTCGGGCACGTCCTCGGTCTCCG
>DAIPLK010000063.1:5275-6912 GCA_036769285.1 Gemmatimonadales bacterium | reverse complement strand
GTCGCCACCATGCGCGACGAGTTCGATCGGCTGTTCGATCAGCTGCGGAACACCGGCGTCTTCGGACCGGCTCCGCGCGTCTTCGAGACGATGTGGTCGCCATCGACGGATTTCTCCGAGAATGAGAAGGAATTCATCGTTCGGGTCGAGGCGCCGGGCGTGCCCAAGGAAGACTTCGAGGTCAACCTGGAAGGGCAAACCCTGACGATCAGTGGTCGCCGGGAGTTCGAGAAGGAAGAGAAGACGGAGGAGTATTTCTGGCGGGAGCGGGAAGCAGGCAAGTTCGTCCGTACGCTCCAGCTTCCGACTCCGATCGACCGGTCGAAGGTGACGGCCGTCTATCAGGACGGAATCATGACGATCCGCCTGCCGAAGACCGAGCCGAGCGCCAAGACCCGGGTCCAGATCAAGTAAGACGGCGGGGCGGCCCACGGGGCCGCTCCGAACCGCCACGGCCCGCTACTGGAACGGCTTGCGCCGGCGGCGGCGGGTGCCCCGATGCCCGGGATCGGGGGCGTGATCCGCGTTCGGACCGAGGCGGTGGGCCTCGGGATCTCGTTGGCCGCGGCCGCGAACTGGGTCGTGCAGCGGGGCTGGTTCGGGCGGGTGCCGTACCAGCTCCTCGGTTTCGAGCCGAGCCCGCCGCAGGAGTGCTTGCAGCTCATCGGGCGCGAGAGTAATCGAGTACCCGGCGTCCGCTCGCTCGACCCGCACCTTGATCGCGGTGGCGCCCGGCCGCAGATGGGGGACGTGCTCCGGACTCAGATACCCCTCCAAGTCGGCCGGTCGTGGATGCAGATGATATCGGTCGCCATTTGGGAGCTCGAGCCGGACGAGCGGCTCGGCTGGCGCGTGAACGGGTCTCGTGGTGGACATGAGGGCCTCACTAGAGGTGATGGTTCAAACTACAGTGCGGCACGTGAACCGCGCGTGAAGACTTGCTGAAGCAGGTAACCCGGAGGCAGCCATGACGAAGGTACGGGACCTGATGTCCACCGAGGTCGTCAGCGTCGCACCGGAGTTGACGCTTCGTTCCGCTGTCGAGCTCCTTGCCGCACGCCACATCGGGGGCGCGCCGGTGATGGCCGGTTCCCGCCTGGTCGGTGTGGTTTCGGCGAGCGACATCCTGTCGTTTGAGGCCTCGGTGCCCGTCGTGCCCGCGCTCGGGCCCGAGGCGACGGAGTGGGAGCTCGAACCATCGGAGGAATGGCGGGAGGGAGATGAAGCACCCGGGGCCTTCTTCGCCGACCTTTGGCCCGATGCCGGTGGAGACGTCGCGGAGCGCTTCGAGGAGACCGGGAGCCCCGAGTGGGACATGCTCGCGGAGCATACCGTCGCCGAGGCGATGAGCCGCCGGGTCATCACAGTCGGCCCCGACGCGACGGCCGCCGCGGCGGCGCGGCTGATGACGCAGCTCCAGATCCATCGGCTGCTTGTGCTCGATCAGGGCAAGCTATGCGGCGTGCTGACCGCGATGGACGTGGTGCGGGCGGTGGGCCAGAAGCGGCTGTAGCGGGCTCGCACGGGAATCTTGGGTTGCCCGGGCAGGAGACTGCGATGGGCCCTCCTGGATTCGAACCAGGGACCGACGGATTATGAGTCCGCTGCTCTAACCACCTGAGCTAAGGGCCCGCAAC
>DAIPLK010000063.1:0-5175 GCA_036769285.1 Gemmatimonadales bacterium | reverse complement strand
GACTGCCGACTTCTCTCGGAGGGTGCTTGAACCTCGATCCGGTGCTCGCCATCGCCGCGTTCGGCATCGGCATCGTCGTCGGCCTCACCGGCATGGGCGGCGGGGCCTTGATGACCCCCGTGCTCGTGCTCTTCTTCAACGTGCCCCCGCTGGCCGCCGTTTCGTCCGATCTGGTGGCGAGCGCCGTGATGAAGCCGGTCGGCTCGATCGTCCACCTGCGACGCGGCACCGTCCACCTTGGGCTGGTCAAGTGGCTGTGCGTCGGTTCGGTCCCGGGGGCCTTCAGCGGCGTGCTGATCGCCCGGGCCCTCGGTCATGGCCAGGAAGTACAGGACGTCATCCGCATCGCGCTGGGGGTTGCCCTGCTCCTGGCGGCGGCCGGCCTCACAGTTCGGGCGTATATCCGGCTGGCCGAGCGCGCGCGCGTCCGCGACGGGCGCGCGGAGCCCCTGCCGCAGCATCGTCCGGACGTCGACGTCCGGCTGCTCCCCACGGTGGTTCTCGGCGCCCTCGGCGGGGTTGTGGTAGGATTGACCTCGGTCGGCTCGGGGTCGCTGATCATCATCGCGCTGATGGCGCTCTACCCGGGCCTCAAGGCCAGCCAGCTCGTCGGCACCGACCTCGTGCAGGCCGTCCCGCTCGTCGCCTCCGCCGCGCTGGGGCACCTGATCTTCGGCGACTTCAAGATGGACCTGACCACTTCGCTGCTGCTGGGCGCCATTCCCGGCGTCTGGATTGGCGCCCATCTGTCGGCGCGCGCTCCCGGGGGCCTGGTGCGCAGGGCGCTGGCGTTCGTGCTCCTGGCTTCGGCCCTCAAGCTCCTCAACCTCTCTACGGCCCATACCGGCATCGCCCTGGGCCTCGTGCTGCTGTTCGCTCCATTGCTGTGGATGCTGGTCCGCCGCCACCATGGCTTCCCTGCACTCGCATCGAGGGCCCCCCACGCCCAAACCAGGCCCGGTCACGCCGGCGGGGTCGCTCCCGCAACGGCGCCGAAGCAGACCGCCTCCGAATAGGTCGCGCTTCCAGCCTACATCGCCGTGAACCCGAAATGAACGCCACGGCGCAGGTCCCCAGCCCTCACCCGCCCGAGGATGCGAGCCGCCGCGCGCAGCTCAGCCTCTTCCTGTGCGGCGACGTGATGACGGGGCGCGGCGTGGACCAGGTGCTGCCGCACTCCTGCCTTCCGCATCTGTTCGAGCCCCATGCGACATCGGCACTCGACTACGTCGCCCTCGCGGAGCGCGCGAACGGGCCGATACCGCGGCCAACGGGGTACGCCGAGATCTGGGGCGCTGCTTTAGAGGTACTGGAGCGGGAGCGCCCGGATGTACGCATCATCAACCTGGAAACCTCCATCACCACCAGCGAGGACGCCGAGCCCAAGGGGATCAACTATCGCATGCACCCCGGCAATGTCGAAGTGCTTGCAGCGGCGCGCATCGACTGCTGTGTGCTAGCCAACAATCATGTCCTCGACTGGGGGCGGGCGGGGCTGCTCGAGACGCTCCGGACCCTCGAACAGGCCAGGATCCATGTGGCGGGCGCGGGCCACGATCTTCAGGAAGCGGCCAAGCCGGCAGTGTTGGAAGTGCCGGGCGGGGCCAGGGTCCTCGTCTTCGCCTTCGGTACGACCGATTGCGGCATCCCGCCGGAGTGGGCCGCAAATGGGGCGGGACCGGGCGTCCACCTCCTCCACGACCTCTCCGGAAAGACCCTCGAACGGCTCGCCCGGCTCGTGGCGGAGACGAAGCGGCCGGGCGATCTCGCGGTGGCGTCCATTCACTGGGGACCCAATTGGGGGTTCGGTATCCCCGCGGCCCATCGACGGTTCGCTCACGGGTTGATCGACGAGGCCTCGATCGACGTGGTGCATGGGCACTCGTCGCATCACCCGAAGGCGATCGAGGTCTACCGCGACCGGCCGATCCTCTACGGGTCCGGCGATCTCCTGAACGACTACGAGGGGATCCGGGGCCACGAGGAGTTCCGGAAGGACTTGGTGCTGGCGTACTTCCCGACCTTCGATGTCGCCACGGGGCGGCTCGTCCGGCTCGAGATCACGCCGCTGCAGGTCCGGAACTTCCGGCTGCAGCACCCCTCCCCGTCGGATCGCGCCTGGCTCCGCGACACGCTCGACCGCGAGTGTCGGCGGTTCGGTCCGCATGTCAGGCTTCGGGGCGACGCGCTCGCACTCGAGTGGGGATGAGCGGCCGACGGCCGCTGAACGCAGGTCCAGCGGCCGCCGCCGGGTGGCGCCGGCTAGGCCACGATGTGAGGCTGCTGCTTGTGGAGGAGCAGCCCGATCGAGGTCGTCTCCCCGATGAGGAGCTCGAGAACATCGTCGAGGCTCAGGATCCCGACCAGCCGTTGGCCTGAACCGGTCACCACCAGCCGCCGGGTGCCCGCACCGGCCATCTGCCGGATTGCCTCCTCGATCGGCGTATCCTCGTCGACCGTATGCACCGGCGTGCTCATCAGCTCACCCACCTTCGCGCTCTCCGGATCGCGCATGCCCGCGACGCAGCGCACCACCAGGTCGCGGTCGGTCACTATGCCGACTGCCCGGGAGAGACCGTCCGGCTCGATCACGACCAGGCTTCCGACATCGTGCTCCGCCATCCGCCGCGCGGCCACCCGCGCGCTCTCTTCGGGGGTCGCGGTGGCGACCACTCGGCTGCAGAGTCTACCGACTGACATCGTTGCCTCCCGCCGGGATGCGCCGCCCGTGCAGGGGGCACCGTCCCGGCTATCAGGGTGACTGGGGTGCGCTACTCGCCACCCCGCACCCTATGCTACCGGAGGTTGCCCCAAGAGAGTGTGAAGCCGGCGTGAAAGAGCGGCCTAGCTGCGTTCCGCCCGGATTCGCTCGTAGAGCGCAACATGCTTCTCCGCCATCGCGGACTGGGTAAAGCGCTCCGCCACCCGGCGCCGTCCCGCCTCGCCCATGCTGCGTCGCCGCACCGGATCGCGGCTCAGCGTCTCGAGCGCCTGCGCCAGAGCCGGCACGTCACGGAGCGGCACCTCGAGCCCGGTAACGCCGGGGACATTCACCTCGCGCACCGCGCTCGGCAGCGCAGTAGTGATGACGGGCCGCCCGGCCGCCATGGCCTCGAGCACGACCAGGCCGAACATCTCCTGGACGGTGACCGATGGCAGCACCAGGAAGTCCGCGTCGGCCATCCGGCGCGGCAGGTCCTCGTCCGGGTATTCCCCGTACCAGCGGACCCGGTCGGTGATCGCGAGCGCCTGGGCCAGCGTCCGCAGCCGAGGCCCCTCCGGGCCGGAGCCCACGATGTCGAGCCTCAGCTCGGGCACTCGCTCCAGCGCCCGGAGCAGGATGTCCAGCCCCTTGTAGGCCATCAACCGCCCGATGAAGATCGCGCGAGGCGAGGCGCCCGGCGGCGGCGGCGGAACGGTCTCCCAGCGGGTCTGGTCGATCCCGAACGGGATCACCTCGACTTTGCTCTCCCACCCCACGAGCTCCGTGGAGAGCGCGAGGTGCGCCCGGCTCGGCACCACGATCGCCGCCGCACGCCGCAGCACGAGCCCCGTCACCAGCCGGTACATCGAGCGGCGTGAGTCGGCGTGCTGGGTGACCACCACTGGGGTCCGTCCCGCGCGCAGCAGGCACGCCACGTCGGCTAGCGGATGCGGATGGTGGACGTGGATGATGTCGGCCCGCTTCCAGGCCGCCGCGATGTAGCCCGGAGCGATCTCCTGGGAACCGAGCGCGGCGAAAGAGAAGGCACGGGTGACCGACGACCGCTGCCGGCCGGGACTGGCGGCCTTGCCGCGGCTCTCGACCGCGACGACCTCCACCTGGTGGCCGAGCGCCGCCGCACCTTCGGCGAGTCCCTGGACCACCCGTTCCATGCCGCCCGAGCGCGGCCAGTAGTACTTCGCGAGGTGTAGAATGCGCATGGGGAGTGTCGCCAAGTTGACCTACACCGGAGACCGAAGTCAACCGCGCGCGCCCCTTGGTGCCGGCCCCGCGCGGGGCGAGATTGGTGGCGTGCGCGCGCTCATCATCTCTCGCGTCTATGCGGACCCCATCACCCGTGGCAAGCTCCGTGCCCTCGCTGGCCTCGGCGTCACGGTCGCGGCCGCCGTACCCGACCGCTGGGTGCCCGCGGGACTGTCTCAGTCCCAGCAGACCAGTTGGGGCGACGATGGCGGCGTGCGGACGGTGCCGGTGCCGATCCGCGGCAGTGCCCTCCCGACGGCCGACCCGTTCTGGCACGGCAGCACAGTCCGCGGACTGCTCACCGATTTCCGGCCGGAGCTCCTGCAGATCGAGGAAGAACCCTGGAGCAATGGCGCTGCCGCGATCGCCCGCGCCGCCCGGCGGCTCAGGATCCCGTACGTGCTCCTCACCCGGGAGAGCCTCCCGGTCACCCGGAGCACCCTGGCGAGGCTGCGACGAAGCCGCGTGCTCGCCGGCGCCGCGGGCGTGATCTCGGCCAACGAACTGGCCGGCCGCCTCACTCTCCGCGGTCATCCGTCGCTGCCCCACCGCACGATTCCCCAACTCGGCGTGCCGCTTCCGCTCGCAGTGCAGCGCGTGTCGCATACCGGGCTGGCGATCGGGTTCGTCGGCCGGCTCATCCCGGAAAAGGGGCTGGACCTGCTTTTCCGTGCCGTGGTGAAGCTGGTGGGCCGGTGGACCATCACCGTCGTCGGCACCGGGCCGGCGCAGGAGGAGCTCGAGTCGCTGGCTGAGCGGCTTGGCATCGCCGGACGAGTGACCTGGCTCGGCGCGCTGCCCCGGAGCGGGGTGGCCGAGGTCTGGCCCCGCCTCGATGTCGTGGTCGTGCCGTCGCGTACCACTGCGCGCTGGATCGAGGCGACTCCGCGCGCCGCGCTCGACGCCATGGCCCACGGGGTCGCGGTCGTCGGCAGCGCGGCGGGCGCCATCCCGGAGACGCTGGGCGACGCCGGACTCGTTGTCCCCGAAGAGGACGTCGTCGCCCTTAGCGAGAAGCTTCAGCATCTGCACGATGCGCCGGGCGAGCATGCCCGGCTCGGCGCGGCCGGCCGCCGCCGCGTGATGGACGCCTTCGGCGACACCGCGATCGCGCAGCGGACGCTCGGCTTCTGGCGTGATCTCCTTCGCGCAACCGCTTGACTTCGCCTTACTTACGAGCGATCTTCGGCCTCCATGCCCAACTCGGT
>DAIPLK010000175.1:2710-4402 GCA_036769285.1 Gemmatimonadales bacterium | reverse complement strand
TCGTGCCGCCGGCGGGCGTGGACGTCTCGATGGTGGCGCCCAAGTCGCCCGGGCATCTGGTCCGGAGCGAGTTCGAGGCCGGTCGCGGCGTGCCGGGCCTCGTGGCCGTCCATCAGGATGCCAGCGGCCAGGCCCTGGCGAATGCACTGGCGTACGCGGCCGGGATCGGATGCACCCGCGCGGGCGTGATCCAGACGACCTTCCGCGAGGAGACGGAGACCGACCTCTTCGGCGAGCAGGCGGTGCTGTGTGGCGGGGTCACGGCCCTCGTGAAGGCCGGCTTCGAGACCCTGACCGCAGCCGGGTACCGGCCCGAGATGGCCTACTTCGAGTGCCTCCACGAGCTCAAGCTGATCGTGGACCTGATGTACCGGGGCGGGCTGCAGTTCATGCGCTACTCGATCAGTGACACGGCCGAATACGGCGACTACACCCGCGGCCCTCGTCTCATCACGGACGAAACCCGCGCGGAAATGCGGCGGATCCTGGACGAGATCCAGAGCGGGGCGTTCGCCCGGGAATGGCTGGCCGAGAATCGAAGCGGCCGGCCCAAGTTCGAGCAGATGCGGCAGGCCGACCGGCAGCACGAGATCGAGCGGGTCGGCGCCCAGCTCCGCGCGATGATGCCCTGGTCGGAGGAGGGCAAGGCGGCCCAACGCGCCGCCGCCGAGCCCAAGGAACCGGCGGCCGCGCGGAAGCCCGCAGCCGTTTCGTGACGGTGCCCCGCACGCTGTTCGAGAAGGTCTGGGACACCCACGTCGTTCATCAGGCCGCGGGAGGCCCCGCCTTGCTGTACGTGGACCTGCATCTGGTCCACGAGGTCACCTCGCCCCAGGCGTTCGAGGGGCTGCGCCTGGCCGGCCGCCGGGTCCGCCGACCGGAGCTCACGGTCGCCACGGTCGATCACAACGTCTCCACGGGGGACCGCCGACTCCCCATCGCCGACCAGATCTCCGCCCGCCAGGTCGCGGCGCTGGTGCAGAATGCCCGGGAGTTCGGTGTCGAGCTGTTCGACCTGGACAGCCCGGAGCAGGGGATCGTCCATGTGATCGGGCCCGAGCTGGGGCTCACCCAGCCTGGAATGGTCATCGTCTGCGGCGACTCCCACACTTCCACCCACGGGGCGTTCGGGGCCCTGGCCTTCGGGATCGGCACGAGCGAGGTGGAGCACGTCCTGGCCACCCAATGCATCGTCCAGTCCAGGCCCAGGACCATGGAGGTCCGGTTCAGTGGACTTCCCGCCGCCGGCGTGACCGCCAAGGACCTCGTGCTGGGGCTGATCCGGCGGATTGGAACCGCCGGCGCCACCGGGCATGTCATCGAGTACACGGGGGCGGCCATTCGGAATCTCTCCATGGAGGGCCGGATGACCGTCTGTAACATGTCCATCGAAGGGGGTGCCCGAGCCGGGATGGTCGCTCCCGACGCCACCACCTTCGCCTACCTCCAGGGCCGTGCGCGGGTGCCCACGGGCGCGGGCTGGAGGCAGTCCCTCGGTGAGTGGGAGGGCCTCCGCAGCGACCCGGGGGCGGTGTACGACACGACCATCGAGATCGATGCCGCGGCGCTCGGGCCCCAGGTGACCTGGGGGACCAGCCCCGGGATGACTGCCGAGATCACCGAGCGCGTCCCGGATCCGGCGGATGCGCCATCCGACGCCGATCGGCAGTCCTATGAGCGTGCGCTCGAGTA
>DAIPLK010000175.1:0-2610 GCA_036769285.1 Gemmatimonadales bacterium | reverse complement strand
AAGCAGTTCCTCAAGCGGATCGAGCGCACCGGGTTCGGGCCCGCGCTCTTCTTCGACTGGCGCTACCGCCCCGACGGTGCGCCGAACCCAGACTTCGAGCTCAACCGGCCAGCGGCCACCGGCGCCAGCATCCTTCTCGCCGGCGCGAACTTCGGCTGCGGCAGCTCGCGCGAGCATGCCCCGTGGGCGCTCTCCGACTATGGATTCCGGGCCATCGTCGCGCCCTCGTTCGCGGATATCTTCTACGGGAATTGCTGCCAAAATGGCTTATTGCCGGTCATCCTGCAAGAGGCGCAGGTCCAAGAGCTCTTCCGGCGGTGCGAGGCCGCGCCGCGCGGCTATCGGCTGACCGTGGATCTGGTGAACCGGCGGGTGACGGACGATGAGGGGTTCGCGGCCGGGTTCCAGATGGACGAGTACCGCCGGGAAATGCTGCTGAAAGGCCTGGACGAGATCGGTAAGACCTTGTTGGAAGAGCCCCGGATCGCTGCGTTCGAGCGCCAGCGCAGAGCGGCGGCACGGGCATGACCCGCTATACCATCGCGGTCCTGCCCGGGGACGGTATCGGGCCCGAGGTCACGGCCGAGGCGGTGCGCGTGCTTCAGGCCGCGGCCGACCTGCACGGCTTCACGCTGGAGACCGCGGAATACCCGGTCGGCGCCGCCGGCGTGGCCGTGGCCGGCGATTCCCTCCCGCCCGGCACGGCGGCCGGGGTCACCGAGGCCCACGCCGTCCTGCTCGGGGCGGTGGGCCATCCCAAGCTGGCGGCCGCTGAAGGGCGCCGCCGGCCGGAGGCAGGCCTCCTGGCGCTCCGGAAGCTGCTGGGTGCATACGCCAACCTCCGCCCGGTGGCGGTTCACCCGGCGCTCCGCCACGCCTCCCCGCTCCGACCGGAGCGGCTCGAGGGGGTGGATCTCCTGATCGTGCGGGAGCTATTGGGTGGTCTCTACTACGGCCAGCCTCGCGCGCTCGAGCGCGACACCGCGGTCAACACCATGCGGTACTCGGTGCCAGAGATCGAGCGGGTGGCGCGGGTGGCCTTCGATGCGGCCAGGGGGCGGCGCAACTCGGTGACCTCGGTGGACAAGGCCAACGTGCTGGAAGTGTCCCAGCTCTGGCGGGAGACGGTGACCCGGGTGGCGACCGGGTACCCGGACGTGAAACTGGAGCATCTGTACGTGGACTACGCGGCGATGCGGCTGGTGGCCAATCCCGCCGCCATCGACGTTCTCCTGACCGAGAACCTCTTCGGCGACATCCTCAGCGACGAGGCCGCCGTGCTGACCGGCTCCCTCGGTCTCCTGCCCTCGGCGTCCATCGGCGACGGCCCCGGGCTGTTCGAGCCGGTGCACGGGTCGGCGCCGGACATCGCGGGGAAGGGGATCGCCAACCCACTGGGTGCCATCTCATCAGCCGCGATGCTGCTTCGCTACGGCCTGGGTCAGGCCGAGGCGGCGGATCGGGTGGACCGGGCGGTCGCGGACGTGCTGGCGGCCGGCGCGAGGACGCCTGACATCGCGCTTCCCGGCGAGCCGACCGTCGGCACCGGGGAGATCGGGCAGCGGGTGGCTCGCCTGGTGCTCGAGGGGCGCACGATGGCCAGGGGGACGGTGTAGCAGCTCCTCGCCCCTCGCGCTAGCTCCGTTTCCTCGGCCGCTCCCACCACCACACCCACAGCGCTGCCCAGCCCATTCCCAGGGCCAGCCCGCCGGCCACGTCGGTGGGCCAATGCAGCCCGAGGTAGACTCTCGAGAACCCTACGAGCAGCGACAGCACGGCCGCGGCGGCCAGGAGCACGACTCGCCGGCGGCGCGGCCACGGAGCCGACCAGATCAGCGCGCCGAGGCCGAAGACGAGTGGCGCGAGGGTGCTGTGGCCGGAGGGGAACGAGTACCAGCCGGCGCCCCGCATGAGGCGCGGGATGACGTGAGGGCGGGCGCGACCCACGACCAGCTTGGCCAGGCCATACATCGCCCAGCCGCTGAGCACGGCGGAGGCGAAGCCAATCGATTCCTGTCGCCGCCGGAGCAGCAGGAGCCGGAGGCTCAGAACGAGCGCGAGCGGAATCTCGACGGCGCCCGATCCGGCGACGCTCAGGGCGCGCATGAGCCAGGTGGCCCAGATCGGCCGAGCCCGACTCACGGCCAGCATCAAGTGGACGTCGAGCGCCTGGGTCCACCCCACCTGAACGGCCAGCGTGAGGGCGGCGAAGAGAATGAAGCAGCCTGCCGCGATGATGCCGCTGATGGTCGCCCGCGAGACGGGCGCCGGCCGCTCGGCCTCGGCGGCGCTAGAGATCGGTCACCGCCCCCAGGCTGGCGCTGGAGACCTGGCGGGCGTACTTGAACAGCACGCCGGAGGGATAGCGGGGGGCCGGGGCCAGCCAGGCATCCCGGCGACGCGCCAGTTCTTCCGGGCGGATGTCCACCGTGAGCAACCGCTTGGTGGCGTCGATGGTGATCAGGTCGCCCTCCTGGAGCAGGGCGATGGGCCCGCCGACCGCCGCCTCCGGCGCGACGTGTCCCACGACCAGACCGTAGGTCCCGCCCGAGAACCGCCCGTCCGTGATGAGCGCGACCGAGTCACCCAGGCCGGCGCCGATGATCGCCG
>DAIPLK010000062.1:5224-14326 GCA_036769285.1 Gemmatimonadales bacterium | reverse complement strand
CGGGCGACGGCAAGCACGAGCACCCGACCCAGGGCCTGCTCGACATCCTGACGCTGCGCGACCGCTTCAAGCGGATCGAGGGACTCAAGGTCGCCATCTGCGGCGATATCCTGCACAGCCGCGTGGCCCGCAGCAACATCTGGGGGCTGCTCAAGCTCGGCGCCGAGGTGGGCGTCTGCGGCCCGGCGACGCTGCTGCCCCGGAACGTCCATGAGCTCGGGGTCACCGTCCTCCCGCGGATCGAGGACGCGATCCAATGGGCGGACGCGCTCAACATCCTGCGGTTGCAGCTCGAGCGGATGGAGGCCGGCTTCCTGCCCTCGCTGCGGGAGTACAACCGGGTCTTCGGCGTGACCAGCGAGCGGCTCGCCAAGGCGCCGAAGGACCTCCTCATCCTGCACCCCGGGCCGATGAACCGCGGCGTCGAGATCGACAGCGACGTGGCCGACGGGCCGCACAGCGTGATCCTCCCGCAGGTCACCAACGGTGTGGCCGTCCGGATGGCGGTGCTGTACCTGCTGGCCGGCGGCTCACCCGATTGGGCGCAGCAGGCCGGCGGCGGGGAGTGACGATGCGCCCGATCCTCGTCCGCGGCGGCCGGATCCTCGATCCCTCGCGCAACACCGACCAGGTGGCCGACCTGCTGCTGCAGGACGGCAAGGTGGTGGCGTCGGGCCAGAGCCTCGGTCGGCCCGACGGCGCGGAGGTGCTGGAGGCGGCGGGGAAGGTGGTCGCGCCCGGGCTGATCGACCTGCACGTCCACCTGCGGGAGCCCGGGCAGGAGGACCTGGAGACGGTGGCCAGCGGCGCCATGGCGGCGGCGGCGGGCGGTTTCTCCGCCGTGTGCGCCATGCCGAACACCGATCCGGTCACCGACAACCAGGCCGCGGTCGGCTTCATCGTGAGCCAGGCGCAGCGCGCGGGGAAGGCGCGGGTGTATCCCATCGGCGCCATCTCCCTCGGCCAGAAGGGGCAGCAGTTGGCGGAGTTCGGTGAGCTGGTCGGCGCGGGTGCCGTGGCGGTGAGCGACGACGGAAAGCCGGTCGTGTCGAGCCACCTGATGCGGACCGCGCTCGAATACGCTCGCACGTTCGGCATCCCGGTGGCGGACCACTGCGAGGATCCGACCCTCGCCGCCGGCGGCGCGATGCACGAGGGGCTCGTGGCCACCCGGCTCGGCCTCAAGGGCGTGCCCGCGGCGGCGGAGGAGATCATGGTGGCGCGGGACATCCTGCTCGCCGAGCTCACTGGCGGGCATGCCCATCTGTGCCACATGTCCACCCGGGGCTCGGTCGAGCTGATCCGGCGGGCCAAGGAGAAAGGACTCCGGGTGACGGCGGAGGCCTGCCCGCACCACTTCACCCTGACGCACGAGGCGTGCGAGGGGTACAACACCAACGCCAAGATGAACCCGCCGCTGCGGGAGCCGGAGGACCGCGAGGCGATCCGCCAGGCGCTGCGCGATGGGACGATCGACGTCATCTGCACCGACCATGCGCCGCATCACTACGACGCCAAGGAACGCGAGTTCGACGACGCGCCGAACGGAATCATTGGGCTCGAGACGGCGCTCGGGCTCGCCATCACGGAGCTGGTGGATGGCGGGATCATCGACCTGCCGACATTGATCATCCGGATGAGCACGATGCCCGCCCGGATCTTCAACCTCCCGGGCGGCACCCTGGCGCGCGGCGCCGCGGCGGACGTCGTCGTCATCGATCCGGCGGCGCGGTGGACGGTGGAGCCGGAGCGCTTCTATTCCAAGAGTCGTAACACTCCGTTCGGCGGGCGCCAGCTTCGCGGGCGCGCGGACGTCACCATCGTGCGTGGCCAGATCGTCTTCCGTCGCGAGGGTTGAGCGTGCGCGGCCCCCCGACGCCCGGAACTCGAATGCACCGTAGCGAAGTCGCCCGTGAGATCGTCCTCTGCTGCCGCCGTCTGTGGCAGGCGGGCCTGATCGCCGGTCAGGACGGCAACGTCTCGGTCCGCTACCGGCCGGATTGCCTGCTCGTCACCCCCCGCGGCCTGCCCAAGTCCGATCTCGCCCCCGAGGACCTCGTCGAGGTCGATCTCGATGGCGCCCAGCTCGGTGGCTCCCGGCAGGCCACGACCGAATTAGATTTGCACCTGCGGGTCTACCGGCGCCGGTGGGAGTGTGGTGCGGTGGTGCACGCGCATCCCCCGACCGCGACCGCCTTCGCCATCGCGGGGGAGGGGATTCCCGCGGATGTGCTGCCGGAGATCGCGCTGCTGATGGGCGAGGTGCCGGTGGTGCCTTACGCCACCCCGGGCACCCGGGCCCTCGGCGATGCCGCCGAGCCGTTCCTCGACACGCATGAGGTGGTGTTGCTCGCCAACCACGGCGCGCTTGCGTGGGGCGCGGATCTCGCGAGGGCCCGCATCCGCATGGAAAGTCTGGAGCACGCGGCCCGGATTCTCCTGGCCGCCCGCAGCCTCGGCCGGGTGAGTCGACTCACCCCTGACCAGATGCATGACCTCGAGCGGCTGAGAGGAAAGTCCGGCTATGGCCAATCCGACCTCGGATACTGATACGACGATCGAAGCGCTCCTCCAACAGCGCGCCCAGTACGAACAGTGGCTCGCCCGGCTCGACGCTGCCGGGGACAAGGCGCCACCCGCGGTGCGCGCCAAGGTGCGCGGGGACTACGAGGCGCGGCTGCGCGGCGTGATCGACCAGCTGCGCGGGCATGCGGCGACGATCGCCGAGGAGCTCGACCGCCAGCGGCGGACGCAGGCGGGGCTCGATCAGGAGCGGCGACAGGCGGAGGAGTCGCTCGCCGAGGCCGAAGTGCGCCACGCGGTGGGCGAGTACTCCGAGGACGAGTGGAACCGGATCAGCGGGGAAAGCAACGATCGGCTGAGCCGGCTCCGTGAGGAACTTCGCGGGGTAGGGGGCGAGATCGCGCGCCTCGCCGAGGTGCAGGGGCTGATCGGAGGGGCGCCCAAGCCCGCCGAGCCGCCTGCGCCACCGCCGGCGGCCGTTGCGCCTGAGCCGGTCGCGCCACCGGCACCGCCCGCGGCCGCGCAGGCCGCTCCGAAGGCCGCCACCGCCAAGGAGCTCGAGATCACCCACGGCCCGCCGCCGCCGGCGGACGAGCTCGCGTTCCTCAAGTCGGTGGCGGAGGAAGAGCGGAAGCCGGCGCCCACCGCGGCGCCGACGCGCCGGGCGAGCAGTCCCGGCTCCGCTGGGCCCTCGGCCGGGCGCACCTCTGACGCGCCAGCGACCACGGGCCAGACGACCGCACCGGGCAAATCTGGAGGGACCAACGTGGCCAAGACGCTCAAGTGCGGCGAGTGCGGAACCCTGAATCGGCCGACCGAGTGGTACTGTGAGCGATGCGGGGCCGAGCTTGCTGGTATCTGAGCACGTCGCTATAAGTATTTATACAATAGCATGTTATAGTGTTGATATAATGTAAGACATGAAGTCAGGATGCGAATGCGACAAGGGGCCCCATTGGGACGGGGCCCCTTCGCGTTTCATCGCCCGCGCGAAGCTATTGCTTGGTGGCCGCCGACTTCACGAGCTTTGACAGCCGGCTCTTCTGCCTCGCCGCCGCGTTGGGGTGAATCAACCGCTTCCGACCGGCGCGATCGATCAGCTGCACCGCCTCGTCGTAGGCGGCCTGAGCGGCAGCCCCGGCGGCGCTCCGCACTTTCTTGACGGCGGTGCGCAGCTGGCTGCGGTGGGTGCGGTTGAGCGTCGTATGGGTCTTGGCCTGGCGCATGCGCTTCTTGGCGGACTTGATTCGCGGCACGACGACCTCGAGAAAGAGCGACTGAATCGCCGGAATCGGACCGACCCGGCGAACGAGCGCGAAACATAGAGGGCGACCGGTGCAAGGTCAAGCGGCGCGGCGCTTTGACTTGGCTTCGGCGGGAGCTTAACCTTCCGCCACCCCGACCGACAGGATCGCACCCCTGGAAGCCCAGATCAGCGATTTCATTCTCGCGCTCCCGATGTTGGTCTTCGCCATGGTGGCGCACGAATATGCCCACGCCGTGACCGCCCTCCAGCAGGGCGACGACACCGCCTACAGTCTCGGTCGGGTGACCCTGAACCCGGTGCCACACATCGACCCGTGGATGAGCCTGCTGCTGCCCGCGCTGCTCTGGTTCGGCTCGGGCGGGCGGTTCACGTTCGGGGGTGCCAAGCCAGTACCGGTGAACTCGCGGAAGTTCAAGAACTACCGGCGGGGCGACATCATAGTCTCCGCCGCCGGCGTGACGACCAATCTGTTGCTGTCGCTCGTCTTCGCAGCCCTGTTCGTGGTGATCGGCATGGCGGGACGGACGATGCCGGGCGCCGCGGCGGCGTTCGACACGGCGCAGCGCATGATGGTCTACGGCATGTGGCTCAACCTCGTGCTCTGCTTCTTCAATCTGATCCCCGTGCCGCCACTCGACGGATCACACATCCTCTACCATGCGTTGCCGCCCAAGGCGGGCGCCTGGTACCGGGACCTCGGCCGCTTCGGCTACCTCCCGTTGTTCGCGCTGATGTTTCTCTTCCGACCGGCCATCGACATCCTGCTGACGCCGGCCCGCCGCGGCATGGTCCTTCTCCTGCGGCTGATCCTGCCATTCAGCGTCGGCGACGGGTGGAACATCTTCTCATGACCGCACCCGAAGCTCCCACCGCCGCGCTCGGCGCCGGCCCCGGGTTCGTCGTCCAGTTCGACGCGTTCTCGGGTCCGCTGGACCTGCTGCTGCACCTCCTCCGGGAGGAGCAGATCGAGATCGCCGACATCCCGATCACGCGGATCGCCGATCAGTTCCTCCAAGCGGTCCACGAGCTGGGCCTCAACCAGGCCGCCGATTACCTCGACATGGCGAGCCGGCTCGTGCGGCTCAAGGCGCAGATGCTGCTCCCGCGCCGTTCGGAGGAGGACGGCTGGGAAGACCCGCGCGCGGAGCTGGTCCGACGGCTGCTCGAGTATCAGCAGATCCGGGAGATTGCGGTGTGGCTGGGCCGGTCAGCCGAGCGGCGCGCCGAGCGGTTCGCCCGTGGCTACTTGCCACCGCCGCCGGCGCTCCCGCCGCCGCCGCTCACGCTCGACCTGCTCGAGCTGCTGCAGGCGGTCGAGCGCGTGATCGCCGCCATCCCCTCGCCGGTGCTGCACCGCGTCGTCGCCCGCCCGCTCGACGTCGAGACCGCGACCCGCCGCATCGAGCAGCTGCTCGACGAGCGGGAGCAATTCGGCTGGATCGAGGCGCTCGGCCCGCGGCCGACGATCGTGGACGTTCTCTCCACCCTGCTGGCGCTGCTCGAGCTCGCCAAGCGGGGCACTCTCCGACTCGTGCAACCGGCCGCGTTTGCGCCGATGGTGATCGCCCGTGACCCCGCTCGCCCAGCTGCTTGAAGCCGCGCTGTTCAGCGCCGCCCGCCCGCTGACCGTCGAGGAGCTGTCCAGCCTGGATCAGGAGGCGACCCTCGCCGACGTCCGAATGGCACTCGAGCAGCTCCGCGAGCATTACGACTTCGAGCAGCATGGCGTGGAGCTGATCGAGCTGGCCGGCGGTTACCAGGTCCTGTCGCGCCCGATCCACGCCGCCGCCATCGAGCGCGCCCAGTTCTCGACCCGGACGCCCAAGCTGACCGCGGCCGCGCTCGAGACGCTCGCCGTGATCGCCTACCGGCAGCCCGTGGGCCGCGCGGAGATCGAGGAGATCCGCGGCGTGTCGGCGGGCGGCGTGCTGCGCTCGCTCCAGGAGCGAGGACTGATCGAGGTCGTCGGGCGGAGCGAGGCGCTCGGCCGGCCCCTCCTCTACGGCACCGCCGCGATGTTCCTCGAGCTCCTCGGCCTGCGCGACCTGGCCGATCTGCCGCGCGCCGAGGAGCTCACCATCGCGCTGCATTCGCACCGGGCCACGGCCGAGGGCGCCGACGACGCGGCCGCCTACGTCGAGGCCGAATCGTGAGCGAGATGCGGCTCCAGCGCGCGCTGGCCCGCGCCGGGGTCGCCTCGCGCCGGGCCGCGGAAGAGCTGATCACGGACGGCAAGGTCCGTATTGACGGAACAGTGGCGACGCTCGGGATGAAGGTGGATCCCGCGACGCAGAAGATCACCGTCGGCGGCCGGACCGTGAAGCTGCAGGAGCGCCGCTGGCTGGCCTTCCACAAGCCCCTGGGCGTGGTCACCACGGCGAGCGACGAGGCGGGCCGTCGCACGGTCCTCGACTACATCCCGAACAAGGCCGGGCTCACCTACGTGGGCCGCCTCGACGTCATGACCACGGGCCTCCTGCTCCTCACCACCGACGGCGAGGCGGTGCACCGGCTCACGCATCCGCGCTATCGCATCCCCCGCCGCTACACGGCGCTGGTGCACGGCCGGCCTACGGCCGAGATCGCGCGGGCGGTGCGGGAGAAGGTCGTGATCGACGGCCGGGTGGTCGTGCCGTCGGATGTCCGAGTTCGGCCGGGCACCGAGGGCCGCAGCATTCTGGACGTGACGCTCGAGGAAGGGCGCAATCGGATCGTCCGGCGCTGGGCCGAGGCCATGGGGCTCAAGGTGGAGCGACTGGCTCGGCTTTCCTACGGGCCCGTGCGGCTGGGGGACCTGGCTCCCGGACGGTACCGGCCGCTGACGCCCAAGGAGGAGGCGGGGCTGTACCGGGCGATTGGGATGAAGCCGGAGGGCGCGTGACGGCGATACCCCGCGCCGCCCGTCGGCCAGGCGACGCGCCAGCGAGTCACCCTGAGCGCACCGAAGGGGGCATGCCGCTGGTCGTGCCTGCTTCGCTGCGCTCAGGATGACATGCGACCCCCGATTCCCGCTATCTTTCTTCCACCTACCCCTCAGGAGCCAGCGAGCGTGAGCGCGCCGAAGCTGACCGAGAAACCGGCCGAGACGCTGCCCGTGCAGCGCATCCTCAAGGAAGTGTCCCGCCGGATCGTGGGACAGGATGCCATGGTCGAGCGGCTGCTCGTCGGTCTGCTGACCGGGGGCCACATCCTGCTCGAGGGCGTGCCCGGACTCGCCAAGACGCTGGCGGTGCGCACCCTGTCCGAGATCATCCATGCGTCATTCTCCCGCATCCAGTTCACGCCCGACCTCCTGCCGGCCGACCTCATCGGCACCATGGTCTTCGACCAGAAGACGCAGGAGTTCCACGTGAAGAAGGGGCCCCTCTTCGCGCAGATCATCCTGGCCGACGAGATCAACCGGGCCCCCGCCAAGGTACAGGCTGCGCTGCTCGAGGCCATGCAGGAGCACCAGGTCACCATCGGCGGCACCACGTATCCGCTGCAGGAGCCGTTCATGGTTCTGGCCACCCAGAACCCGATCGAGAGCGAGGGCACCTACCCGCTCCCCGAGGCCCAGCTCGACCGATTCATGCTGAAGGTGCGGGTGGACTACCCGTCCCGCGACGAGGAGAAGGAGGTGCTGCTGCGGATGAGCGGGGGCCAGCAGATCGCGGTGGAGCGGTTGCTCGAGCCGGCCTCGATCCTCGCCGCGCGGGCCGCCATCGCCGAGCTCTACATGGACCAGAAGGTCGTGGACTACATCGTGGACCTGGTGCGCGCCACGCGGGAGCCGGGCAGCGTGGGCCTCGCGGAGCTCAAGCCGCTGATCGCCTTCGGCGGGTCGCCGCGGGCATCGATCGCCCTCGCCCAGGCGGCCCGCGCGCACGCCTTCCTGCGCGGGCGCGGGTACGTGGTCCCCGAGGATGTGCGCGCGCTGGCCCCCGACGTCCTGCGGCACCGCATCGTCCTCACCTTCGAGGCGGAGGCGGAGGACGTGAACACCGACCACGTGGTCACCAAGGTCCTCGGCGCGCTGCGGGTGCCGTAACCGCCCACCATGCCGGCCGTATCTCCTGAAATCCTGAAGCAGGTCAAAGGCATCGAGCTCCGCACCCGGGGCCTGGTGGGCTCGCTCTTCGCCGGCGAGTACCGCTCGGTGTTCCGGGGCCAGGGGATGGAGTTCGCGGAGGTTCGGGCCTACGAGCACGGCGACGATTTTCGCTCGATCGACTGGAACGTGTCGGCGCGGCTGGGGAGCCCCTACGTCAAGACCTTCACCGAGGAGCGCGAGCTCACCCTGATGCTGCTGGTGGACCAGTCGGGCTCGACCCGGTTCGGCGAGCCGTTGACCAAGGGCTCGCTCGCCGTCGAGGTGGCCGCGGTACTCGCGCTCGCGGCCGCTCGCCAGAACGACCGCGTGGGCGCGCTGCTCTTCGCCGACGCGGTCGAGCTGGTCATCCCACCGCGCAAGGGACGGCGCCACGCCTTGCGGGTCATCCGTGACCTGGTGGCGTTCGAGCCGGCCGGCCGGCGCACCAACCTGGCCGCCAGCCTCTCCTACGCGAGCCGACTGCTCCGCCATCGGAGCATCGTGGTGGTGCTCTCCGATTTCATCGCCGAGGGCTGGGAGCGGCCGCTCCGGCGGCTCGCCGCGCGGCACGAGGTCGTGGCGGTGACCGTGGACGATCCGCGGGAGCACCAGCTCCCCGAGTCCGGCTGGATCGAGATGCTCGACGCCGAATCCGGGCGGCGCGTGCTGGTGGATACCGGAAGCCGGGACGTCCGCACCCGGGTAAGCGAGCTCGCCTCCCGGCGTCGCGAGGAGCGGAGCCGGGCGATCGCGGCGGCCGGCGCCGACCGGGTCCACCTCGAGACCGGCGTGCCCTACGCGCTACCGCTCCGCCGCGCGTTCGCGCTGCGAGCCCGGCGGATCCACCGCGGATGACGGCACACGTGACGATCCAGGGCGCGGGGCAGGCCCCTGCGGCCCCCACCGTGGGTGACACCATCTGGGTCGGCCGCACCGTCGCGGTGCCCGCGGGCGCTACCCTTCGGCCGGCGGACTGGGACGCGCCTGAGCCGATCGAGCGCCTCGGCCCTCCGCGCATCACGACACACGGCGACTCGACCGACATCGCGTATCCGATCGTCGTCTGGCGGACCGGGCCGCTCACCATGGAAGTGCCGGGCCCTCTCCTCCTGGGCGCGGCCGGGCGCGTCGATTCGCTGCCGCCGCAGCCCGTCGCCATCCGGATCGGGAGCGTGCTCCCGGCGGTCCCGGCCGACTCCTCCCTCGCGCCGCAGCCGCGGGCGGACTTCGTCCCCCGCAC
>DAIPLK010000062.1:0-5124 GCA_036769285.1 Gemmatimonadales bacterium | reverse complement strand
TCCCGGCCGACTCCTCCCTCGCGCCGCAGCCGCGGGCGGACTTCGTCCCCCGCACCAGCACGGCGCTACTGCCGCTGGTGATCCTGCTGGTGGCGTCGGTATTCCTGCTCGCGCCGCTCCATTGGTGGTGGCGCCGGCGGGGGCGGCCGCGCCTGCGTCCCGAGCTGCCCACCCCCGGCTCCGACGAGCCGCCGCTCGAGCGGTGGGCGGACGCCGGGGAGTCCCGCGCCGTGGCTTCGGTGGCGATGAGCCGGCTCCGCGCGCTGATCGCCTCCCGGATGCCGGCGGCGCACGTGGGGCTCGACACGGAGGACGTCCTCCAGGTCGTCGCTGGCCGCATGGATTGGCCGCTCGCCGAGCTCGGCGATCTGCTCCGCTCGCTCGATGAGGCCCGCTTCGGCGCGACCGCCTTCCCGGACGCGCCTGGGCTGGCGCGCTGGGCGGACGAGCTCGCCCCGCGGCTCGTGCCGGAGGCGGCGTGACGTTCGCGCGGCCGTGGCTGCTGCTGCTGCTCCTGGGGCTGCTCATCTGGTGGTGGCGGCGCCGGCGAAGCGACGTGCCGGCCGCGCGCTACAGCGACGTTTCCATACCGGCCGCGGTGAGTGCCAGCCGCTGGTGGGTGGGGCTGCCGCCGGCGCTCCGGGCCGTGAGCATCGCGGCGCTCGTCCTCGCCGCGGCTGGCCCGCGGATCGGGGGCGACACCATCGAGGTGAAGCAGGAAGGGATCGCGATCGCCATCGCGATCGACATCTCGAGCAGCATGCTCGCCGAAGACTTCGCGCCGTCCAATCGGCTGGCGGTGGCGCAGCGCCAGGCGGTGGCGTTCATTCGCGGGCGCACCGCCGACCGGATCGGGCTGGTCGCGTTCGCGGGCGAGGCGCTCACGCAGGTGCCGGTCACGCTCGACTACGCGGTCATCGAGCAAGCCGTGATGGATCTCAAGATCGGGAGTCTGGAGGACGGCACCGCCATCGGCAGCGGCCTCGCCACCGCGGTGAACCGGCTGCGCCGGGCGCCGGACAAATCCAAGGTGATCCTGCTCTTGACCGACGGCGAGAACAACAAGGGGCTGATCGACCCGCGCACGGCGGCCGCCACGGCGGCCGCCTACGGGATTCGCGTCTACACGATCGGAGTCGGCACGATCGGCGAGGCGCCGATCCCCACCGGGCGAGGCCTCGGCGGATTCCGGTACGAGCTGCTGCCGGTGCGCATCGACGAGCCGCTGCTCCGCGAGATCGCCGACAAGACCGGTGGCCGCTACTTCCGTGCGCGTGACAGCGAGGCCTTGAGCCGGATCTTCCGCCAGATCGACCAGCTGGAGAAGAGCCCCATCCAGGTGACGCGATACACCAAGTACGAGGAGGCCACCCGCCCCCTGCTGCTGGTCGGCCTGGGCGCCCTGGCGCTCGAGCTCCTCCTCGGCAGCACCCTCGTGGTGCGCGTTCCATGATGTTCGATGTGCCGCTGCTGCTCCTGCTGGCGCCGGTGCTGGGTCTGGCGCTCGGGTTCGCTGCCTGGCTGGGGCGGGGCCGGCGCATCCGGCTCGCCCGGCGCTGGTCGCCCGCGCTGGGCAGGCTGGCGAAGGCGCACGGCACCTGGGCGCCGCTCGTCCTCGGGCTGACGGCGCTGTGCGCGGTCATCGCGCTTGCAGGGCCCCGCTGGGGCCGCACCGAGATCAAGACCGAGTCGCGGGCGCTGAGCCTGGTGTTCGCGATGGACATCAGCCGGTCGATGCTCGCGGAGGATGCCTCACCCAACCGGCTGCAGCGGTCCATCCGCGAGGCACGCCGCCTGATCCAGGACCTGGAGGGCGACCGGCTCGGGCTCATCGCGTTCGCCGGCCGGAGCTACATCCTCGCCCCGCTCACGGTAGACGGCGGCGCCATCCGGATGTACCTGGATGCGCTCGATCCCGACCTCGCGAGCGAGGGCGGCTCCAACCTCTCGAGCGTGCTCGCGCAGGGCGCCCAGCTGCTGGGAGCCACCACCGACGCGGCGGACCGGGTCCTGGTTGTGTTCAGCGACGGCGAGGCGCACGATACGCTTGCCGATATCGTCCGGCAGGCCGAGGCGCTCAAGGATGCGGGGATTCGGCTGATCATGGTGGCCGAGGGGGGTCCCGGACCTGCTCGCATCCCTGTCCGGGACTCGGCCGGCACGTTGGTGGAGTACAAGCAGGACGAGGACGGCACCGTGATCCAGACCCAACGACGCGACGACATCCTCCATGCCATCGTGGACGCGGCGGAGGGGACGCTGGTGCCGAGCGAGGCCCCCGACCAGGGCGGCGCGGTGCGCGACCTCGTGGCCGCCATGAAGCGCAGCCCGACCTCGGCCACGCGTATCGCCGACCTGGTGCCGCGCGCCTGGATTCCGGGCCTCGTGGCCGCGCTCCTGCTGCTGGCGTATACCATCGTCCGGCCGGGGCCGGCACTCATCGGCCTCGGGGGGCTGCTCCTGCTGACCCGCGCGGCCGACGCGCAGCGGCCGACCGCGGGCGGGCGGGCCCTGGCCGCCGGCGACCCGACCAGGGCCGCGGCCGAGTTCCTGAAGGAAGCGGGCGCCGGTCGAGCGAAGGACACCGCCTTCTACAACGCCGGCACCGCGGCCCTCGAGGCTGGCCGCCTCGACGTCGCGCGCGGCGCGCTGGCCCAAGCGGTCAAGTCCCTCGATCCAGAGCTCCGGTACCGCGCGCTCTACAATCTGGGCCTCGCGGGGCTGCTCGCCGCGCAAGCGGATACGTCGCGGCGCGAGGAGATGCTCGATGACGCGACCGACCGTTTGCGGCAGGCCCTCCTGCTCCAGCCGTCCTCGGCGCGTGCCAAGTGGAATCTCGAGCTCGCGGAACGCCGCCGCCCGCCACCGCCTCCGCAGCAGGGGGGCGGCGGTACGCCCCCGCCGACCGGCGGCCCGCAAGCGCCCCAGCAACGGCCGCCGCAGCCCGAGCCCAGGGATCTGTCGCAGAGCCAGGCGGAACAGATCCTCAACTCCATGGAGCGCCGCGAGCAAATGACGCGTCAAGAGCAGCAGCGCCGCATGCAGGCGAGCTCCTCCGGCGGGGTGAAGGACTGGTGAGTCCTTCGCTCGGGATCCTCGCTCTGCTGCTGGCCGCCGGCCAGGTCGAGCGGCCGCAGCTCGAGGCGTCGGTGGACGAGGATCGCGTCTCGGTGGGCGAAGAACTGACCTACACCCTGCGCGCCGTGAGCCGCTCGCCGGTGCCGATGCAGGTGACCGTCGCACCGTTCAACGGGCTCGAGCTCGTGGCGCGCAGCGAGCGGACGGAGGTCGGGCTAGGCGGGGCGCCGATGCGCACGACGGTGCTCGAGATCCGACTTCGTGCCGTGCGCCCCGGCCACTGGGAGATCGGCCCGGCGCGGGTGGTGCAGGGGCGGGACACCGTCGAGGCGGGTCCGGTCCTCGTGGACGTGACCGCGAGCCCCGCGGCGACCGCCTCGACGCTCACCCGCCCGCTCCGGAGACTGCTCGCTCGTGCCACGCCGCCTCCACCCGGCCAGCCGGCGGTGGACCTGCTCGTCTCGACCGACACGGTTCGCGTGGGCGAGCAGGTGGACGTCGTCACAGCGGCCTGGTTCCCCCGCGACCTCCGTCTCCAGCTCCGGCGGCCGCCGACGCTGCAGCCGCCGGTCATCGACGGGGTCTGGAGTTTCCCGCAGACCACGCCGAGCGGGATCGCCGCCACCCGGAACATTCGTGGCCGCTGGTATGATCTCTTCGTTTCGCACCAGGTAGTGTTTCCGCTGGTCCCCGGCACGATGGGAATCCCCCGCGCAACGCTCAAGTACAGCACGCCGGTCGCGCTGCAGTTCTTCAGCCAGGAAGAGCGGTTCGCGCTTTCGAGCCGTGCGGACACGCTGGTGGTGCGCCCGCTCCCCACCGCCGGCCGTCCCGCCACCTTCGGTGGCGCCATCGGTTCGCGCCTGACGCTGGAGCGCCGGGTGAATCCGCCGACCGCGAGTGTCGGCGAGGGGGTGGCGGTCGAGCTGCGCCTCGCGGGGGAGGGGAACACCGCGCTCTGGCCGAATCCCGAGCTGCGCTGGCCGACGGACGTCCGCGCGTATCTCGAGCGCGTTGACGAGGAGGTCGGTGCGCCCGAGGGCCGGGTCGGTGGGACCAAGACGTTCCGCTACCTGGTCGTGCCCGACTCCGCCGGCGCGCTGGCACTGCCGGCCGTGGCCTACGGGTACTTCGACCTGGCCGCCGATCGTTACCAGGAGCTCGCGGTGCCCGCCGCATCCCTGCCGGTCGCGTCGCGTGGGGAGTCCGCGGCGGGAGCGGCGCTCCCGCCCGCGCTGATGCGCGGGGATCAGCCCGCGATCGCCTGGTCTGTCGCGCATGCCGTGCCCGACTGGGTCTGGCTCGCGGTGCTCGTTCTGCCGCCGCTGCTGCTCGCGCTCCGGGGCCGCTGGCCGGCTCCGAAGCCGCGCAGAAGAGTCGAGGTGCGCAGCGATCTCCGGAGCGCGGAGGAGGCGCTCGACGACCTGGTGCAGGCGCTCGCCCCCGATCCCGACCGTCGCTTCGGGGCCGCGCTGGCCGCGGCGGTGCGGGCAGCCGGCGCCGACGCGGGCCTCGCCGCCCGCGTCACGGCTGTGCGCGAGCGGCTGCTGGCCCGTCGCTACGGACCTGAGGCGCCGGCCGCGGAGGACGCCCGCCTGGCCGCCGAAGCGCACGAGGTGGTGCGCCGGCTGGGTGGGTCCCTGCGGGGGTGGCGCGGGCGGGGGGCGACGGTCCTGCTCCTGCTCGGCGCGGCCGCCGCTCGAGCGCTCGCGGCACAGAACCCGGCGCCGGAGCAGCTGTACGAGAGCGGCGCCCTCCACGCGGCCTCCGACGGCTTCGCGCGACGGGCGGCCGCCGAGCCAGAGGTGGCGGGCCACTGGTACAACCTCGGGGCAACTTACTACCGCCTCGGCGCGGAGGGCCGTGCGGAGGCGGCGTGGCTGCGGGCCCGGCGGCTCGCCCCGCGGGAGCCGGCCGTGCGGCGTGCGCTCGAACTCACCCCGCCACCTGACGTAGCCTCGGCACGGTGGGCCTGGTCCCCGCCGGTTACTCCGGACGAGCTGCTGGTTCTCGGCGCGCTGGGATGGCTCGCCGGCTGGGTCGGGT
>DAIPLK010000174.1:0-4410 GCA_036769285.1 Gemmatimonadales bacterium | reverse complement strand
CGCTGCGTGGATAGCCCGTCGTGCGCAATCAGTGCGATCCCAATCTCACGGCCGCCCGAAGGCGCCCCCACGGCCACCCCCAGCTTGGCGGACGTGCTGATCCGCCAGCTGGTGGCGGCGGCACCCTCGAAGAACACCCCGCCGACCGGCCGCACGCGGCCTCCCAGCAGGCTGCCGATCGGCCGGCCCTCGAAATCGGCCGCCAGAGCGGCACCCGGCCGGTCGAGGTCGAGTTCGTCGATCAGCACGTAGCTCAAGTTGCCGGTCACCCGCACCGGACCGGCGCCGTAGGAGACCCAGGCGGACGCCACCTCGCGGGTCCAGTCGAGCCGGCTCGCGCCGAACCGGTCCCCGTACTCATCGCCAAGATGGCTGCTCTCGTGGTAAAACTCCCCCGTCACGGTCCATGCGCCGAGCGCGGCGGTGGTGTTGAGACCGACGACCCAGTCGTTGCTGATGAGGGCGCTCTTCCGGTCCCCCAGGCTGAACCGGCCGTACACCTGGGTGCCGAACCCCAGCGTGATCGGACGCGGCCCGCGCCGTAGCGCGAGCACCGGGAAGTTCTCGCCCAGCCCAACCTCCGCCTCGGCCTCGCGGCCGAAGTCGCTCTCACCGCGGCGCGCCGAGAGCAGTCGTCCGACGATACCGTGCACGCGCGGCGATGCCTCGGGCAGCTCGAAGCTCGACACCCGGGGGAAGATCCGCTCCTGCGCGGCGGCCGGCATGGCCGGGCCCGCCAGCAGGAGCGGAAGGAACACTCGCCATGCGTGGCTGCTTGACATTGACCTTGCGCCTTCAGATGTTCCGCGAGCCTGCGCAGCCCCGAATCGCAATGCGCGCGGGTAACTTGTCCGGCGGCCGGAAGCAGCGCAATGCCGTTTCGACCGTCCGACCCTCGCCGCGGAGACTGCATGATGCTGTGGAGTATGATTCTCGCCGCTTCGACCCTTGGAGGACCGGCCACACCGCCGGCGTCGGTCAGCATGGCGATCGACTCATCGAAGCACGAGCTGACCATCACCGCCGGGCCGTACGACCTGCCCAACATGCCTCCGATGGACGACCATGCGATGATGGATCTGGGCATGTCGCACGACACTCCGGTCCAGCACTTCGACTGGCCGATCGACGGCTGGTTCCGCGGCTTCCGCGTGGACCTGGTCGATGCCAAGGGCCAGCCGGTGCCGAGGCACGTGATGCACCACCTCATCATGGTCAACTTCAGCCGGCGCCAGCTGCTCTACTCGGCGGCCGAGCGGCTGATGGGCGCCGGCACCGAGACCGACCAGGAGATCAGCGTCCCGAAGACGATCGGCGTGCCGATGACGCCCGGGATGAAGCTGGGGATGTACGTGGCCTGGCACAACGACACGGGTAAGGATCTCCAAGGCGTCTTCCTCAAGCTGACCATGCTGTGGACGCCGAAGAACCAGAACCCACGGCCGGTCAACTCCCTGCCGATCTACATGGACGTGAACCTGACGGTCGGCGGGAGCAACACCTTCGACGTGCCGCCCGGCAAGTCGTCGAAGGCGTACGAGTTCACCCTGCCGGTCGGCGGCCGCCTGCTCGGCGTGGGCGGCCACATGCACGACTACGGCGTCGGCGTGCGGCTCGAGGACGTGGAGACCGGCAAGGTGATCACCCGCATCGTCGCCACCCGGGACACCAACGGGAAGCTGATCAAGGTGAGCCGAAAGCTGTACGGCGTGAGCGGCGAGGGGCTCAAGCTCAAGGCCGATCACAAGTACCGCGTCGTCGGCGAGTACGACAATCCGACCGGCGAGACTCTGATCAAGGGCGCGATGGCGCACATCGTCGGCCTGTTCACGCCGGACGACATGAGCAAGTGGCCGCAGATCGACCCGAGCGACCTCACCTACCAGCGCGATCTGGCGTCGCTCCAGGTTCGCGGCGAGCACATGGGCGGGATGCAGATGGATCACGGGCAGATGCAGCACGGGGATCACAGCGGGCACGAGGCCCATCAGTAGGCACCGAGTCACTTTGAGCACGGCGAAGGGGGCATGCCCAAGGGTATGCCCCCTTCACTTCGTTCAGGGTTACTCCTGGCGTGACTCGGTCTCCGCTCCCGCGCGCTCCCCTACTCCACGATCCGCCGCACCCCCACCCAACGCACATACCACCATCGGCCATAGGGATCGTCCCCGCTGAGCATGCTCACCTGCACCCCGCGCGTGGCGCTGTGAATGAAGCGGCCGTCGCCGATAAACAGACCGACGTGGGTCACCGGGCCGCCGCTGTTCGAGAACGTGAGCAGGTCGCCCGGCAACAGCATCGCCGGATCCTTGTTCACGGGCCTGCCCTCGCGTGCCTGATCGGTGCTTCGCCGCGGGAGCGTGATGCCGTGGCGCCCGTAGGCGTACTGAATGAGGCCCGAGCAGTCGAACCCGCCGCCGTCGCTGCCGGTGCCGCCGTACCGGTAGGGGCGACCCATCGCCTCGGTCGCGGTGGCGATGACGGAGTCGGCCAGGCGCGAGGCCGACGTCGCGATGTGAGGCGTCGCGGGGAGGGTAGTCGTGATCGGCGGGAGCTCCTTCGTGTCCGACCGTCCGGCCGTCCCCGACCCCGACGGCTTGGGGGAGGGCTTGCGCCCGCCGCCGCCGAGGTTGAACGAGAGCCCGGCCGCCAGTTCGAATCCGACCCGTCGGTCGAGCGAGATCTCCCGCCAACGTCCCTCGACGCCGAACCGGACAAAGGACGCCGGGACCAGCTCGTACCCGACGCCTGCCGACCACGAGGTCCACGTGCTCGAGAACGACCGCGAGTGCGGGGAGCCCATCCCCGCGGCAAGTCCCGCCACGAGATACGGCCCTTGGCCACCGCCCCGGAATGCCGTGACGTCGAACCCGAGCCCGGCGAACGCGCCGTCGGTGTCGCCGGCCCGGCTCATGTAGTCACCGTGGATCGTCGTGCCCAGTGGTCCCGCCAGCGGCCGGCTCATGCCGAGGCGGTAGAGCGTCCATCCGTCGCCTTCGTAGAACCGGCCGACCTTCCCCTCGATTCCCTGTGCGGAGACGGCGCCTGCCAGGCACGTGAACGACAGGGCGAACGCGGCAGTCTTCATTGGCGCTCCCTCACCGGACGGCCGGTCCGAAGGTCCACGAGATAGCTGTCGCCCGGGCGGCAGCCGTTGGAGAGGCGGGCGCGAAGCGTCGTGTCGTCCACGACTTCGGGGATCGTGCCGGTATAGAGGAGCGGGACGGGGACCCGGGTGCCCTCTCGGCGGATTTCGATCGTCCGGGAAGTGCACGAGGCTCCCCCGCCGCTGTCGCGACGCGCCAGGGTGAACCAGATCTCCGTGCCGCCGGCCGCCGTGGCCACGAGCGAGTCCGGCGGCGCCGCTGAGGTCGCATCCCTCCCCGGCGCGGCCACCGGGGGCCGCTCGGCGCACGCCAGGCCGCCGAGAAACACTACGCCAAGCATGACCCGCGCGCTCATTCCTTGCCTCCGCCGATGGCACCGGGAAGGGTGAGCCCCACCGTGTCCGGGGTTCCGTCCTCCGTCACGGCCAGCACGTCGCGCGCCTCGGGGCTTCGCCGGAGGTAGTGCAGCCAGGCGATGATCGCCGCGAAGCCGGTGATCGCCCCGCACAGGGCCGTGACCGCGAGCCCGCGCACCGGGTCCTCGATCCGCATGGCGATGATCGCCCCGCCGACCGCTCCGAAAAACGAAGCTGCCCACGCCAGAAACGGCGTGAGCAGCCATCCGAACGCCCGGAAGACGAGCCGGAGCCAACGCATACCTCAGGCGCGTTTCGCGCCCAGCCCCGAGAGCACGGTGGCCACGGCGAGCCCCGGCAGGAAGGCGACCCCGAACGTGCCAAGGTTCCAGCCGGCACCCGGGAAGTGAACCAGCACCGCCACGACAGCGAGGACCACGCCGGATGCGAGCGCCGTGCCGAATGCCGCCGCCGGAGAGACGGTGCCGCTCCGGGCCAGCTGGTTGGCCAGCGTCCATGCGCCGAACCACGGCAGAAAGGTCCCGACCATCCACCATACCGGGTGGTACCACCAGTTGCTGCCACCGCCGAGGTCAAGCCAGCGATGGCCGTAGGTGCCGATGTTCTGGAGCAGGGAGACGTCGATCAGCAGGTAGACCAGCGCGGCGCCGAGCCCGATGCCGGCGGCGCCGGCAATCCCTTCGATGGTGCGCGGACGGGTCCACAGACCCGGCAGCAGCGTCACGGCGGCAAGACCGACCATGACGATGCCCGCGAGGGCCACCGTCTGGAGCACGCCGTTCGGCAGCAGCCGCGAAACCAGCGAGATCAGCAGTACGATGACGGATTCGAGCAGCCCGAGCTTCACCGAGCCGCGCACGATGGAGGGGATGTCCGTCAGGTCGTGGCCCGCGCGCAGTTCCACCGCCGAGTGCATGCCGTCTCCG
>DAIPLK010000173.1:0-4416 GCA_036769285.1 Gemmatimonadales bacterium | reverse complement strand
ACGTCGCTCAGCCAGTGGCGGTTGTCGTTGAGACGGGACCAGCCGACCGCCGTCGCCATGCCGTAGAGCCCCACCGTGGCCCAGGGCCGGTGGATGTCGTCGGCGAGCGACGTGGCGAGCGCAAAGGCCAGGGCGCTGTGACCCGATGGCATCGCGGTTTGCCCCGAGAACGGGGAAAACGCGTCCGCGTCGAGGCTCTGCTCGGGTCGCGGTCGGCCGAACAAGATCTTCCCTCCCTCCGCCGCGGCCCCGGCCAGCACGAGGGAGGCCGCCAGCCGCCCGCCGGTCCGGGCGACCTCCGGATGGTGCGTCGCCAGGCCCGCGGCCACCAGTCCGACGGCCACCGTGCCATAGACTTCCGGCTGGCCGAAGTGGCGCACCACCCCGGCGACGTTGTCCGCGCCGGTGCCGCTGTTGTCCTGCGCGTAGCGCTGCACGGCTGGATCGAGCAGCATGAGCGCCGACAAGCCGCCGATAGCGACCGCCCCGTGCCACCAGCGGATGACGTGTCCCGACGGCATCGGTTCGGCCGCCGGGACCTCCGGTAGCGAGTCCCGCGTCTGGGCGGCGAGCAGCACCGGCCGGGCCGTCGCCAGCAGACCGAGCACCACCATGGCCGAGCGAGTCATGCCCCATCCTCCGTCGAGCGGGGGCATGGCACGCCGCGCCGCTGATAGGTTACCTTCGGTCGTGCGCTTTTCCGCGATCTCAGCTCGGGGGAGCAGATGAACCGACGCATCGGAGTCTGGTTGACGGTGCTGGCGCTCGCGTCCTGCCGAAACTACGACTACAAATCCCGGGCGTTCGACCAGGCCGGTCTCGTGCCGCCGGACCAGTTCGCCCGCTACGGCACCGAGCAAGCCGAGGCCGTGGCGATAGCGCGCGAATACGGCCGGGCCGATCAGGGGAACAGCCCGGAGGCGCTGGCTAAGCAGGCCGAGGCGGCGATCGCGTATGCGCGCACCCTGCCTGACGTGGCCGACGTCGGTGCCGATCCCCTGGGCCGTCGCTTGACGATCCGCTTCAAGAGCGGCTGGCGGCTCGCGGTGGCGCCCATCAGCGACGGGAAGAGCGGTGCCGAAACACTCGGGCTCCGCACCCCTGCGGGAGCCGCCGCCAAGCCCTGAACGTGCTCACAGGCAGACGCCTCGAGTCACCCTGCACCCTTCGCTGCGCTAAGGCCATGCTCCGAAAACGAAGGGGGCATCGGTCGACGCATGCCCCTTTCGCCTTGCTCAGGGCGACTCATTCTAATATACCGGACCAATATACCGGAGCCGCGCCCCTGGTGAGTGCTACCGGCTGCTGCCAGATGACCACCACCCTGCCCGATCAGGCGTCGGCCGAGCGGCTCGCCGCGACCCTGGTGGAGGAGCGCCTGGCGGCCTGCGCCCAGGTGGCCGGGCCGGTGGAGAGCGTCTACCGCTGGCATGGAGCGATCGAGCGGGCGACGGAGTGGTACTGCCATCTGAAGACTACGCTCGCCGCTGCGCCGGCACTCCGGCAGCGCATCCGCGAGCTCCATCCCTACGAGACGCCCGAGATCGCCGCCCTGCCGCTGGTGGAGGGAGACCCCGACTACCTCCGCTGGATCGAGGCCTCGGTGGCGACCCGCGGCTCCTGATCCCGGCGGGGGTGGACGGCGGCGAGCCGGGCCAGGAAGGCGCGATCGCGGCAGCAACGCGGCCGACACGTCGAGCATTGCGGTAGATGCCGATCGACGGCAGCGGCCTCTTCCGCCGCAAGCTCACCGTCCAGATATTCCCATAGTCGCTCGGCGACCTCTGCACAGTCCATTCGCGTCTTCCCTCTCCCAGGGCGGCGGCCGTCCCCGGCCGTGGGTACGCCCACTTGAACAATGCACTTCGCCCGGAGGTTCCTCTCGGTATGACCGCGCGCGCCAGGAACATCACTCTGCTCGTCGTGCTGGGCTTCGCCGCCTTCCTGCTCTGGTCCACGCTCTCGAGCCAGCGGGTGGAGTGCTCGATCACCGTCGAATACCAGGGGCGACAGGGAACCGCCACCGCCTCGGGAGCGTCCGAAGCGGACGCCACGCGTGAGGCGCAGACCGCCGCTTGCGGCCCGATCGCAGGGGGGATGAACGACGTGATCGCCTGCGGGAGGACCCAGCCGGTCAGCCGCCGCTGCCGGACGCTGTGAGCTCGGCGGCGCGGAGATGACCGTCCCGCGATTCCGGTTTCCTCATCCGCTGATCCTCCTCGTCCTCTGCGTGCTGGTGGCGGCCGTCCTCACGTGGCTGCTGCCAGCCGGTGCCTACGAGCGGCGGGATGATCCGGTCGCGGAGCGGCAGGTGGTCGTGGCCGGTACCTACCATCCGGTCACGCCGAGTCCCGTCGGACCGTTCGAGGCGCTGGTGGCCATCCCGAAGGGGATGTCCGACGCGGCCTCGGTCATCTTCTACGTCTTCCTCGTGGGCGGCGCATTCGCGGTGGTCGAGCGCACCGGTGCCCTCGGCCAGCTGGTCAACTGGCTCGCCGCGCGGCTGGCCGGCCAGGGCATCTGGGTCATCCCGATCGTGGGGTTCGCCTTTGGCTGGGGCGGGATCCTGATTCAGATGCAGGAAGAACTGATCGCGTTCGTCCCCGTCCTGCTTCTGCTCTCCCGGCGGCTGGGGTTCAACGCCCTCACCGCCGTGGCGATGAGTCTGGGCGCCGCGGCGGTCGGCGCCGCGTTCAGCCCCATCAATCCGTTCCAGGTGGGCATCGCCCAGAAAGTGGCCGGCCTGAGGCTGCTGAGCGGGTGGGAGTTTCGCTCGGTGATCCTCGCCGCCGCATGGCTCGTCTGGATCGGGGGCACGATGCGTTTCGCGGGGCGTTCGCGCGTCACGCCCGAGACCCCGGGCCCCTCCGCCTCAACGGGAGCGTCGGCCGGGTGGAAGCAGGCAGTCGTGCTTGGGATCGTGCTCGTCACCTTCGCCGCGTTCGTGCTGGGCGTGACCCGATACGGCTGGGACTTCGAGCAACTCGCCGCGCTCTTCTTTCTGATGGGCGTGGCGGCGGGGCTGGTGGGCGGGCTTGGGGTCGGCGGGACGGCAGAGGGCTACGTCGAGGGATTCCGCTCGATGGCCTTCGCCGGGCTGCTGATCGGATTCGCCCGCGGGATCTACATCGTCCTCGACGAGGGCCACATCGTGGACACGATCGTCCAAGGCGTCTTCACGCCGATCGCCTCGCTGCCGACCACGTTGTCGGCGCTGGGTATGATGGCCGTGCAGGCGCTGGTGCACTTGCCCGTACCGAGCACGAGCGGGCAGGCGGTATTGACCATGCCGTTGCTGGTGCCGCTCTCCGATCTGATCGGGCTGTCGCGCCAGGTGACCGTGCTCGCCTATCAGTACGGCGCGGGGCTGTGCGAGCTGGTGACGCCGACCAACGGCGCGCTGATGGCGATGCTCGCCGCGAGCGGGGTTCGCTACGAGGAGTGGCTGCGGTTCCTGCTCCCCGTCATCGGTGCGCTGGCGGCTCTCGCCGCCGCGGCGATCGCGGCCGCGGTGGCCATCGGGCTGCGGTGACCGGATGCCGGCTCAGCCCGCAGGGGGGCCGACCAGCCTCTGGAGCGTCTCGAGGTTCGCCACCCCGACGTGACGACCCCGTTCCGTTCCCTGGTCGAAGACGATGAGGGTCGGAATGCCGCGGATGCCGTAGCGTCCGGCGATCGTCGAGTTGGCGTCCGTGTCGAGCTTCAGGACCAGCGCGGTGCCGACACGCTGCCTGGCGAAATCGTCGAGCGTCGGCGCCATCATGTGGCAGGGCCCGCACCAATCCGCGTGGAAGTCCACCAGCACGGGAACGGTGGTGCCCAACAGGGTCCGGTCGAAGTCGGCCTCCGTCACCTTCAGGGGTCGATCGAGGAGCATGGGGCGGTGGCAGTTGGCACACCTGGGACCGTTCGACAACTTGGTCAGGTCGATGCGGTTGGCCGTCGAACAAAAGGCGCAGTCCACGACCGCCCGGCGCCCCCCCTGGGCGCGGTTCTGGGCCATCTTCCCTCCATTGAGTCGGGCGGCCACCGCCCTTCCAGTGCAAGGTAGGCCGTCGGTCGGCCCGGGCAAGCGCCGCTGAGCACATTTACAGACCGGAAAAGGCCCGTTGGCATTACTGTTGCAAAGAAGGAACGGGGATTCATCCGGAAGGCAGGTGGCCACATGAGCGAGCTCACGATTCGAGAGATGGGACAGGACGAGGACTTCGCGGCCTGGTTCTCCGAGCTGCTCGACCAGGAGGACGGCCCCACCGGGTCGGCCGGGCCACTCGACGAGCATTACCTCATTCTCAGCAACGAGATCGGCAACTGGATCGGGGGGCTCAGGTACTGGCTCCGGGGCGGGGTGGCCCACCTGGTGGACGTGGTGGTGCTGCCCCAGGAGCGGCACCAGGGCCACGCCCACCGCCTGCT
>DAIPLK010000172.1:0-4430 GCA_036769285.1 Gemmatimonadales bacterium | reverse complement strand
TGAACCCGGGCGACTCGCTGTTCCGCGTCACCGCGCTCGCGCCCGTGCTGGCCACGGTGCGGGTCCCGGAAGCCGCGGCGGCCGGACTCAAGGTCGGGGCTCCGGCCAGGGTCCTCCGGGCCGGGGGCGCGAGCGCCGAGGCCCGCGTCATCCGCGCCTCTCCCGTGCTCGACGCGGCCAGCGGGACCCGCGAGGTGGTGCTGCAGCTCGCCCCCGGCTCGACCATGACGCCCGGCGGCAGCGTGTCCGTGCAGCTCGGCTCCGAGCGGCGCCGAGTCATCGCCATCCCCCGAGAGGCGGTGGCCAAGGACGGCTACGCGCTGGTCTGGGACGACAACCGGACCACCCTCCGGGCCGTCACCCTGGGCGCCGATCTGGACGACGGCCGGGTGGAGGTCGTGAGCGGGATCGCCGCGGGAGAGAAGGTGGTGCGGGCCGCGCCGTGAGCACCGCACCGAAGCTCCGCGCGGACCTCACGCTCGTCGAGCAGACCTACCGCGGCGAGCAGAGCTTCATCGTGAAGGACCCGAAGTCGCGGAAGTATTTCCGGTTCCGGCCGGTCGAGGTGGGCGTCATCCAGCAGTTCGACGGCACCCGGAGCGCGGCGGAGGTGGCGGCCGGGCTCGCGGAGGCCGGGCTCCGGGTATCGGTCGCGGCGGTCGAGGGGTTCGCGAACAAGCTCAAGGCGATGGGACTGCTGGAGCGCACCCTCGGCGAGCGCTCGGTGCTGATGATGGAGCGGCTCCGCGCGCAGCGCCGCCAGCGGCTCGGCGGCGGCCTCTACAAGGGCGACATCTTCCGCATCCGCTGGTCCATGGGCGATCCGGACCACTTCATGGACCGCACCATCCCGTATCTCCGCTGGATGTTCACCCGCAACTTCCTGATCGCGTCCGTCTTCCTCTTCGCCATCTACCTGCTGGTGATCGCCGTGAAGTGGCCCGAGTTCACGGCCGCCTTCGACGATCTCCTCCATTTCCGCTACTCGGCCTGGGAGCTGTTCGTCCTCTGGTCCACGGCGACCGTCGTCATCGTCATCCACGAGCTGGGGCACGGCTACACCTGCAAGTACTTCGGCGGCCAGGTGCACGAGATCGGGGCCATGCTGCTGTACTTCGAGCCGGCGTTCTTCTGCAACGTGAACGATGCCTGGACGTTCCCCGAGCTCAAGGCGCGCCTCTGGGTCACGGCGGCCGGCTCGTGGATCCAGCTGGTGGCGGCGAGCATCGCGGCCATCGCCTGGTGGGCGGCCGCGCCGGACACCCTGATCTCCCACATGGCGCTGAGCGCCGTGCTCATCGGCGGCGTCACGACCATCGTGATGAACGCCAATCCGCTCATCCCGCTCGACGGCTACTTCGCGCTGAGCGACTACCTCGAAGTGCCGAACCTGCGCCAGCGGGCGTTCGCTCACCTGGCCTGGCTGGCGAAGACGAAGCTGTTCCGGCTCGACGTCCCCATGCCCCCGGCGGACGAGCGCGAGCAGCGGATCTTCCTGATCTACTCGCTGCTGGCCGCGTGGTACATCGGGTCGATCATGCTGGTGGTCGTGGGCACCGTCTACGGCTGGCTCGATCGCGCGCTGGGCCTGCTCGGCGGCGCGCTCTTCCTGCTCGGCGTCTGGCTGCTGGCCCGGAACGCGATCCGGAGCTGGGCCCAGACCGCCGCCGCGAGCTGGCGCGAGCTCCGCGCGAAGGCCGCGACCCGGCGGCTGCGGGACCGCCTGCTGATCGGCGGGGCGCTCGTGCTGGTAGCCGGAGCGCTCATCCCGCGGCCGATCACGGTGACCGGCCAGTTCGCGCTGGCGCCGGCGCTGTGGCTCCCGCTCACGGCGCCCGACAGCGGGCTGGTGGCGCGGGTCTACGTACGCGAGGGGACGCGGGTCGAGGCGGGAATGCCGTTGCTGCTGGTCCGAGATCTGGACCTGGAGCGCGCCGCACTGGGGGCCGCGCGGCGGGTGGACTCGCTCGAGGCCAGGGAAAGCCAGGCCCGTGCGGCCGACCGCACTTCCGAAGTGGCGCAGCTCGCGGCCGAGCGAGCCACGGAAGCGGCGCGGCTGCAGGGGATGACGGCCGAGCAGCACGCGCTCACGGTGCGGGCCGTCGCACCCGGTGTCGTGATCACGCCCAGACCGGAGGAGCTGACCGGCCAGTGGGTGGGCCTGGGACAGCGGCTGATCGAGCTGGGCCAGCCGGACTCGCTGGAGATCCGGATCGCCCTGGCCGGGGCGGGCGCCACCCAGGTGCGCGAGGGGCAGCCGGTGCGGCTGGTCTTCCACGCCGATGGCGCGACCCTGGCCGCGCGGGTGACCGGCGTGGCCCAGGTCTCGGAGGCGGGCTCCGGAACGGTCGAGGCGCGCGTGGGGATGCGCGGCTCGCCGCGGTGGCGGCCCGGGATGACGGGGGAGGCGAGCGTCACCCTCCGGCGGTCGAACCTGTGGGGATCGCTGTGGTGGGGGATTCGCCGGCGGGTGCGCACGGACATTCTGCTGTAGACGGGGGTGCGTGCGGGGGCCGGCGGGGGTCGCTCTGGTCGCTGCAGGCCGCTTCGAAGGTTGAGATCACGCAGGGACGAGGAGGCGGCCTGACGCTCCCGCCGCGACTCCCGCCGGCCCCTAGCCAGCCCAATGTCCCGCCGCGACTTGCGCAGCGGCGGCGTTGCTGTAACCATTGGGGAGTCCTCCACAAGGAATCGAGTCATTCGGCGTGACATGCTGACGCTAGTGCGTCAGGCGTTCGAGGGGCAGTACGAGGTCGAGCGGGAGATCGGGAAGGGCGGCAACGCCCGGATCTTCCTGGCGCGGGAGCCGGGAGGCCAGTTGGTCGCGCTCAAGATCCTGCACCCCGAGCTGCTCGTCAGCGTGGCGGCCGACCGGTTCCTGCGGGAGATCAAGCTCGCGTCCCAGCTCAACCATCCCCACATCGCCCATCTGCTCGACTCGGGCGAGCGCGACTGGCTCGTCTACTTCGTGATGACGTACCACGAGGGCGCTACCTTGCGCGAGTTCCTGGCGCAGCGCGGCCGGCTCTCAGTGCCCGACACGCTGCGGGTGGCGGACGATCTGCTCGACGCGCTGGAGCACGCGCACAGCCACGGGATCATTCACCGGGACGTCAAGCCGGAGAACATCGTCATCTCGCCGCAGGGCGCGGTGCTGCTGGACTTCGGGATCGCGCGGGCCGTGTGGGCGTCGGGGAGCGACCGGCTGACCAAGTCGGGGATCGCGGTGGGCACCTCGACCTACATGAGTCCCGAGCAGATCACCGCGCTCAAGGAGATCGACCTCCGGAGCGACCTCTACTCGCTCGCGTGCGTCCTGTTCGAGTGCCTGGCGGGGCAGCCGCCGTTCGTGCACAAGAACGAGGCGGTGGTGCTGAACATGCATCTCAACCAGGCGGCGCCCGACCTCCGGACGATCAGGCCGGAGATCCCGGCCGAGCTGGCCGCGGGGATCGGCCGGGCGCTGGCCAAGACGCTGGAGGAGCGCTGGCAGTCCGCAGTTGCGATGCGGGACGCGCTCGCGACGGTGGCGGTCGGATAGCGATCCCCGGCTCGCCGTGAATTGAGTCACCCTGAGCGAAGCGAAGGGGGCATGCCCTAAATCATGCCCCTTCGCTTCGCTCAGGGTGACTCGGTCCTCCCGCTGGCTCAGGACCCTTCCCACCGCTTAATTTCCGCCTTGCCCACCCCCCTCGAGGCAGCTCCGTGACCGATCCGCTCGACCGACTCCGATCCGCGCTAGGAGATCGCTACGACCTGGAGCGTCAGATCGGCGAGGGCGGGATGGCCACGGTCTACCGGGCCAAGGACCTCAAGCACGACCGCACGGTGGCGATCAAGGTCCTCCGGCCCGAGCTCTCGGTCTCCCTCGGCGGGGACCGTTTCCTCCGCGAGATCCGCGTCGCCGCCAACCTTCAGCATCCCAACATCCTGGGCCTCTACGACTCGGGCGAAGCCGCCGGCGGGCTGCTGTACTACGTCATGCCCTTCATCGAGGGCGAGTCGCTCCGCGACCGGCTGAACAAGGAGCAGCAGCTCCCGATCCCCGATGCGCTCCAGATCGTGCGCGAGGCGGCCGACGCGCTGCAATACGCCCACGAGCGGGGCATCGTCCACCGCGACATCAAGCCCGAGAACATCCTGATGATGGGCGGCCACGCGCTGGTGGCCGACTTCGGCATCGCCCGGGCGGTGAGCGAGGCGGGCGGGGAAAAGCTGACGCAGACCGGGATGGCGGTCGGCACGCCGCACTACATGAGCCCCGAGCAGTCGCTGGGCAGCGAGAACGTGGACGCCCGGAGCGACATCTACAGCCTGGGGTGCGTGCTGTACGAGACCCTGATCGGGCAGCCGCCGTTCACTGGCCCCAACGCGATGGCGATCATGGCGCGGCACTCGATGGAGGTGGTGCCGAGCCTGCAGGTGGTGCG
>DAIPLK010000171.1:0-4432 GCA_036769285.1 Gemmatimonadales bacterium | reverse complement strand
CGGGCGTAGCGCTGCACTGCCTGGCCCGAGGGTGGGGGTAGGACGGATGCGGGGGCGGCCGGTGCGGCCGGCCCGGGCGGCGCGACTGAACGCGAGCTGTCGGCGGCGGCGGCCGGTTGCGGGAGGCTCGGTTGGGGTTCGCTAGGCGCAGCGGTATCGCGGGATGCTGCCGCCGCCGGCGCGCTGACCGCCTTCGACTCGGCCCCATGCCGAGATGCCAGGACGACCACGATCCCGGCCAATACGGCGGCCGCGACCAGGAGGGCGGGCCGAAGCCGGGGGCGTTCCGGCTTCGGCTCCGGTCGCCGGAGGTGGTGCGGCGGCAGGTCGTGGCCGCAGCGGGGGCATCGGGTCGCGACGCTCAGCGCCTTGTGGCCGCACTGGGGGCACTCTACGTAGGACATGGGTGGTTCCCTCGAGTCACCCTGAACGCAGTGAAGTGGCCATGCGTCGGATCATGCCCCCTTCGCGGAGCCTGCCCTGAGCGTAGCGAAGGGCTCAGGGTGACTTGTCAGCGCGGCCAGAGCCATCCAAACGCCCCCGCTGTCACCAACCCGTACACCAGCCCGTCGAACACTTCCTTGCCTGCCACCGCCCACGGCTTCCCCATCCAGATGGCGGCCGGGACCTGGCCCATGGCGTAGGCGAGAAACCCGACCGTGCCCACGACCCGGAAGACCTGGAGGTACGAGCTCCCCGCCGGTACGGTGTGGCTGGCGACGTACGCCACGAAGAACGACACCACTACCGTGTACACGAACCACTGGATCAGGCTCGGTCCCATGCCGTACGCACCCGACGGCTTGAGATTCAGCACGCCGACCGGCCCCTCGAGGTACTTCCGCTTCAGCTCGGGCGATCCCATCTCCTTTGGCGTGCCGTAGGGGATGACGTATTGCTTGGGCGCCGGGTTGCCGCTCCGGATGGCGTCGCGCACGGCATCCTCGTTGGGGAGTCGCGTGTAGTCGCTGTTGTGGTAGCCCAGGACCATGTGGATGATGCTGCTCAGGACGAACACCAGGACGGCCGAGAGGAGAATGGGGAGCCAGAGCGCACCGAGCGACACCATGGGTGACCTCCATATGAGTGGTGTGGTGGGGGTTCCGGGATAACATAGCGCGTGGCCGCGGCTCTGGCGCCCCTCCGGCCCGGGCCGTAGGTTCCAGCCCAAATTCCCACGATCTCGCCTCGGGGAGGGATCCGGCATGCGCCATATCAGCCTATCCGCCCGGCTCCCGCTCGGCGCCGTCGTCTCCATCGCGCTTCTGGCCGCGTGCTCGGACCAGTCGAGCGAGCCCCCCACCGGTCCGCGAATCCAGCCGGCCGCTTCCGCGGCCGCCGACCAGCCGGACATCGAGGCGGCGCTCCAGGCCAAGGCGAAGCACCTGGCCCGCCTGATGGCGACTCCCGGGGTCACGGGCGTAGGCGTCGGGCTCAATCCGGCTGGCCGGGCGGTGGTCAAGGTCTTCACGGAGCGGCCCGCGGTCGCCGGGATCCCCACGGACCTGGACCGGGTGCCGGTGGCGGTCGAGGTGACCGGCCGGGCCTATGCCCTGAGTAACCCCACGACCCGCCAGCGTCCCGCTCCCGTCGGCTTCTCCGTGGGCCACCCCAGCATCACCGCGGGGACCATCGGCGCGCGGGTGAAGGACGCGGCGGGCAACGTCTACGTCCTGAGCAACAACCACGTGCTCGCCGCCGGGAACGACGGGCTGATCGGCGACGGCACGCTCCAGCCCGGACCCTACGACGGCGGGACGGACCCGGCCGACCGGATCGGCACCCTGTCCGCCTACGAGGTGCTCAACCTGGGTTACAGCGGGTACGGCGTGGACCCGCCGTCCAACCTGATGGACGCGGCCATCGCCCTCTCGACCACCTCGGCGCTCGGCAACTCCACCCCGACCGACGACGGCTACGGCACGCCCAACCCGCTGATCTACGGCGACGCGACCGGCGACACGCTGTTCGACAATCCCTCGGCGCTGCTTGGGCTCGCGGTCCAGAAGTATGGGCGCACCACCAAGCTCACGCGGGGCCAGGTCAACGAGGTGGCCGTCACCATCGACGTCTGCTACGACCTCTTTTGCTTCACCGTCGGCCGGTTCAACGACCAGGTAGCGGTCTGCTGCGCCGGGTTCAGTGACGGCGGGGACTCCGGCTCGCTCATCGTGAGCAACGACGGCAACCGCAACCCCGTCGCCCTGCTGTTCGCCGGGGACGGGACCCGGACCTATGCCAACCGGATCGATCTGGTGCTCCGCCGGTTCCACGTGTCGATCGATGGGAGCTCGTCGCCGCCCCCGCCACCCCCGCCGCCGGCCGCCACCATGCACGTCGGTGATCTCGACGGGCTCGGCACCAGCCAGGGGACGACCTGGACCGCGGTGATCACCGTGCTGATCCACGACGCGGCTCATGCGCCCGTCTCCGGCGCGCGGGTGACGGGGAAGTTCAGCGGCGCGCTCAAGAGCACGTCCTGCACGACCGGCTCCACCGGGGTGTGCACGGTGACGAGGAGCAAGCTCAGGACCGCCTCCGCGAGCTTCACGGTCTCCGGGGTGACTCACTCCACGCTCACCTACGCCGCGTCGAATAACCACGATCCGGACGGGGGCGACGGGAAGACGGTGAGCGTTGCGAAACCGTAGGGGGCCCTCATGAGGGCGACATCCATAGAAGACGCACTGGCGCGGCACTCCGCCGAGTGGATGGCGCTCCCGGGCGTGGTCGGCACCGGCATCGGCCTGCACGGGGGCGCCCATTGCCTCGTCGTCTTCGTGGCCGAGCACAGCGCCGAGCTCGAGCGGCGGCTGCCGAGGATTGCGGAGGGCTTTCCCGTGCGGATCGAGGCCGGGGGCCGCGCCTACCCGCGGCCGCTCGAGCCGATCGGCCGCTAGGCTTCGCTCACCACCATCACGGCGCACATCCCGCCCCGCTGCGCCACGTTCACCACCTGCCGCTGCGACGCCCGCGCCAGGATCGCGAGCCCGTCCGGATCGGACGCGTAGCCCATCACGTGATAGAACATCTCCGGCTGCAGGGTCCCGTCGGGCGCGAGGGTCGGCACCTCGAGCACGGGGATCGGCGCGAGCGACTGGACCACCCAGAGCTCCTCGTCCGCCAGCGCGGCGTCGAGCGCGGTCTCCCAATCCGTCGAGCTCACCGTGTGCCCGATCAGCACGCCGTCGCCCCCGTACCCGCGTGACGGCTTGAGCACGAGGCTCTCGTGCTCGCGCCGGGCGTACTCCAGCAGATCGCCGGTCTCGCCGGCAGGGAGCTGGGTGCGGCGGTCGGAGATGATCCGGGTCCAGAGCACGTGGCGCTGGAAGCAGTGGCGCTCCTCCTCGCTGAAATGGCGCCCGGCGATCTCGGGGTCGGTCAGGATCTCCCAGCAGCTCTTGTGGTCGAGCTCGGCGCCGATCGAGCTGATGACCCTGTTCTCGCGGAAGAGGGTGCGCATCGGGGTCGCGCCCGCGCCGTCCTGCTCCAGCTCCACCAGATCCAGCACGCTGTAGTCCCGGTAGACCAGGTCAACCCGGTCGTCGCCGCAGTAGACCTCGCCGCCTTTCATCCGGAGCTCGCTGGGGTCGGCGTGGAGCATCTCGACGCCGTGACGGGCCCGGAAGTGCTCCAGCAGCCGCCGCTGCTCGTCGATGCCCTCCAGCTCGTACTTGGGCTCGATGAAGCAGACCCGCCCGCCGGGACGGCCGATCGCGTCGAGATGGGTGCGCAGCTCATGCAGGAGCAGCTCGCGCGCGTCGGTGAGCCGCTCGATCCTGATGTCGGGGTCCTGTGCCAGTAGCAGTGGCACGATCGTCTCGCTCACCACCTCCTCGACCGACGGCACCAGATGCAGCCCCCCGATGCCGGTGAGGTTGGGCTCGACGAACTTGAGGGATTCCTTCCACCCCGGGCTGGCGTAGTCCACCAGCGCGTCGAGGCGGTCGAACACCGGATTGCGCGCCCGCACGGCGGGAGTCCAGCACTCGCGCAGCCAGGCGTCCTCCACCGGCTCCAGCCGGAGAATGGCCCGGACCGCCGGATCGGCGAGATACAGCTCGGGCATCCGGACCAGCGCCCCGTGCAGCGTGCGGACGACCTCGTGGGTGTACCGCACCTGCTCGGGGAGCAGCGTGATGGGGCAGGGAAAGACGCGGATCGTCTGGACGACCCCGTCCATGAAGTAGTCCATGTGCCGCGCGATGGCCCCATCCCGCATCCGCTGGAACGCGTCCGCGAGGTCGTCCGCCGGCACATGGTAGAGCGCCTGCCGGACCCGGGCGGCCAGGCGCGCGCCTCGGAGGCCCATGACCTCCGCGGGCGCGAGCTCGACCGGTGGCGGCGGGTCCTCGGGGGCGGGGGCCACGGATCACTGCTTCCCGCGGAACTGGTCGAACCAGTTCAGCGTCACGACGAGCGCCTGGCGTGA
>DAIPLK010000170.1:0-4450 GCA_036769285.1 Gemmatimonadales bacterium | reverse complement strand
CATCCCCCGCTGGCGAAGCGTGCGCTGCTGCCACAGCACCGTGGCGCCGAGCGCCAGCAGGCTCGCCAGCAGGATGGCGGTGGCGAGGACGTTGATCTGCGGCGGGAACGCCGCGCGGCGGGCGCCGTAGACGTACAGCGGGTAGGTGACGCGGTTGCCCGCGTTGAAGAGGGTGATGATGAAATCGTCGAGCGACAGGGCGAAGGCGAGCATCGCCGCCGCCACGATGCCCGGGGCGATGATCGGCAGCGTCACCTTGAAGAACACCCGGAACGGCGGCGCGCCGAGGTCCATCGCCGCCTCCTCCAGGGTCCAGTCGAACCCTCGAATCCGCGCTCGCACCGTGAGCGCGACGTAGCTCACCGAGAACATGATGTGGGCGATGACGATCGTGTTGAAGCCCGTCCGCGTGTTCAGGTCGAGGAACAGCGAGAGCAGCGAGGAGCCGAGCACGACCTCGGGCGTCGTGAGCGGCAGGACCAGCAGCAGGCTGACGGCCGAGCTGCCGCGGAAGCGGTAGCGGGTGAGCGCCAGGGCGATGAGCGTCCCGAACACCGTCGCTACCAGGGTCGAGAGCGCCGCAACGCGCAGGCTCAGCTTCATCGACTCGACCAGCGGCGCGTACGCGAACGGATTGCGCCACGCCTCGAACGAGAACGACTTCCAGACGAAGTTGAACTTGCCCGCCGGCTTGTTGAAGCTGTAGAGCACGATCACGAAGATCGGAAGAAAGAGGTATGCCAGCACCAGCCAGGCGACCCCATCCATCAGCCAGCGGCCGAGGCGCCGCATCAGGCCAGCTCCTCGGTGCCGAGCACGCGGGCGTAGGCCAGCACGCCGAGCGTGATGACCGCCATCAGCACGAACGAGAGCGACGCCGCCAGCGGATAGTCGCGCACCTCCAGGAACTGATTCTGGATGACCGTGCCGATCATCTGCTGGTTCGGGCTGCCGAGCAGCTGGGCGTTGATGAAGTCCCCCGCCGCCGGGATGAAGGTCAGGAGGCTGCCCGCGAACACGCCCGGCAGCGAGAGCGGCAGCACCACCTTGCGGAAGGCGCCGACCGGCGTGGAGTACAGATCCTCCGCGGCCTCGACCAGCCGGCGGTCGATCTTCTCGAGGCTCACGTAGATCGGCAGGATCATGAACGGCAGGAAGTTGTAGGTCAGGCCGCCCACCACGGCGATCGTGGTGTCGAGCAGGCGGCCCCCCTCGCCGAGCAGGTGGAGCTGCTGCAGCAGCCAGACGGCTGGCCCGCCGTCGTTGAGGATCGTCTTCCAGGCGAAGGTGCGGACCAGGAACGTGGTGAAGAACGGCAGTACCACCAGGCCGAGCAGGACGTTCTTGAGCTTCCCCGCGCGGAAGGCGATGAAGTACGCGAGCGGGTACCCCAGCGCCAGCGCCAGCAGCGTGGCGGACAGCGCGTACCGGCCCGAGCGGAAGAAGTGAACGCCGTAGTTGCTCAGCGCGCGCCGGTACGCGTCCCACCACGGGCCCTCGGTGCCGGCGACCGATGTCTGGGCCAGGGTGATGATCGGCGCGACGAAGAACACGAGCAGCCAGAGGATGCCCGGCGCCACCAGCAGGTAGGGGGCGAGGCGGCTGCGCCTCGACCCCCCGGAAGCCGTCCCCGCCATGTGGCCTCTACGCGCCGATGGCGTCCTGGAAGATGCGGTTGTACTCGGTGTCCTCCGCCTCCGACAGCGCCTTGAACACGTGGAGCCTGGCGCGGAGATCATCGGGCGGGTTCACCAGCGGGCTCTTGGCCAGGTCAGGCGCGATCTTCTCCAGCTCCGCGCCGGCGCCCTTGACGGCCGAGAGGTAGGGCGCGCCGGCCACGATCTGGGCGGAATGGGCCGGGTCGTACACGTAGTTGATCCACGCCATCGCCAGATCCTGCCGGTCGGAGGTCTTCGGGATCATCATGTTGTCCGAGAAGAGCATCGCACCCTCCTTGGGCGCGATCCACCGGAGATCCGGGTTGTCGGCGGCCAACCCCTGGATGTCGCCCGACCAGGCGAACGCCACCGCGATGTTCCCGGCCGCGAGGTCCTCGGCGTAATCGTTGCCCGTGAACTTGCGGATCTGCCCGCTCTGCCGCGCCTTCTTGATCTTCGCCGCGGCCGCCTGGACGTCGGCCTTGGTGGCGTTGGACGGGTCCTTGCCCATACCCAGCATCACCAGCCCGATCGTGTCCCGCATTTCGGTGAGCATCGTGACCTGGCCCTTGAACTTGGGGTCGAAGATGTCGTTGATGCTCGTCAGCTCGCGGCCGGTCTTCTTGGGGTTGTAGCCGATCGCCGTCATGCCGGAGAGCCACGGCACGCTGTACTTCCGGCCCGGATCGAAGCTCACGTCCTTCACGTTGTCGACCAGATTCGCCTTGTTGGGGAACTTGCTGTCGTCCAGCGGCGCGACGTAGCCGAGCTGAATCATGCGGCCCGCCATCCAGTCGGTGAGCACGACGATCTCGCGGTCGATGCTCTGATTCCGCTTGAGCGGCTCGTCGATCTTGGCGAAGAACTCGGCGTTGTCGTTGATGTCCTCGGTGTACTCGGTCTTGATGCCGGTGGCCTTCTCGAAGTCCGCCACCGTCTGCTTGTCGATGTAGAGGGGCCAGTTGGAAATCCGGAGCGTCTTGCCCGCGCCGCCGGCCGCGGCCGCGGAATCGGCGCCGGCCGCCGGTGCGCCCTCCTTGCCGCCGCCGCAGGCGGCCAGCAGGCTGTTGCCCAGGACCAGCCCGCCCGCGCCCAGCGCCGACCGTCGGATGAAGCCTCGGCGGCTGATGGCCTGGCGGATCAATGCATGTAGCTCTTCGTCGCGGCTGTCGGACTCTCGTCGGCTCATCGGAAGACTCCTGCAGGATGACGGGTGAAGGGTTGCCGTGCTGCCGGTCAGGGGCGGGGCATCGTCGCCCGCTCATAGGTGTGCCGCAGGTCCGCCTCGGCGTCCAGCCCCACCTCGGCCGCGCCCTCGGCCGGCGGGAGCAGCCGGGCGGCCTGGAGGTCCCACCCCACCCAGAGACCGAGCCCCGGTTTGAGGGGAGGGAGGGGCTGTTCCGGGCCGACATGCGCCACGATCTCGGTCCCGTCCGCCGCGCGCAGGCTGCAGCGCACCACCGGTCCCTGGAACACCGCGTGCTGGAGGGTCACCGGGACGCCGGTCCCATCGAGTGGCGCGGTCTCGGTGAGCCGCAGCCGCTCGGGCCGGACCATCACCGTGGCCGCGCTGCCGGGCCGCAGGCGCTGAGTGCCCGTCGGCACCCGGACGCGATGGCTGCCTGCGACCAGCACCGTCGCATCGCCGCCATTCACGTGTTGCACGATGACCGGTACCAGGTTGGCCACGCCGATGAAGTTGGCGACGAACACCGAGGACGGGGAATGGTAGATCTCCTGCGGCGTGCCGATCTGCTCCACGCGGCCCTCGTTCATGACCGCGATCCGGTCCGACATCGTCAAGGCCTCTTCCTGATCGTGGGTCACGTAGATGAACGTGATGCCGATTTCGCGCTGGATCCGCTTGAGCTCGATCTGCATCGCCTGGCGGAGCTTGAGGTCCAGCGCGCCGAGCGGCTCGTCCAGCAGAAGGGCGCTCGGGTAGTTGGCCAGGGCCCGGGCCAGCGCTACGCGCTGCTGCTGCCCGCCGGAGAGCTGGGCCGGCTTCCGGTCGGCGTACTGCGTGAGCCGGACGACCGAGAGCAGCGCCTCCACCCGTCGCGCCGTCTCCTGCTGCCCCACCTTCTGGCTCCGGGGCCCGAAAGCGACGTTGTCGGCCACGGTCATGTGGGGGAACAGCGCGTAGTGCTGGAAGACGGTGTTCACGTTGCGGCGGTACGGCGGGACCTGGGAGACGTCCTTGCCCTCGAGCAGGATCCGACCCGACGTCGGCAGCTCGAAGCCGGCAATCATGCGCAGCGTCGTCGTCTTGCCGCAGCCCGACGGGCCGAGCAGGGAGAAGAATTCGCCGCGCTCGATGGCGAAGTTGGCGTCCTCTACGGCGACATAGCTGCCGAAGCGCTTGACCACGTGCTCGAGCGTGATGACCGGATCGCGGGCTCCCGTGCGGCTGGGCGACCCTGCGGTCGGCGTGATGTCGGTGGCGGAGGCGTCAGGGGTAGGCATTCACGCTGAATGTGCACCCGGCCGGGGGAGTTGACAACTGCCTTCCGGCGCGGCAACATCCAGTCGGAAGACATCGAGTGACCCCTCCGAGGCGATAGCATCCCCGACTCCTCGACCAGACAGGACGTGAACCCATGACCACCACCCTCGCCGTCGGCGAGCGGTCGGTGAGCGATCGGCTGCTCAGCCGGGCCCAGGAGATCGGCCAGGCGGAGATGGCCCGCTTGCTCGCCCGCTCACCCCGATCGGCCCAGCTCTACCAGCGGGCCGTCCGCACGCTGCCCTTCGGCGTCGTGTCGTCGTTCCAGAAGATGCAGCCCTACCCG
>DAIPLK010000061.1:5471-14452 GCA_036769285.1 Gemmatimonadales bacterium | reverse complement strand
CCTTGGCCATCTCGTGGATGGTGATGTAGTAGGACAGCTGGTCCATCCCGGCGCCGCCCAGCTCCTCGCTCCAGGGCACGCCGAGGAGGCCGAGCTCGCCCATCGCCTTGATGTTTTCCCAGGGGAAGGTGGAGGTGCGGTCGAGCTCGCGGGCGACGGGGGCGATCTGAGCGCGGGAGAACTCGCGGACCATCTCCCGGACCTGGTGGTGGTGTTCGGTGAAATACAGCGAATCGTCCATGCGTCAACCGGTGTGAGGAGGTGAGCGAATCGGCCGGCCGTCAACCCCGGCGGTCGTCGGCAATACGCTCGAGGACTCGGCGTCACCCTGATCCGTCGGTGGAAGATAATGCTCGCTCGGGTGTGCTGCGACGATGCCAAGCAGCTCCTCACCGTGCTTGGCCAGCGCACGCGGGCCGAGCCCCGGGATGGCGGCCAGGGAGGTGCCGTCCCGCGGCCGGGTGGTGACGAGCGCCTCGAGCGCCGCGTTCCGGAGCACGACGTACGCCGGCACAGCGGTCAGGCGCGGGCGAACACTTAGGCGGATTCCTTCTCAGTTCAGAGGGGGAGCGGTGCAGGATGCACGCCGGGGACCTCGAAAACGTGCAGGATGTTCGGGGAAGTTGGCACAGAAGTTTGCACAGTGTGCTCGGCGAGCATGGCCACGACACTCGCGCTCACCCGTCGCCCTCGCCCACATCGTGAACTTCGGCGGAGATGATGAAGGCGCGCCGAGAGCGGGCATCCGATGGTTGGGGATGGCCGCTCCCGGCAAGGGGGTGGAAACGGCTATGGCTTCGCGGGCGCGTCGTTGCCGATGTCGCGGTGCAACCTCCAGACCCCGTCCGCGTCCTTCCGCCAGAGCACCATGTAGCGCCCGGCGCCCGAACGGGGCTTGTTGCCAACCTTGCTCGTTCCCTGGTAGCTGTAGTGGCCGATCTCGACCACGTAGTCGCCCGCGGCGAAGACTTCCTCGGTGATGTCTTCCCGGGCCGTGACCGCGAGCGTATCGAACTGGGCCTGCATCGCCTTGGTGATCCCATCGCGGCCCCGGTACCAGTCGCCGCTGGCCTGCACCTGGGCGCCGTCCTCGGTGTAGAGACCGGCGACGCCCGCCGCGTTGCCGGCGAGAAATGCGGCCGACCACTCCTTCTCCCGAGCCTGGATGGCGTCGCGGAGCGCGGCTAAGTCCGGGGGAGGCGTGGCAGGCCCCTCGGGTGCCTTGGCCGGCGCGGCGCAGGCCGCGAGGGTGAGCAGCACCACGAGCGACTGGAGTGACCGGCGACGGGACATGCATCCTCCTTGATGGGGGACGTCTCGGGGGGTTCGAGCTACCAGGGATGGTAGCGTTTCCCGTGGTCGCCGCAAGGAGGCAACAGACCGCGCGTATCGGGAGAGGAGCGCCAGAGTCCCAGGCCAGCCGAACCTTTAGGGATAGGGATTCGAAGGGGCGTTGTTGAGCTGGGTCTCTGAAGACCTTTCGCGACCAGGTGCACGATCTGCCGAACAAGGTGCGTGCAGAGCTGCAGGTGCAGCTCGAAGAGTCGTACCTGCTTGCAGACGAGGGCGGATTTCGCTCAGGCTTGGACGACGTCGTAGAAGAAAGGCTGATGAAGACGGTCGCCTCTTTGGAAGTGAAGGGCGATCGCCTGTTCCATACTGCAATTAAGTCGGCCAATAAGTAGTTGATATTGCCGATGGTGCCGGGCAGCGTTGAGGCTTCGATGGGGCACACCCCGCCCAGGCATGCCGATCAGGCCATGCTTCACGGCGGAGGATAACGCTCGCTCGGGTGCGCTGCGACGATGCGAAGCAGCTCCTCGCCGTGCTTGGCCAGCGCACGCGGGCCGAGCCCCGGGATGGCGGCGAGGGAGGTCCCGTCCCGCGGCTCCCAGGTGACGAGCGCCTCGAGAGTGGCATTCCGCAGCACGACGTACGCCGGCACGCCCATCTCCCGAGCCACTCGGCTGCGCCAAGCCTGCAGCGCTTGCCGGCGCGGACTCTCCGCCGGCTTCGGCTGCACGCCGAGAGCCCGGCCGAGTGCCGCGAGGATGACGCCGCCCCAGCGAGCCGCGAGGGCGGGCCCGACCCCGGGAACATCGGCCAGCTCGGCCGCGTCCGCGGGTGGATGCCGCGCGAGCGCGAGGAGGACTTCGGGCTCGAGGATCGCGCCGCCCCACGGGCCGACTCGCGTTCCCACCACCGACCGGAGCTGGACGAGGCGGGCCGCCACCGCGGAGTCCCGCGGAACGGGGACGACGCGGCGCCGGCATCGGTCGCACCCGCTGCAGCGCTCGAGCCGCTCCCCGAAGTACCCGACGAGCGCCTCGCGCCGGCAGCCTCGACCCCTTGCGTAGGCCTCGAGCGCTGAGATGCGCGCGTCGGCGCGCCGTCGGCGCGCGGTCACCAGCGACCAATCGACCCTGCCCTGCTCCGGCTTGAGCTCGCGGCGCAGCCGGTCTGCCGACGTCCGAACGTTGGCCGGCACGCCGGGGCACGGGTCGCCCTCGCGCCAGAGGCGCTCCAGCAGTGGCCGAGGCGGGAAGGTCACGTCCAACTGGCGCCGGTGCAGTGTGGCGTCGCCCTCGCGCCAGAGCAGGACGCAGCGCGCGAACTCGCCGTCGCGGCCCGCGCGGCCCGCCTCCTGATAGTAGGCCTCCGGCGTCGGCGGGAGCGTCCAGTGGACCACGAGACGGATCCGGGGCTTGTCGATGCCGAGGCCGAAGGCACAGGTGGCGACGATGACATCGAGGCGGTCCTCGAGAAACAGCTCCAGGCTCTTGGCGCGGCGCTCGCGTGAGAGCCCGGCGTGATATGGTGCGGCCCGGTGGCCGGCATTCGCGAGCGCCTGGGCGATCGCCTCGGTGAGACTGCGCGTCGGCGCGTACACGATGACCATCCGATCGTCGTCCGCGAGGAGCCGGAGGAGCGCCTGGAGCCGCTCGCGCTCGGTTCGGACGGTCACGACGCCGAACCACAGGTTGGCGCGATCGAACGAGCCGACGTGCTCCACATACCGGCCGGGACGAAAGCGGAGGGCGCGCGCGATGTCCCGCCGGACCTCGGGAGTGGCGCTGCCGGTGAGCGCGACCGCGGGAGGGCGCCCGAGCCGGTATCGAGCGGCGCCGAGCGCCCGGAAGCTCGGCCGGAAATCATGGCCCCACTCCGTGATGCAGTGGGCCTCGTCTACCGCGAGGAGGCATGGCGGGAGGTCCCGATCCCTGAGTTCCGGCGCCAGCTGGGCCAGCCGCTCGGGCGACACGTACAGGAGCCGGAGCGAGCGCTCCCGAAGCTCCCGCCAGATGCGCTCGCGCTCGCCCTCACGCAGCCCGCTGTGGAGGGCGGCGGCGGGAATCCCCCGCGCCACGGCGGCCGCAACTTGGTCCTGCATGAGCGCGATGAGCGGCGAGACGACGAGCGTGAGACCGCCCGAGACGAGGGCCGGAATCTGGAAGCAGACTGATTTCCCGCCGCCGGTCGGCAGGACAGCCAAAGTGTCCCATCCGGCCAGAATCGACCGGATAACCGGGACCTGTGCCGGCCGGAAGTCGGGATGGCCGAAGTGATGGCGCAGGAGGCGCCGGGCCTCGTCCATTGGAGCGGGCATGAGCCAACATCGCCCTGCACCGCGTGGGGTCCGCATCGTGCCGGCGCACGACCATCCCCGGCAGCGCCCGAGGCCGTCCGCAAAGGCGGACGGCCTCGGGCTCCAGGCGCGGCCTACTCAGGAACCGCCGAAGCGGATGCCTGCCGTGATGGGGATGAAATGGAAGTCGGAGCCGGGCACGAACACGTTGTGGAACCGGCCTTCAACGAAGAAGGCGGTTCGCGAGGCGCCGAAGTTGAAGCCCGCGCCGGCATTGATCCCGAACTTCGTCTCCGAAGCCGAGGAGCCGACGTCGGGCTTGGCCTTGAGGTTGTAGATCCCGCCACCACCGATCAGATAGGGCCGGAACTTGGTCTCGGAAGCGACCTTGAACTCATAGACCGCGTTCGCGGTGCCGTTGATGATCTGTTCCTTGCCGCCTCCGCCGTTGAACTTCATCTGGTGATATGCGCCGTCGAGCCTGAACCCGACCGGGCTCGAGGCGGGGAGGAACTGGACCAGTGCCATGCCGTGCCAACCGGTCTTCAATCCGTCGCTCGATGACCCGCTCGGGATCGAGACCCCTCCGCCGAGTCCGAATTGGACGGGTGTCTGCGCCGAGAGCGCGGTCGCACCCAGGCCGAGGCTCAGGCCGACCGAGAGCACGCCCTTCGTGAAGCCCCTCATACTTCATCCTCCTCACACCACCGGTTCAGAGTGGAGCGCGGGATCGCCGGATCCTGCGCGGCGCTACCCCTCGCTCGGCCGCCGGCAGGCGGCCGAAGGTAAGGTAGCGCACGCTCCATGCCCGGCGTGTGAGCGGAATCACAGAAGGACACTCAGTCCCGCTGTGATCGGTCGGGGCTCTGCTGGCGACGGTGGAGGAGGCGGGCCAGGAGGGCACCGATGAGCAGAACGATCGCGGCCCAGCCGAGCCGCCGATCCTCGAACGCCACCGCCAGGAGTGCCGTGGCGAAACCCGCCAGCGCCAGGACGAGGCGCAAGATATTCAGTATGGGGAGCGTCACCGACGGAGGAAATGCGCGATGGCGGTGCGGAAATCAGGCGTCTGGCGGGCCAGCGCGTTCACCCGCGCCCCGAGCGCGAGGCCGTCCTCGAGAGACTTGCCGTCCAGCCGGTAGAACAGCTCCTTCGTCAGCGCGACCGCGGACGGGCTGGCGGCCACCAACCCCCCGACGACGGCGGAGACTTCCCGCTCCAGGTCGTCGTCGGGCACGACTCGCGCCAGCAGTCCGGCCGCGTGCGCCTCGGCGGCAGCGAGCACGCGGCCGGTCAGCGCCAGGTCGAGCGCCCTCTTCTCGCCCGTCGCCCGACGGAGGAGCGTCATCACCATGGCCGGGACGAAGCCGCGCTGGATTTCGGGGTAGCCCAGCTGGGCCCCGGCGCCGGCAATCGCCAGATCACAGGCGGTGACGAGCCCGGCACCGCCGGCGAGCGCTCGCCCGTGCACGACGGCCACGACCGGCTTCGGCAAGCGGCGCATCCGCGCGAACAGGCTGCCCAGCCTCGACGCGGCGGCCTCGTTCTCGGCGAAGGAGAGATCCGCCGAGGCAAGCAGCTCATCGAGATCGGCGCCGGCGCAGAAGTCGGGCCCCGCACCGCGCAGCACGACGACCCGGACGTCCGCGTCGAGATCCGCACGCTCCAAAGCGACGTGCAGCGCCTCGACCAGCGCCGAGTTCAACGCATTGCGCTTGTCGGGGCGGTCGAGCGTGAGCGAGAGGACGCCGCCGTCGAGGCCGATCCGGAGCGGCGTCGCAGCCGAGGTCATTGGTGCGCGAGTCGTCGAGCGAGCGCTACCGGCACGGGCACTTCCATCCGGAGCAATGCGGTGGAGTACACCTTGCCCTGCGCGTCGGTCTTGAGCGAGATGGTGCCACCGCCGTCCAGCGCGTCATGCAGCAGGAAATTGAGGGCGTGGAGGTTGGGCAGCTCGTACCGATCGACGCCGCTCACCATCCCCCTGAAGTGCCGCGCCACGCGGGCCGTGGTGACCTCGCGCAGGAGCAGAGGGTAGTACGCCGGCTCGAGCGCGATCAACCCGACGTTCGCCGTGTTGCCCTTGTCGCCCGAACGGGCGTGGGCCAGGTAGCGGAGCTGCACGGGCCGGCTCGCCGGGCGCTTGGCGGGGCGTCGTCTGGTGGTCCTCGCCATAGTTACGCCTCCAGGATATCGACCCGCACATGCGGCTCGATCTCGCGACGGTCAATGAGCGCCGGCCAGTAGGCCACGACCTCCTCGACGGCAGGGCGCCCACCCGCGAAGCCGGTGACGCTCGGCGGGCCCGTGAGCACCAGTGGGGCGATCTCCCGGGTGAACCGCTCGACCGGGGCCCGCTCGCGCCCACGCACGCCGACCCGAAGCTGCACCTCCGGCAGGTCCGGGCTTGGCGCCCCGCTCAGACGGCCGTGGGTGGCGTCCACGCCGACGAACTCGGTGAGCACCTGCTCGAAGCCGAGGCCGAGATCGGCCAAGCGCTGGCGGAGAATCCGGTCGGCCGCCTTCGCCTTGTCGTATGCCTCGGGCCACGCGTACACGAGCGTCCCCACCGCCTTGTAGCCCCAGAAATAGGCGATGGAGACCTTGAGCATCGACGTTCGGGGACCGCCCCGGATGCCGCTCACGCGCACACGATCCCGACCCGCCGGCTTGAGGCGGATAGTGGTGAAGTCGGCCACCCCGTCGGGGGTGATGTAGCTCCGCGGATCGCCCATCTCGTAGACCAGCTGCTCGGTGACCGACGCCACCGAGACGACCCCTCCGGTGCCAGGGTGCTTCGTGATCACGAAGCTGCCGTCCGGCGAGGCCTCGACGATCGGGAAGCCGGGGTCGGCCAGGCCCTTCACCCTTCGCCAGCCCTTCAGCAAGTTGCCGCCCGACGCTTGCGCGCCGCACTCGATAATGTGCCCCGCCACCGTTCCGGCGGCCACCTTGTCCCAGTCGTCGGGCGACCAACCGAACTCGTGGAAGATGGGGCCCAAGGTGAGCCCGGTGTCCGTGACCCGTCCGGTGACGACGACGTCGGCCCCGCCGCGGAGGGCCTCGACGATCGGCGCCATGCCAAGATAGGCGTTGGCCGACAGCACACGGTCGCGGACGTCCGCGAGCGGGTGGCCCGTCTCCATGTCGCTGAGCGGGTGCCCGCGCGCGATGAGGTCATCCAGCCGATCGAGGATGTCGTCCCCGGAGACGAGGCCCACCCTGAGTCTGCGGGGCAACCCCAGCCGCCGGGCAACGCCGAGCACCGCCTCCGCGCAGCCCCGCGGGTTCACGCCACCGGCATTGGACGTCACCCGGATGCCCCGCTCGACCACGTCCGGCAGGATGCGCTCCATGAGCGGAACGAAGTCGCGCGCGTAGCCGGCGGCCGGATCCCGCGACTTCTGCTTCTGCATGATGGACATCGTCACCTCGGCGAGGTAGTCCATCATCAGATAGTCGATCGGACCCCCGCGCACCTGGCGGACGGGCGCCTCGAGCCAGTCACCCCAGAACCCCTGCCCGGCGGCGATGCGCACGGTGGGTGCGTTCGGGGCCTTCATGGCACGAGTGCCGTCCCCCGCGGGGGCAGCTCCACCTCGCGGGTCCAGCTGTGCCCGCCGGTGCGCGCGATCACCAGCCCGAGCGGCACGAACCCGGGCCCGAGTGTCCAGGGTGATGGCGGCAGCACGAAATCGGCCGTCACGATGGCTCGTGGTTGGATCGTGGGCGCGGCGCCATCCGAACTCGCGAGCACCACCGATGTGTCGGCGTACACCCGGATCGAGGCGCGCAGGCTCCAGCGCTGGTCGCCGTTCGGGTCGGCGAAGCCGGGGAAGAGGCCGAGCGTCACGGGCATGTCGCCGTGGCCGTCGGGCAGCTCCACCTGCAACCGCCCGAACGCGTAGTTGAGCGGCTGCTTGCCGAGCTGGCGTCCGAGTGAGTCGAACAGGGTCACGCCGAAGTCGGTGAACCTGCCCCATTGCGCTCGGTCCATCGCGATGTCCACCACGACGCCGCGCGACCAGGCCGGCACCACGAACGCGATCCGCTGCGGCGCCGACCCGGTGGCGGCCACGTTCTCCGTGCGAGCGGCCCCTCCCAGATGCATGCCGACGTCGGCCTCGACCGGGGCACCGGTGACGTTGGTGAACGTGGCCCGCACCGACTCCCCCTGCCGGGACGCTCCCTGGGCGAGCGGTGACTGGCTCACGCTGAGCGACACGCTGAGCGCCTGGTTCGGCGGTGCGACGACGACCGCCTCGTAGATGCCCGACACCACGTCCCGCGAGTCCGCCTCGTACTCGGCGGACTGCGGCCCGAACCCGGCCGTACGCGTGCCGTCGTCCCGGAACGGCATTCCGTTCGGCTCGTGGAGGAAGGCCAGTGCGTGCTCGGCGCTCCCGCCGGTCTCGACGACCAGAGCGAAGGGGCGGCCGCTATCGGCCTCGAAGAAGGAGCGCAGCATGCCGCCGGGCGGGACCGTGACGCGCTCGCGCAGGCGCTGGGTGCCGCCTGCCGCCGGAGCCCCGGCGACGACGGTGGTCACCAGCCGGAACGCGGGCCCGGCGAGCGTGTCCCGGGTCCATCCGGTGACGGTCCCGACGTAGGCCCCAGGCGCGGCGAGCCCGCGCCGGGCGACCTTGAGCGGGAGACCCGTGCGGGGGCCGAGCAGCGCGACCGTGGCGGGCGCCGTAAGCCAGGAGGCATCGCTCCGCAGGGTGTAGGTGGCGGAGGGCGCGTCGGCGGGTCGGAGGAGCTCGAACGTCTGCGTAGTATCCGCCGCGCCGCCCGACCCGCGGAGCAGCGACGCCGTGGCATCACCGGGCCCGACGGCGCGCACCCGGATCTGGGGGACGGGCGGCGCGTTGGTGAGCCAGCGATACGCGCGGTCAACGTCGGCAAGACCGGCGCCCTCGTCCAGGATCGTGGCACCCGGGGTGGGCTGGGCGGTCACCATGAGCGCCTGCCGCACCTCGCGCGCGGCGATGGGGCGCCGCTCCTGGGTCATCGCAGAAAGCAGCAGTGCCACGAGGCCGGCGGCGTGCGGTGCGGCCATACTGGTGCCTTGCTCGACCTCCTCGCCGGCCTTCCAGATCGGCACGGAGCTGTACGCGACGCCCGGAGCGACCAGATCGGGGCGCGCCACCTCGCCGCCGCGGGCGCTGAAGTAGGCGAGCCGGTCGGACGACCGGCCGCCGCTCGGTCCGGCGGGGAGGAAACCGCCCGGCAGCGTGGCCCCGACGCTGAGCGCGAGCGCGGCGCTGCCCGGGAAGCCGGTCGTCGAGAGCCCGGGTCCGTCGTTGCCCGCGCTGATGGTGAGCACCACGTCGGGGTGCAGGGCCAGCACCGAGTCGGCAAGCCGGTCGATGCGCGCCTGACCTTCGATCTCGTT
>DAIPLK010000061.1:0-5371 GCA_036769285.1 Gemmatimonadales bacterium | reverse complement strand
GACGTGGTCGCCAGGCCGGGAACCCCCGGATCGATGCCGGTATCCAGGATGCCGATCACCACGCCGCGGCCATCGTAATCGGGATGGGCGCGGAGGAAGCGGTCCACGCCCGTGCTCGCCAGCGGCATCCAGCCATGGGCATAGGCCATGTCGGGCGGCGCGACCCGGCGCACCGAGTCCGGCACGGGGGAGGCGAGCGCGGGTCCCGGCGGCGGCGCCGGGACCGCGGCGGTGGCGTGCACGGTGCCGGCAGGACCGGCGCCGGGCTCGGGCACCGGTGCCGGCGCGTCGCGACGGCTGGGCGCGCAGGCGAGAGCGATGACGAGCATACCGGTGAAGCGGCGGAACGAAGGCATGGACGGCTACCGTGGGGGGGCCGCGTCGAGCGGCGGGAGCACGAAGGGACCGAGGTGCGGCCCGGCGTAGTTGGCGGTGACGCGGAGCGCGAAGGCGAGCTGATCCCGCGTCTCCTCGGGTGTGACGATGGCATCCACATGGCCCCGCGCCGCGGCGTGGCGGGCGTCGAGCTGCTCTTCGTAGTCGGCGCGCATCGACTCCACCGACGCGTTCACCTCGGGCGCCAGCGCGCGCCGCTCACGCTGGGCGCGTTCTATCTCAGGTCCGTGCACGGCCATCACGGCGGACTCGCCCTCCATCACGCCCATGCGGCCGGTGGGCCACGAGAGAATGAAATCGGGATCGAAGCCCTGCCCCGCCATGGCGTAGTAGCCGGCGCCCGAGGCGTGGTTCACGGTGAGGACGATCTTGGGCACTGCGGCGGTGGCCATCGCCTCGACGAACCGGGCGCCGGCGCGGATGATCCCGCTGTGCTCCGCCTCCGGGCCGACCATGAAGCCGCTCACGTCCTGCACGAAGAGGAGGGGGAGCCGCTCGCGATTGGCCGTCTCGATGAAGTACGCGACCTTTTCCGCGCTGCCGGTGTAGACGATGCCGCCGAAGCGCGGCCGCTCATCCGGCCGGCCCTTGATGAGCCCGCGCTGGTTCGCGATGACCGCGACCGGCCACCCCTCGATGTGCGCATGTCCGCACAGCATCTCCCGGGCGACGTCGGGCTGAAACTCGTCGAGCGCGCCGCCGTCGAGGAGCGCGTCGAGCACGTGCCGCATGTCGTACGAGAGACGGTGGTCCTGCGGGATGAGATCGTAGAGCTCCGCCGAGGGCCGCGCCGGCGCGACGGCGGGCCGGATCCGGTGGCGAACACCGTCCACTCGGGGCAGCCGGGTGAGGTACTCGCGAATTCGGGCGAGGCACTCGGCGTCGTTCGCGGCCCGGTAGTGCGCCACCGCGCTGACTTCGGTGTGGGTGACGGCGCCGCCCAGCGTCTCGGCGTCGATCGTCTGCCCCGTGGCGCCCTTCACGAGGTTGGGGCCGCCCAGCCCCATGAACGTGGTGCCCTCGACCATGAAGATCACGTCGGAGAGCGCCGGCAAGTACGCGCCCCCGGCGACGCAGCTGCCCATCACCGCGCTGATCTGCGGCACGTGGAGATAGCGGCGCATGATCGAGTTGTAGTAGAAGATCCGGGCAGCGCCGTACTGCCCGGGGAACACCCCGCCCTGATACGGCAGGTTCACGCCCGCGCTGTCCACCAGATACACGATGGGGATCCGCTGCCGCATCGCGACTTCCTGGGCGCGGAGGATCTTGCGGATGGTCTCCGGCCACCAGGAACCGGCCTTCACCGTGGCGTCGTTGGCCACGACGACCACCTCCCGCCCCTCGACCAGCCCGAGCCCGGTGATCACGCCCGCCCCGGGCGCCTGGCCGTCGTACTGATCGTAGGCCACGAGCAGCCCGAGCTCGAGCCAGGGCCCGCCCGGATCCAGCAGGCCCGCTACCCGCTCGCGCGGGGCGAGCTTCCCCTGCTGGTGCATCTTGGCCACGCGGGCGGCGCCGCCGCCCGCCCGCAGACGGTCGGCGAGCTGGCGGTACTCTTCGGTGAGCGTGCGCAGCCGGCTCACGACTCCAGGTGCTCGGCGGCCCACGTGGTGATATAGGAGACCAGATCGGAGGTCGGTGTTCCCGGTCCGAACAGGCGTCCGATGCCGCGCGCCTGCAGGGCCTCCATGTCCTCCGCGGGGATGATGCCGCCTCCGGTCACCAGGACGTCGGGCCGGCCCATTTCGTCGAGCAGCTGGCGAACCCGCGGGAAGAGCGTCATGTGGGCGCCGGACAAGATGGAGAGGCCCACGACGTCCACGTCCTCCTGGACCGCCGCGGTGGCGATCATTTCAGGGGTCTGGTGCAGCCCCGTGTACACCACCTCCATGCCCGCGTCCCGGAGCGCTGCAGCGACGACTTTCGCGCCCCGGTCGTGGCCGTCGAGGCCCGGCTTGGCGACCAGGACCCGGATCGGACGAGGCAGCGAGCGGGTGGCCATCATGAGGCGAGTCTCTCCTTGAGCAGGTCGTCGGCCAAGGCACCCAGGGAGCGGACGGCGGCACAGCCGCCGGGCAGCGGCGAGCCGGACGGCACCAAGAGCACTGCCGACATTCCGGCCGCGTGGGCACCGATGACATCCACCTCGTACAGGTCACCCACGTAGAGCGCCTGCGAGGGGGGAACCCCGAGCGCGGCGAGCGCGGCCCGGAAGATAGCGGGATCCGGCTTCTCGACTCCGGCCACTGTCGAATCGATCACCACGTCGAAGTAGCGGCGCAGCCCGGCCGCCGCCAGCGCCTCCTCCACCCGTCCATCGCTGTTAGAGACGACGCCGAGACGGAGGCCGGCGGCGCGCAGTCGGGCGAGGGCGTCGTGGGTGTCGTCCGCGATGCCGCTCCAGAGGTGCCGCTCGCCATGCAGCCGGGCGAGGCAGTCCCGGACCTCGTCCAGCCGTCCGGGCGGCACGCCCGCCTCGATGAAGAGCGCCTCGAGATAGGCCGCCGCACGCTCGCGGTCGCCGGCGCGCCCGCGTTCCATGGCGCGTGCCGCCGCCGCGGAGCCAGCTGCGAGTCCAGGCCCGCTGAGCGACAGGCCCAGCGCCGCCCCGACCGCCACGGCCATGCGGGTGTAGTCGAGAAAGAGCAGCGTGTTTCCGGCATCGAAGAGTACCGCCCGGAGCAGGGCGGTGTCGGCGGCGGTCACGCGCTCAGCGAAACCGGAGCAGCGCGGCGAGGCCGACGACCGCGTCCCGCGCCGCGGGCTCGTAGACGACGTTCACGTCCACACCCTGGCGCAGGGCCTCCTCGATCGCGTCGTCCACGACGTCGAGCACCGGGATCGGCTCGCCCTCGCCGCGGCACTCGCGCTCGGTCCGGGTCAGGCGTCCGGACCCGGCGCAGCGGAAGCCGGGCTCGCTGGCGTCGGCGTGAACGAGCAGGCTCCGCACCTGCCCGCGCGACAGGGCGCGGAGCGTCGCATCGGTCCCGTTCACACCCCAGCCCGTTCCAAGCCCTTCGAGCATCTCGTGCACCTGCGCCCGTTCGGCGTCTCGCTCCCAGGCCTCGCGCACGGCCAGCGTGGCCGCGTGCACCGCGGCCGACGTCGCCTCCTTGGGGTTGAGCCGGGCAGTGCCGATCAGGCGCTCGACGAGGTAGTTGTGCAGGAAGGGCTCGACCGCCCCGGCGTCGGTCCCTGTGCCGGCGATCACGATCCCGTGCGCCGGCCGGCGGCGGTCGATGGCGAACAGCTCCCGCGCGATCGCTTCGTAATGCCGCTGCTTCTCCTGCCGGATCCGGTTGTGGTAGGTGTGCTCGCCCCAGCCAGGCCCGTTCTGGTCGCCGTGAAACCGCTTGCCCCGGGTGCTGTCGGCCCGAAGGCCAGGCAGCTCCAGAGTGTCGTAGGCGGTGACCTCGAAGAAGCGCGCACCCATCCGGTCGAGGACCACGGTGAGCAGCCGGCCGAACTCGTCCTCCACCGACGCCAGCTCGCGCACGAGCGGGGTCGCATCCACCGCGAGGCGGGAGCGGTAGACGACGGGCAGCGGCAACGCCTCGAACAGGCCGATCGCCTCGCAGGCGAAGATGGCCACCCCCAGGGTCGACGGGAGGTTGGACGGCGTTCGGAGGTACTGCTGGATCCGCTCCAGATCGCGCCCGATCTCCTCCTGGACCATCCGCTCGAGGCCGAGCCTCGGCAGCGCCTGGGCCACTGTGCGGACCCGGTTCTTGAGCTTGATCAGGTACTTGCTGCGAGTCCGATCTCTCGGCTCGAGTTTCAGGTAGCAGGTGACCACGCGGTGGGCGCCGGTCTGCACCGTGGTGAGCCGCGCGAGCCGCTCCGCCACCGACGGCGCAGCCACCTTTGCCCGCCCTCGCCCATGGACCTCCTTGGCCCTCATCCGCTTGCCCTCATCAGAAGAAGATCGGCTCCCGATAGCTGCCATAGGTTTCCTCGAGCACATGCCGGATCTCGAACAGCGTGCAGTACGCGCGCGCGCAATCGAGCATGGCTGGAATGATGTTTCGGTCTTCGGCGGCGGCGCGCCGGAGCTCGCCGAGGCGGGCCTCGACGACCGCCTGGTCACGCCGGGCGCGGAGCCCGGCGAGCCGCTCGCGCTGGGTCTGCTCGGCCGCATCCCCGACCTTCAGGATCTCGACCGGCGCCTCCGCCTCCTCCACGAAGTCGTTGAGACCGACGATCGTCCGCCGGCCCTGCTCCACCTCCGCCTGGAACCGCATCGAGCTGGAGGCGATCTGCCGCTGGAACCAGCCCGACTCGATGGCCCGGACGGCGCCGCCCTGGGCCTCGATCTCGGCGAACAGCCCCTCCGCCTCGCGCTCGAGTCCGTCGGTCAGCGCTTCGAGGTAGTAAGAACCCCCCAGCGGATCGGCGACGTTGGGGACGCCGGTCTCGTAGGCCAGGATCTGCTGGGTGCGGAGCGCGATGCGCACCGATTCCTCGGTTGGCAACGCGAGCGTCTCGTCGAACGCGTTGGTGTGCAGCGACTGAGTGCCGCCGAGCACCGCCGCGAGCGCCTGGTAGGCCACCCGCACCACGTTGTTGTGCGGCTGCTGGGCCGTGAGGGTGACGCCCGCCGTCTGACAGTGGAACCGCATCCGCCAGCTTCGGGGGTCGCGGGCGCCATAGCGCTCGCGCATGTGCCGCGCCCAGATGCGACGCGCCGCGCGCAGCTTGGCGATCTCTTCGAAGAAGTCGTTGTGGATATCCCAGAAGAACGAGAGCCGCGGCGCAAACAGGTCCACGTCCAGCTTCCGCGCAAGCCCGTGCTCCACGTAGCAGAATCCGTTGGCGAGCGTGAACGCCAGCTCCTGCGCCGCCGTCGCCCCGGCCTCCCGGATGTGGTAGCCCGAAATGCTGATCGTGTTCCACTTGGGCGTGTGCTCGGCGGCCCACTCGAACAGGTCCACGATGATCTTGAGCGCGGGCTCCGCCGGAAAGATCCAGGCGT
>DAIPLK010000169.1:0-4474 GCA_036769285.1 Gemmatimonadales bacterium | reverse complement strand
ATGAAGATCGGGATCACCTGCTATCCCACCTACGGCGGCTCCGGGGCGGTGGCCACCGAACTCGGGCTCGAGCTCGCGCGGCGCGGGCACGAGGTCCACTTCATCACCTACGACATGCCCTTCCGCCTGCACGGCTACGCCGAGCGGATCTTCCTCCATCAGGTGGAGACCCGGATGGGCCGGTACCCGCTGTTCGACCACTTTCCCTACACCCTCGCGCTCGCCTCCAAGCAGCACGAGGTGGTGCTCCGGGAGGGGATCGAGATCCTGCACGTGCACTACGCCATTCCGCACGCCACGACCGCCTACCTGGCGCGCGAGATGCTCAAGGGCGAGTGGCCGCTGCGGGTGATCACGACGCTCCACGGCACCGACATCACCCTGGTCGGGCAGGAATCGAGCTTCTACGCCATCACCAAGTTCTCGATCGAGCAGAGCGACGAGGTGACCGCCGTCTCAGCCTACCTGCGGGACGAGACCTACCGGGCGTTCGGCTGCGTGAGCTGCGACGTGCGGGTGATCCCCAACTTCGTCAACCTTGGCGAGTACCATCCGGCCGAGCGGGGCGCCGTGAGCCACCTGGCGCCCGAGGGAACCCGCGTCATCACCCACGTGTCCAACTTCCGGGAGGTGAAGCGGGTGAAGGACGTCGTCCGGGTGTTCGCGCGGATTCGCCGCGCCATGCCTGCCACGCTGGTCATGGTCGGCGACGGCCCCGAGCGGGTGGATGCGGAGAACGAGGCACGCGAGCTCGGCGTCAGCCAGGACGTGCGGTTCCTGGGGCGGCTCGATTCGGTCGCGTCGCTGCTCCAGGCCAGCGACCTGTTCCTGCTCCCGTCGCAGATCGAGTCGTTCGGGCTCGCCGCCCTCGAGGCGATGGCGTGCGGGTCTCCGGTGGTCGCGAGTCGCGTCGGCGGGCTCCCCGAGGTCGTGGACGACGGGATCAACGGGATCCTCGAGCCGGTGGGATCGGTGGAGGCGATGGGCCGCCGGGCCGTCGAGCTGCTGCGTGACCCCGCACGCTACGGCACCATGCGCGAGGCGGCGATCGCCAAGGCGCGGGAGTTCTCGGCCGATCGCATCGTCCCGATGTACGAGGCCCTGTATGAGGAAGCGCTGAGTTGAGTCATGCCGATGCCCGGTGAGCTGCTCGCCAAGGCGGCCCTGCTCGGGTTGCTCGAAGGGGTCACCGAGTTCATTCCCGTGTCCTCCACCGGGCACCTCATCCTTGCCAGCCACTGGCTCGGCGAGACCGACGAAGCGGCCAAGACCTTCGACATCTTCATCCAGCTCGGCGCGATCTTGGCGATCGTCTGGCTCTATCGCGCACGCCTCGCGCGCACCGTGGTCGCGGCCCGCGCCGACCCGGCCAGCCGACGGTTTCTGCTCAATCTGCTGATTTCCTTTGTGCCGGCGGCCATCGTCGGTTTCCTGGCGCATGACTGGATCAAGGCACGGTTGTTCACGCCCACCGTGGTCGCGCTAGCGCTGGTGGTCGGCGGGCTCCTCATCCTGGTCATCGAGCGGCTCCGGCCCCGCGAGCGCGTCGCCGACGTGGACGACGTGCAGCCGGCGACGGCCCTCGGGGTTGGCCTCGCCCAGGTGCTCGCTCTGATCCCCGGTACCTCGCGGTCGGGCGCGACGATCATGGGCGGCTACGCGCTCGGCCTCTCGCGCCGGACGGCGACGGAGTTCTCGTTCTTCCTCTCCATTCCCATCATGTTCGCGGCGACGCTGTACGATCTGCTCAAGAGCCTCGCGGCGCTCACGCTGGCCGACGTCCCGGTTTTCGCGGTGGGCTTCGTGGTGTCGTTCGTGTCGGCGGTGGTCGTGGTCAAGGCGTTCCTCACCTACGTTTCGCACCACAGTTTCGCCGCCTTCGCCTGGTACCGCATCGTGCTGGGCGTGGCCCTGCTGGTGCTGCTTCGGTGATGGCCCCGTTCCCGGCGATCGTCAGCCTGGCCGAGACCGACTCGACGATGGACGCGCTCCACGCGCTGGCGCAGGGCGGTGCGCCGGCGGGCACGGCTGTCGTGGCCGAGGCACAGGCGGCCGGCCGCGGGTCGCGTGGGCGCGCCTGGTCATCGCCGCGCGGCGGGCTCTGGCTCAGCGTGCTGGGGCGGCCGGCAACCGCCGGGCTGGAGGTCCTGAGCCTGCGCGCGGGCCTCGCCGTGGCCGAGTTGCTGGCCCGGCTCGGAGCGGGGCGCCGGCTCGCGCTCAAGTGGCCGAACGACCTCATGCTCGACGACCGGAAGGTCGGGGGGATTCTGTGTGAGGCGCGCTGGCAGGGTTCGGCGCCGGCCTGGGTGGTCATCGGGATCGGGCTGAATGTGACCAACGTGGCGCCGGTGGAGCTCGCCGCCATCGCCACGCATCTCGCGACGGCGTGCCCCGACCTGACCGCCCCCGCGCTGCTGAGTCCGGTCATCGAGGCGCTTCGGGGCGTGGACGCGGCGGCGGGCCCGCTCACGGGGGAAGAGCTGGCGCGATTCGCCCGGCGCGACTGGCTCCGAGGGCGGGACCTCGAGGCGCCGGTGGCCGGCACCGCCGGCGGGCTCGCGGCGGACGGCGGGCTCCTCGTCCGACGACCCGACGGCACGACCGCGGCGGTGCGCGCCGGCACCGTCATCATGGCGGGGACCTCAGCCACGGCGGATCTTCGACCATGCTCCTAACGCTTGACATCGGCAACACCGAGATCACCGTGGGCCTGTTCCGGGGCGCCGAGCTGCAGGCGCACTGGCGCCTGACGACGAACCCCGGGCGCACCCCGGACGAATGGGGCAGCGCGATCAGCGGCTTTCTCATCGGGGCGGGGCACTCGCCCAACGAGGTGCGTGCCGTCTGCCTCGCGTCCGTGGCGCCGGCGGTGACGCAGGCGGTGGTGGAGGGCATCACGCGGACCACCGGGTGCACCGGGGTCCAGATCGACGCGCGCTCGCCGCTTCCCGTACGGCTCGATGTGGACGAGCCGCTGAGCGTGGGCGCCGACCGCATCGTGAACGCGCTGGCCGCGGTCGAGCTCTACCACGCCGACACGATCATCGTGGACTTCGGCACCGCGACCACCTTCGATTGTGTCACCGCAGACGGACGATTTCTCGGCGGCGTGATCATGCCCGGGCTTCGCACGGCCGCCGACCAGCTCACCCGCCGCACGGCCAAGCTCCCCGCCACCGAGCTGCGCGCTCCCGAGCGCGTGATCGGCCGCCGCACCGAGGAGTGCATCCAGGCCGGGGTCCTGTTCGGTACCGCCGAGGCGGTGGACGGCATTGTGCGGCGCATCCGGGCCGAGTGGCCGGGTGGGCGCCGGCCGATGGTCGTCGCCACCGGCGGCCTCGCGACGGTCGTCGCCCCACTGACCACGTCGGTCGAGCAGACCGACCCCGACCTCACCCTCCGGGGGCTCCGGTTCGCCGCCGGATATCTGGGACTGGTTTGGTGAGCACGGCCCGCGAGGCCGGCTACCGCTTGCTTGGCCAGCGTCTGGACTACCTCCTTCACCTGCGTCCGGCCGAATGGCCGATCATGGCGGCGCATACGGCCGTCGGCTACCTGCTCGCGGTCGGGCTCGCGGGCGCCGGCTCGGGGGCCCGGCTGGGCCCAGCGCTCCTCGGGCTCGTCCTGTGGGTGGTCTGCCTCAACGGCGGGACGCTCGCGCTCAACAGCGCGTTCGATCGTGATGAAGGCGATGTGGCCTACCTGCGCCGTCCTCCGGTGCCGCCGCGGCATCTCGCCGACTTCAGCATCGCCCTGATGGGGGTAGGGCAGATCCTCGCGCTCCGGTTGGCCGCGCCCTATGCGGCGGCGTACGCGATCTGCTTCGCCCTGTCGCTGGCCTACTCGGTGCCGCCCCTCCGGCTCAAGGCGGTGGCGGGCGCCGACTGGATCATCAACATGTGGGGCTTCGGCGCGCTCACGCCGTATGCGGGCTGGGCCGCCACCGGCTTGCCGATCGATCCGGCGCGCGGGCTCGTGCTCCTCGCCTTCTGCCCGCTGTTCGCCGCGTTGTATCCCCTGACCCAACTCTACCAGCTCGAGGAGGACGCCCGGCGCGGCGACCGCACGCTCGCCTGCGTCCTGGGGGTGCGCCGCAGTCTGAACGCGGCGCTCGCGGCGGCTGGCCTGGCGTTCACGCTGTTCGCGGCCGCCGGGGTGCGGGCCGGCTGGCGCGACGGCGTCGGCGACCTCTGGCGCTGGGGCGCTCTGGTGCTCGCGTTTGGCGCCTGGGCGGCGGTGCTGGTGCCGTGGCGGCGACACCAGGCGCGGCTGACGGCGGCCGACCACGAGCGGGGCATGTACCGTTCGCTCGGCGCCTGGGCCGTCACCGACGTGGCCGTGGTGCTCGCCTGGGGTACCTGACCGCCCCTTGGCCCGGCGCGCCGCGGCTACGTATACTTGGGGCATCCCCACCCTCTCCGGAGACGGCATGCACTCGGCGGTGGAACTGCGCGCGGGCCACGACCTGACGGAC
>DAIPLK010000060.1:11269-14569 GCA_036769285.1 Gemmatimonadales bacterium | reverse complement strand
GAGTGCCGCACTGTCACTGCGGAGGTCGCGGGTTCGAGCCCCGTCAGCCCCGCTCTCTCGGTTGAACGTGCCACCCCGTCCCTATGGACGGGGTGTTTCGTTTCCGTTCCCAGCGCCGGACATGGCCGAACCAACGACTCCCCCGCACGTCCCGGTGCTGTTGGACGCGGTGCTCGCCGCCGCGGCGGGGGCGCGTCGCGCGGTGGACGCCACCCTGGGCGACGGCGGCCACGCGGAGGCCCTTCGTGGGATCGGCGCAGAGCTGTTAGGGATCGACCGCGATCCAGCGGCGATCGCCGCGAGCCGCCGCCGCCTCGGTGACGAGCGGATACGCTACCTGCAGGCCCCCTTTAGCGCCCCCGAGGCGTTGCACGTGGTGGCCGCCGTTCGGCCCGACTTCATCCTGCTGGATCTCGGCGTCTCCTCGCGGCAACTGGACGAAGCGGAACGCGGATTTACTTTCCGACCGGGTGCCCCGCTCGACATGCGGATGGGTATGACGGGACCGACAGCGGCGGCGTTTCTCAATGGCGCCGAGGAAGCGGAGCTGGCGCGCGTCTTCGCCGAGTACGGCGACGAGCGCCGGGCCCGACGCCTGGCCCGTGAGGTCGTGCGGCGCCGGGCCCGCCACCCGTTCGCCATCAGCGACGATCTCGTCAACGCCATCCGTGCCACGCTCGGCCCGCGGGCCGGGCCGTCGGACTTCGCCCGGCTCTTCCAGGCGGTGCGGATCAAGGTGAACGACGAGCTCGACGGCCTGGCGACGGCGCTGCCGGCGTTCCGGGACGCCCTCGCGCCAGGCGGCCGCTTGGCGGTCATCACCTACCACTCGGGTGAGGACCGGCTGGTGAAGCGGATGTTTCGCGAATGGGCGGCCGCCTGCATCTGTCCACCCCGGCAGCCCGTATGCACCTGCCGCGGCCGCCCGCTCGGGCGGCTCGTGCCGCGGAAGCCGATCGTGCCCGAGCCTGCCGAAGTGGCGGCGAACCCCCGCGCGCGGAGCGCGCACCTCCGGATCTTCCAGGCGGGCGATGCGTCTTAAGGGACGGCACTGGTTGATGCTCTGGCTGCTCGTCTTCCTCTGCGTGCTGGCGGCGATCACCGCGCGGCAGACGGCGGGGTTCCGCACGGCGCGTCGGTTGCGGGACCTGCGCGAGGAGCGGATGGCCCTTGAGGCCCGGCGGGCCGATCTCGAGCGGCGCATTCGGGTGGCCTCGAGCCGGCAGGTGCTGGTGCCGATCGTCGAGCGGGCCCTGGGCCTGCACGAGCCGGCCGATTCGGAGTTCGTGCTCTTCGCACTGCCTCCCGCGGGCCCGGTCGGACGCTGATGGCCAAGCCGACCGCCCGCATCGCCGTCATCCAGTTCGGTTTCGCCCTGGGCATTCTGGCGGTGCTGACCCGCGCCGCTCAGCTCCAGATCGTCGAGGCCGAACGGTGGGAGCGAGAGGCGGCCCGCCAGCGGACCGAACCGGTCGTGCTGCCCGCGCGCCGCGGTGCGCTCTACGACCGCAACGGGATCCCCCTTGCCATCACCCAGGAGTTTTATCGCGTCGGCGTGGCACCCAATGAGCTGGAGGACATTCGCTCCGCATTCGTCCTCCTCGTCCGCAACCTCGGCGTCTCGGCGCCGGCGCTGAATCGCGAATTTCAGGCGCGGAAGCGATGGATCTATCTCCACGGTCCGTTCAACGCGACACAAATCCAGGCGCTCCGGCCGGTCAAGGGCATCCATCTGACCGGCGAGTTCCAGCGGTTCTATCCTTCGCGGGACCTGGCCAGACCGATCATCGGGGGGTTGTCTCCTGACCGGCCCGTTGGCGCGGCGGGGTTGGAGGCGGAGCTCGACTCGCTGCTCACCGGCCGGCCGGGCGAGGCGGTGCTGCTGAAGGACCGCGCCGGCCGGCGCTACGACTCGCCCGGCCGCAAGACCCGCGATCCGGTACCGGGCAACGACGTGACGCTCACGCTCGATGCGGAACTGCAGGAGATCGCGGAGCGCGGTCTCGACGACGCGATCGGGCAAATGCGCGCCGCGGGCGGTGATGTCGTCTTCTTGGATCCGAACAGCGGGGAGCTGCTGGCGCTCGCGTCCCGGCAGGCGGCGAGCGGGGGCGCGCCGAGCGCCTCGACGTTTACCGACCCCTTCGAGCCGGGCTCGACCGCCAAGCTGTTCACCGCGGCCGCGCTGTTGATGCACGACCGCATCAAGCCGACCGATGCCGTCTCGGGCGAGAAGGGGGTCTGGAACATGCCGACGACCTCCACCGGCCGGACGCGGCGCATCACCGACGCCCACGCTCACCCCGGCCTGCTCACGCTGGCGAATGCCATCCAGGTCTCGAGCAACATCGCGATGGCGAAGTTCTCCTCGCGCCTTCGCCCGGAGGAGCAGTTCGAGATGCTGCGCGACTTCGGCTTCGGCACGCCGACGAGCGCTGAGTTTCCCGGCGAGTCCCGCGGTATGCTCGCGCTGCCGCACCGGTGGCAGCCGATGTACACCCGCGCGAGCGTGGCAATGGGGTATGAGTTCGGCGTCACGCCAGTCCAGCTCGCGGCGGCCTACGCGGCCATCGCCAACGACGGCGTGCTGCTCGCACCGACGCTGGTGCGCGAGGTGCGCGACCCCGCCGGCAATCTGCTCTACCGCCATCAGCCGGAGCCGGTCCGGCGGGTCGTGACCTCGGCGATCGCCGCGCAGCTGCGCGAGTTTCTGCGGGAAGCGGTGGGGGCGGGCGGGACCGGCGAGATGGCCCAGCTCGCCAACTACTCGGTGCTGGGAAAGACGGGAACCGCGGTCAGATTCGTGAATGGCCACTACGTCCACGGGCAGTACACCGCGTCGTTCGCGGCCATCTTTCCGGCGGACCACCCGCAGCTCGTGGTCATCGTCAAGATCGACAATCCTCGCGGCAACTACTACGGTGGGCTTACGGCCGCCCCGGTGACCCGGATGATGTTGCAGCAGGCGCTGGCCTCGCGACGGGTAGCGATTGATCGCGGCCGCCTCGCGGCGCGCGAAAGTGCGGCGCCCGAGGCCCGCCAGCCGCTCGCCGCCGAGCCCGCCGGCCCACCGCCGGTAGTCGTCGAGCTGCCCTACCAGCCGCCGGGGTCGAGCACCGCTGCACGGCCCGTTCCGGACGTGGCGGGACGCTCGATCCGGGAGGCGGCGCTGGCGTTGCACCGGCGCGGGTTCCGGGTGAGCCTTCGGGGCCTGGGGCGGGTGGTGCGAACCGTGCCGGCGGCCGGAGAGGCCGCGCGGCCCGGCTCGGCGGTCCTGGTGCTGGCGGAGTGAGGGAGGAG
>DAIPLK010000060.1:9895-11169 GCA_036769285.1 Gemmatimonadales bacterium | reverse complement strand
CGCCCAGGCATGGTGTACGTGGCGGTGCGTGGAGCGCAGGCGGACGGCCATCGGTTCGTGGGCGACGCGGTACGCCGGGGCGCCTCGGCCGTGGTGGTCGAGAGTCCCCAGCAGTCGGCCGTGCCCGAGATCGCCGTGCGTGACGGACGCCGGGCGGCCATCGTGCTCGGGCAGGCCTGGTACGGCCACCCGGGCCGCCGGCTGACACTGCTCGGGGTCACCGGGACCAACGGCAAGACCACCACCACCGGTCTCATCCGGCACCTCTTCAACGCGGCAGGCAGCGCGGGCAGCATCGGCACGCTCGGCGCCTTCGACGGGCGTGGCGAGGTGGTGGACTCGACCGCGGGTTCGCTCACGACGCCCGGGCCGATCGATCTCCAGGCGACCCTCGCCGATCTCCTCGCGCGGGGAACCACTCACGTGGCCCTGGAGGCGTCCTCGCACAGCCTCGATCAGGGCCGTCTGGACGGCCTCAGCTTCGCTGCCGCCGTGTTCACCAACCTGACACGGGATCACCTGGACTACCACGGCACGATGGAGGCCTATCTCGCGGCGAAGCTCAAGCTGACCACGCTGCTGAGCCTCGAGGGCGTCGAGGTGGTCAACCTGGACGACGGGGCCTGGCGGGCCATGCCGGCGCCCGCGCGCCGCGTCACCTTCGGCCTCCATCCGGCCGCCGACGTGCGGGCCACCGGTGTGACGCTGGACGCGTCGGGGAGCCGGTTCCGTCTGGAAGGCCGCTTCGGTTCAGCCGAAGCCTCCCTCCCGCTGCTGGGAGACTTCAACGTGTCCAATGCGCTGGCTGCCGTCGCGTGCGCGCTCGGACTCGGGCGGCCGCTGGGCGAGGTCGTGGGTCGCCTCGCGGCGTCGCCGCAGGTGCCGGGCCGGATGGAGCGGATCGCCGACGTGCCGTGCATCGTGCTCCGCGATTACGCCCACACGCCCGACGCGCTCGAGCGCGCGCTCGCTACGCTGCGGCCGCTGACCCGAGGCCGGCTCATCGTCGTCTTCGGCTGCGGCGGCGACCGGGACCGCGGCAAGCGGCCGATCATGGGACGCATCGCGGTCGGGGGCGCGGACCTGGCGATTGCCACCTCCGACAATCCCCGCACCGAGGACCCCGGCGCCATCATCGACGACATCGAGCAGGGGATGGGCGGCGTGCCGCACCTCCGGATCGTCGACCGGCTCGCGGCCATCCGGGCGGGCCTGGAACAGGCCCGCCCGGAGGACACGCTCCTGCTGGCGGGCAAGGGGCACGAGACCTATCA
>DAIPLK010000060.1:8224-9795 GCA_036769285.1 Gemmatimonadales bacterium | reverse complement strand
GGTGCGGTCGTCCGGCAGGGCACCCCGGTCCCCGAGGGGCTCGTGGCATTCGAGGTGCCGGATACCCTGCGTGCGTTCGGCCGGCTGGCCCGCGCGCGCCGGCGCGACCTCATTGGCCCGGTCATCGCGGTGACAGGGACCAACGGCAAGACCAGCACCAAGGAAATGCTGGCCGCGGTTCTCGGCACGCGCTACACGGTCTACGCCACGCGCGCGAACCTCAACAATCTCGTCGGCGTGCCGATGACCATCCTGGAGGCGCCTGAAGGGACCGACGCGCTGGTGGTCGAGGCAGGGGCCAACCTGCCGGGGGAGATCGCGCGGCATCGGGAGGTCATCGAACCCTCGATCACCATCGTGACCAATGCGGTCGAGGGGCACCTGGAGGGGTTCGGCTCGCTGGCGGGCGTGGTGGCGGAAAAGCTCTCGCTGACCGACGGCGTCCCGCTCGCCATCGTCGGCGTGGATCCGCCCGAACTGGAGCAGGGCGCCCGCCGACGGGCGCGCGCGGTGCGCACCGCTGCCCTGGAGCGCGCCGACCTCGTGCCGGATCGGGTGACCCTCGACGCCGACGGGCGGCCCGCGCTCACCTTCGGCGGCGTCTCGTTCACCCTCCCGGCGCGAGGGCTCCACCAGGCCGACAACGCGGCCCGGGTCTGGGCGGTGGTGGAGGCGCTGAACCTGGACCGGGAGGCGTCGGCCCGCGCGCTCGAGCGGTTCGCGATCCCCGAGGGCCGTGGTGAGCTGCTGGAGCTGGGCGGGCTCACCATCCTCAACGACTGCTACAACGCCAACCCCCAGAGCTTCCGTGCCGTGATCGCCACGGCGCGCGCGCTCCGGCGGGGGCGCCGGCTGGTGTTCATTGCGGGGACGATGCGCGAGTTGGGCGGCGACGCGCCGGCGCTGCATGCGGAGATCGCGGCTGCCCTGGTCGAGCTCGACCCCGACCTCCTGGCGGCGGTAGGTGATTTCGTGCCGGCCCTGGCCCCATACGCGGCGGGACTCGGCGACCGGCTGGTCACCGCGCCCGATCCGATCGCGCTCGGCCCGCTGGTGGCAGCGCGGCTCCGTGGCGGCGAGGTGATCGTGCTGAAGGCATCCCGCGGCGTGGCTCTCGAACGTATACTTCCGGCGCTCACGGTCCGCGCGACTCCTCCACGCTGAGGCTCGATGTTCTATCACTGGCTCGCGCCGCTCGGCAAGACCCACATCATCTTCAATCTCTTCAACTACATCAGTTTTCGTGCGGCCGGGGCCACGGTGACGGCGCTGCTCCTCGCGTTCGTCCTGGGACCGCCGGTGATCGCGCGACTCCGGGAGCACAAGGTGGGGCAGATCATCCGCGCCGAAGGGCCGGCGAGCCATCAGAGCAAGCGCGGCACGCCGACCATGGGCGGACTCATCGTCATCTTGGCGACCGTGGTGCCGACGCTCCTCTGGGCGCCACTCACGAACCGGTTCGTCGTGGTCGCGATGTTGTCGATCCTCTGGATGGGCTGCATCGGGTTCCTGGATGACTATCTGAAGATCGTGCAGGGCAAGCCGCGCGGCCTCGTGGCCAAGTGGAAGCT
>DAIPLK010000060.1:0-8124 GCA_036769285.1 Gemmatimonadales bacterium | reverse complement strand
TTCGCGATGTTCGCCTACCTGTTCGGCCGGGTGGACGTGACGTCGTACCTGAACCTCTTCTACCTCCCCGGCTCGGGCGAGCTGGCCGTCTTCTGCGCCGCGCTCATGGGCGCCGCCATCGGGTTCCTCTGGTTCAATGCGCACCCGGCGCAGGTGTTTATGGGGGATACGGGAAGCCTGGCGATCGGTGGAGCGCTGGGGACGGTAGCCATCCTGCTCAAGGCGGAATTTCTGCTGCTCCTGATCGGCGGGGTCTTCGCGGCCGAGGCGGTAAGCGTGATGTTGCAGACCGGTGTGTACAAGTGGTTCAAGCGGACCCGTGGTCGGGAATACGCCGACAGCCACCGGGTGTTCCGGATGGCGCCGCTGCACCACCACTTCGAAAAGCTCGGCTGGGCCGAAACGACTGTGGTGACGCGATTCTATATTCTCGGGCTGTTCTGCGCGCTCGTGGCGCTGTCAACGCTAAAGGTGCGCTGACGATGGTTGTGGAGCTGTTCGAGCTGTGGCGCGGCTCCGGCCGCGAGGTCGCGGTGGTAGGGCTCGGGAAGAGCGGGACGGCGGCGACGCGGCTGCTGCGGCGCGAGCATATGCCGGTATACGCCTCCGACACGGGCGCCGGGCCGGCATACGATGCGTGGGCCGCGGAACTGCGGGGTCTGGGCGCGGTCGTCCAGCTCCAGGGCCACGATCTGGACCGGATCGCCCGGGCGGTCGCGGTCGTGGTGGCCCCGGGCGTCCCGCCCGACGCACCGCCGCTCGTGGCAGCGCGCGCTGCGGGCCTGGGGATCTACGCCGAGGTGGACATCGGATTCCTGGCCCTCACCCGTACCCGCTGCGCGGGCGTCACCGGTACCAACGGCAAGACCACGACCACGTCGCTCATCGCGCACGCGATGGTCGCGGCGGGGCTCCGCGCCGAGACGGCGGGAAACATCGGCCGGCCGCTGTGCGATGTGGCGCTGGCCGCCGATCCGCCGGCCTGGCTCGCGCTGGAGCTGAGCTCGTTCCAGCTGCATGATGCGCCCCATCTCCGGCCGGCGATCGGCGTGCTCACCAACCTCGCCCCCAACCATCTCGACCGGTATCACTCGCTCGAGGAGTACTACGCCGACAAGGCGCGGCTCTTCCACCGCGCCGACGCGGATTCGGTCTGGGTCAGCAACGCGGACGACGCGGCGGTGCGGGCGATGGTGGCGCCGGTGCCGGGCACCCATCTGCGCTTCTCTCTCGAGCGCCGGACCGAAGGATGGTTCGACCGGGTCGGCGGCCGACTCATGCTGGGCGATCGGCCGCTGATGCCGCGTGCGGACCTGCCGCTGCTTGGCGACCACAACGTCGCCAACGCGCTGGCCGCCGCGCTGGTGGCGGTGCAGGCCGGGGGTGATCCCGGCCGCGTCGCCGCGGGGCTCCGCAGCTTCCGGGCAATCCCGCATCGGGTCGAGCCCGTGCGGGAGGTGGACGGCGTGCTGTGGATCAACGACTCCAAGTCTACCAACGTGACATCGACCGAGGTGGCGGTGGCGGCGCTCGATCGGCCGTTCGTTCTGCTGCTCGGCGGGCGGCACAAGGGCGAGCCGTATACCCGGCTGGCCGAGCCGCTCCGGGGCCGCTGCCGCGCCGTCGTGGCCTACGGCGAGGCGGGCCCGCAGATCCTGCGCGATCTGGGTGCGCGTCTCCCGGTCGTCCCCGCGGGCGACTTCACCGAGGTGCTCGCCACCGCCCGCCGCTTGGCCAAGCCGGGGGACGCGGTGCTGCTGTCGCCGGCCTGCTCGAGCTACGACATGTTCAGCAACTACGAGGAGCGCGGGGCGCGCTTTCGGGCCGCGGTCGAGGCGCTGTGACCGGGCCCCGGCCGGTGCGCCATCCGGGCGAGCTGCGGTGGGAGACCCGCCTCCTCGGGGTCGTGACGCTCGTCCTCCTCGCCTTCGGGGTGGCCGCCACCTACGGAGCGGCGAGCCTGGTCGTGGTCAAGGGAAAGAACGTCGGCCTGGACTTCGCCGCTCGCCAGCTGAGCGGGGCCGTGGTCGGCGGCATTCTCCTGCTCTGGGCGTCGCGGCAGGACTACTATCGCTGGCGCGTCTGGGCGTGGCCGCTTCTCTTCATCACCATCGGCTTCCTGCTCATTCCGCTGCTGCCGTTCACCCGCGCAATCGCGCCGTCACTGAACGGGGCGCGGCGCTGGGTGGACATCGGGCCGCTCAACTTCCAGCCGTCCGAGCTGGCGCGCCTGGCGGTGGTGATCTGGTGCGCCATGCTCGCATCGAAGAAGGGGGCGCAGGTACGCGAGTTCCGGAAGGGCGTGCTGCCCTTCATGGTCATATTGGGACTCGTGTCGCTGCTGATCCTGCTCGAGCCCAACCTCTCGATGGCCACGCTGGTGGCGCTCCTGGGCGGCCTCGTCCTCTTCACGTCCGGTGCCAAGATCGGCCACTTCATTCTGCTCGGCAGCGTCGCGGTGATTCTGGTCTTTCACCAGATCCGCGACGCGCAGTACCGTCTGGCCCGCGTGCTCACCTTCCTCAACCCCGGCGATGCGGTGACCGAGGGTGGGTTCCAGATCCACCAGTCGCTCGTCGGAATGGGTTCCGGCGGTCTGTTCGGTACCGGCTTCGGCCAGGGCCAGCAGAAGCTCGGCTACCTGCCGTATGCCTACTCCGACTTCCTCTTCAGTACGATCGGGGAGGAGTGGGGGTTCGTCGGGGTCCTGGTCGTGGTGTGCCTGTTCGCGCTGTTCTGCTGGCTGGGGTTCCGCATCGCCAAGACCGCGGGGGACTCGTTCGGGCAGTACCTCGCCGTCGGGCTCACGGCCACGATCGGGTTGACCGCGTTCATGCACATGGCGGTGTCGCTCGGGCTCATGCCGACGACCGGGCTCACGCTGCCGTTCATGTCATATGGCCGGTCCAGCCAGGTGATCTCGCTGCTGGGGACCGGGATTCTCATCAACATCGGGCGGCTGCGCGGCAAGCCGCGGGCGGTGAGGAAGGCGGAGAGGGAGCGAGAAGCACCCGCCGGAAAGAGCACGGCATGAGAGGTCTTCGAGTCGCCCTGAGCCGCGCATGAAGCGCGTCCTCATTGCCGGCGGCGGCACCGGCGGGCATCTGATGCCTGCGCTCGCCATCGCAGAGGCGCTTCGCGAGCGGGCGCCCGACGTCGAGCCTGTACTGGTCGGCGCGGCGCGTGGTGTCGAGGCCAGGATTCTGCCGTCGCGCGACTTCCGTTTCCACCTGCTGCCCTCCGAGCCCATCTACCGGCGCACCTGGTGGAAGAACGCGCGCTGGCCGCTCATCGCGGGCCGGCTCCTTCGGCAGGTGGCGTGGGTGTTCGCAGAGGAGCGGCCCGCCGCGGTGCTCGGCACCGGCGGCTATGCCTCGGGGCCGGTCGTCTGGTGGGCCGCGCGCCAGGGCCTCCCCTCGGCGGTCCAGGAGCAGAACGCCTATCCCGGCCTGGCCACGCGCCTACTGAGCCCTCGCGTCCGGCACGTCTACCTCGGCCTTCCCGAGGCGAGGTCGCGGCTTCGTTTCGGCGCGCGGACCGAGGTGTTCGACACGGGCAACCCGATCGCCCCGCCGACGCCGGCGCGTCGCGCCGAGGCGTTGGGACGGTTCGGCCTCGAGGAAGCGCGGCCGGTCGTGCTCGTGACCGGCGGCAGTCAGGGTGCGCTGGCCATCAACCGCGCGGTCGCCGGCTGGCTCGATGCCGGGGGGCCGGCAGGCGCCGACCTGATCTGGGTCACCGGTCGCGGCACCTACGAGGAGTTCGCTGCGCGCCACCGACCGCCGGCCGTCCAGGTCATCGACTTTCTGGACCCGATGGCCGATGGCTATGCGGTCGCCGATCTCGTCGTGTCCCGGGCCGGTATGATCACGGTGGCCGAGCTGTGCGCATGGGGGCTTGCCAGCGTGCTTGTGCCGCTTCCGACCGCGGCAGCGGATCACCAGACCCACAATGCACGGGTGCTCGCGGAGGCTGGAGCGTCGGTGCTGCTTCCCCAGTCGGAGCTGACGCCGACCAGCCTCGCAGGCATCGTCGGCGGATTGCTCACCGACCGGGGGCGTCGTGACGCGCTGGCCGCTCGCGCACTCGCCCGCGGTCGGCCGCACGCCGTGGCGGCGATCGTGTCGAGATTCTTGACACTGGTGCGATGACCCGGCCTTTCAGAACTCGCAGTGCCTATCTACATTAGCTCATCCATCATGGACTTGTTTACCCCGTCGGATAGGCGCCCTGTCCACTTCGTGGGTATTGGCGGGGCCGGCATGAGTGCGCTCGCACTGATTGCGTGCCGCCGTGGGGTCGCCGTGAGTGGGTGCGACATCGATCCGTCGGGCGCGGCCGACGTGGCCGCGATGGGCGCGCGAATCTGGCAGGGGCACGATCCGTCGCACGTCGAGGGCGCCCGCGCAGTCGTCGTCACCGCAGCGGTGCCGGCGGGTCATCCGGAGCTGGTTCGCGCGCGGTCGCTCGGGCTGCCGGTCGTGCCGCGCAAGGAAGCGCTGGCGGCGCTGATCGGCGGAGCGCGTTCGGTGGCGGTCTCGGGCACGCACGGCAAGACCACGACTACCGTCATGACCACCGAAGCGCTCACCGCGGCGGGGCTCGCCCCGACCGGGATCGCCGGAGGTCGGGTGAGTGCGTGGGGCGGGAACGCCCGCGTCGCCGGCCACGACCTGTTCGTGGTCGAGGCCGACGAGTACGACCAGGCCTTCCTCACGCTGCATCCGACCGTGGCGATCGTGAACAACGTCGAGCCCGACCACCTGGAGTGCTACGGGTCGATGGCGGCCCTCGAGGACGCGTTCGTGGAGTTTGCCGGACGTGCCGAGATCGCCGTGGTCGGCGCGGACGATCCCGGGGCGGGCCGCATCGCGAACCGACTGGGCCGGGGCCTCCGGCGCTTCGGCTTCGCCGCCGACGCGGATGTGCGGATCTCGGACGTGTCGCAGCAGGCCGACCGCACGGACGCCACGATCCGGTGGCCCGGCGGCCGTGTGGTCACCCTCCGGCTTCGGGTGCCGGGGGTGCACAACCTCCGGAACGCCGTGGCCGCGCTCGCGGCGGTGGACGCCATCGGGGGCGACCTCACCCGGGCGGCGGCGGCCCTAGCGGAGTTCGGCGGCGTGGGCCGCCGGTTCGAGCGGCTGGGCGAGCACGGCGGCATCGCGGTGATCGACGACTATGCCCACCACCCGTCCGAACTTGCGGCCACCCTCGCCGCCGCGCGGCAGGCCTACCCGGGCCGCCGGCTGGTGGCGGTGTTCCAGCCGCATCTCTACTCGCGGACTGCGGCACACGGCCAGGCGATGGGCGAGGCGCTGGCCGCCGCCGACCTGGTCGTGGTCACCGAAGTGTACGCCGCCCGCGAGCAGCCGATGGCGGGCGTGAGCGGTCGACAGGTGGCGGACGCCGCGCGGCGCGCCGGCGCCGATGCCCGCTTCGAGCCCACCCGCGCCGACGTCGGGCGCCGTGTGTACGAGGCGCTCGCGCCCGGCGACGTCGTCCTCACGCTTGGCGCTGGTGACATCACGCGGGTGGGTCCCGAGCTCGTGCAGTGGCTGGGAGCGGCCTGAAGCCCGGCTGGAAGCTGCTCGCCGGCCTTGGGCTCGGGTTCGCGCTCTGGGTCGGGCTCCCGCGGCTGTTGCGTGGTCTCGATTTCTTTCGGGTGAGGCGGGTGGAGATCGCCGGATTGCAGTATCTTGATCCGGCGAGCGTGATCGGCGCGCTGAAGCTGTCCCCGAAGGCGAGTGTCTTCGACGACCCGGCTCCGCTCGCACGGCGAGTGCTGGCGATGCCCGGCGTGCGAAAGGCGGAGGTCGGTCGGCGGCTCCCGGGGACGCTGGCGGTCGATCTGGTCGAAGCGACGCCGGTGGCGCTCGCGAGCCGGGGCGACGGGCTGGTGCTGCTGGATGGGCGCGGACGGGTGCTCCCCTTCGACCCGCTCCGCTCGGCGCCCGACCTGCCGCTTGCGGCCAACGGCGACCCGGTGGCGACGACGGTCCTCGCGCGGGTTCGGGAGTCGAATCCCGACCTGTTCGCACGAATCGGAGCGGCGTGGCGGGTGGGGCCGGACGTGGTGCTCGAGGTCGGGGGGCGGCGCCTCTGGTTCGGCGCGCAGGTTTCCGCGGAGGACATTCGAGCGGTGATGGCGGTTGAGCAGGCCCTCGCCCGGACCGGGCGGTCATATCAGGAACTCGATGGACGTTTCGCCGGCCAGGTGATCGTCCGCCGGACGCGCGCGTGAGCGCGCAGCCGCAGCGGCTGGTCGCCGCGCTGGATCTCGGGTCAACCAAGGTCGTCGCCCTGATCGCCGAAGTCACCGGCGACGCGCGCGACACCGGCGCGCGCATTCTCGGGGTGGCAACGGAGAAGAGCGCCGGGGTTCGCCGCGGGGTGGTCCGCGACATCGAGGAGACCACCCGCGCCATCGACAAGGCCATGAAGAGCGCCCAGCGGATGGCCGGGGTCGAGGTCGGCTCGACCTACTGCGGCATCGCGGGCGAGCACGTCGCGGGACGGAGCTCGCACGGGATGGTCTCGGTGACGGGGGATGAGATCCGGACCAGCGACGTCGCCCGGGTCAATGACATGGCGAGCAACATCAGCTTCGGGCGCGACCACGAGCTGCTGCACGCCATCCCGCAGGACTACCTGATCGACCAGCAGGGCGGGATCAACGAGCCGATCGGGATGACGGGCTCGCGGCTCGAGGCCGAGGTCTACCTGGTCACCGTGCTCTCGAGCGTGCTGCAGAATCTCAAGAAGTGCGTGGAGCGGGCGGGCTATCATGTCCAGGAGTTCGTGCTCGAGCCGCTGGCCGCCTCGCTGGCGGTGCTCACGCCGGACGAGATCGAGCTGGGCTGCGCCATCATCGAGCTGGGGGGCGGGTCCACCAACGTGTCGATCTTCCACAACGGGAAGATCCGTCACACCGGATCGCTGCTCTGTGCCGGCGGGCACGTGACGGCGGACATCGTCCACGGGCTGCAGGTCACGCAGCTGGACGCGGAGCGGCTCAAGGAGCGCTTCGGCGCCGGATTCGAGCCGCTGGTCCCCGAGAGCGACGTCTTCGAGCTGCCGAGCACCCCGGGGCAGGGGGCCCGGAACGCGCAACGCCGGGTGCTGGCGCACATCATGCACATGCGGCTCCAGGAAGTCCTGGAGTACGCGCTCGACGAGATCACGCGCGCTGGGTATCATCAGCGGTTGCCGGCCGGGGTGGTCCTCACGGGCGGTGGGGCGCTGACCCCCGGCATCGTCGAGCTCGCCCGCGAGGTCTTCGCCCTGCCGGCCCGCTGCGGCGTGCCGGGCCAGCGCCTTCGGGGTCTGGCGGACAGTGTCGAATCACCGCGGATGGCGGTACCGGCTGGCCTGGTGCTCTACGGCGCCCGGCAGGTGGCAATGAGCGGCGGCTTTGGAACGGGTGCACGGAAGTCGCCGGCGGTGGAGAAGGTGCTCGCTCCGGTGAAACGGTGGCTCCAGGACTTCTTCTGAGTCGGGCCGAGGGAACAAACCATGATCTTTGAGCTGGAAGACAGCGGAATCCAGACCGCCCGGATGAAGGTCGTGGGAATCGGCGGCGGCGGCGGCAACGCAGTGAACCGGATGATCGAGGACCAGCTCGGCGGCGTGGAGTTCATCTCCATCAATACCGATGCCCAGGCCCTCGCGATCTCCAAATCGGACCTCAAGATCCAGATCGGCCGAAAGCTGACCCGCGGGCTCGGGGCCGGGGCCAGGCCGGAGATCGGCCGGCAGGCGATCGAAGAGAACCGCGACGAGGTGGCGCAGGCCGTCCGGGGTGCGGACATGGTCTTCATCACCTGCGGAATGGGTGGCGGCACCGGCACCGGGGCGGCCCCGGTGGTGGCCCAGCTGGCCCGCGAGACCGGCGCGCTCACCGTGGGCATCGTCACCAAGCCGTTCCTGTTCGAGGGCCGGCGCCGGATGAAGCAGGCGGAGCAGGGAATCGCCGAGCTTCGGCAGAACGTGGATACGATGATCGTCGTCCCCAACGAGCGGCTCCTCGCCGTCGTCGGCAAGGGGATTCCATTCCAGGAGGCGCTCAAGAAGGCCGATGAGGTCCTCCTCCACGCCACGCAGGGCATCGCCAGCCTGATCACC
>DAIPLK010000003.1:34123-47048 GCA_036769285.1 Gemmatimonadales bacterium | reverse complement strand
ACCCTGGTGGTAGAGCCCGACTTCGGCCTCGCGTGGGTCACCGTCCCGCCCGGGGCCATCGAGCGGCTGGGAGTCTCCTCGGACGATCTGGAAGGCGTCGTGGAGTTCCCGCGGTCGATCGAGGGCGTTCGTATGGCGTTGCTGTTCCGCGAGTTGAGCCAGGGTCGGGTCAAGGTCTCGCTCCGGTCGGTGGGCCAGGTCGACGTGGCGGCGTTCGCCAAGGGGTTCGGTGGCGGCGGGCACACCAAGGCCGCCGGCCTCGCCGTCGTGGGCTCCCTCGCCGAGGTACAGTCAACGGTGCTCAGCGCCGCCCGGGCCTATCTTGCGGCGAACGGGAAACCGCCTGGCCGAGCACCGGTTGACCGGCCCCAGTCCGACTCTATATTGCCGAGTAAGTGAGTAGGAATTACCGGTCGGAGCCCATGGATACCATCGATCGCATCGAGCAGACCCTCGACACGTTGCGTCCTTACATCGCCTCGCATCGCGGCCAGGTCGAGGTGGTGGACTTCGACGAGGGCGAGGGAGTGCTGCTCGTGCGGCTGGGCGGCACCTGCCATGGGTGCGCGGCCTCGACCGTGACCCTGAAGCAGGGGATCGAGGCCCGCCTGCGCGAGATGGTTCCCGAGGTCAAGCACGTGGAGGCGGTGTAGTGGCGGCCTCGCTGGAAGCACGAGTCGTCGCCGCGCTCGCGGGAATCGTGAACCCGCGTCTGGAGAACGACCTGCTGTCGGCCGGGATGATCCGCGACCTCGCGGTGACCGAGCAGGGCGACGTGAGCTTCACCTTTCTGCTCGCGCCGGAGGATCCCGCCACGCTCGTGCGTCAGGCCCGCGCCGCGATTCAGGCGGTGGAGGGTGTGCGGCGGGAGGGCGTCAAGATCACGGTCACCAATCCTTCCGGTGCCGCCCGCACCACGCATGGTCCCCCGACGGCGTCTCCTGCGCCGCCTCCGGATGGAGTCCCGCTGCCGGCCGAACAACCGAACCTCGGCCGCGTCATCGCGGTGTCGTCCGGGAAGGGTGGGGTCGGCAAGTCCACGGTCGCGGTGAACGTCGCCGTGGCGCTGGCGCAGGACGGCGCCCGCGTGGGCGTGATGGATGCCGACATCTACGGTCCCAACATCCCCCGGATGTTCGGGGTGTTCGAGAAGCCGCCCGTCGTGGACGGCAAGATCCAGCCGCTCGAGGCGCACGGGGTCAAGCTCATGTCGCTCGGCTTCCTCGTCGAGCGCGATGCGCCCGCCATCTGGCGCGGACCGATCATCATGAAGATCGTGACCCAGTTCCTGCGCGACGTGGCCTGGGGCGAGCTGGACTACCTCATCGTGGATCTGCCACCAGGGACCGGCGACGCGCAGCTCTCCCTGGTCCAGGCGACCCAGGTGGCGGGCGCGATCATCGTTACCACCCCGCAGGAGATGGCGGTGGGCGACGCCCTTCGCGGTGCCAAGATGTTCGAACGGGTCGGCGTGCCGGTGATCGGCGTGGTAGAGAACATGAGCGCCTTCACCGATCCCGAGACCGGTCGCCGTTTCGAGCTGTTCTCCGCCGGCGGCGGCCAGCGGCTCGCCGACGAGATCGGCGCCCCGCTCCTGGGCAGCGTCCCGCTCCAGCCGCGGCTCGCCGAGCAGGCGGACGCGGGCCAGCCGGTGCTCGTCGCGAGCCCCGACAGCCCCGCAGCGGCGAGCCTGCGCGAGATCGCCGCTCGACTGCGCCAGACGACCGCAGGCCGCGGCGTCGCGCTGCCCATCCTGCGAGGGTAGTCGCTGCCGCACGATGCAGTTCCAGATTCCGTTCAATCTCACAGACACCATCTGGATCGGCCACCCGGAGTCCGGGTGGCCTCGCCGCCGCGTCTCTCGCGGAGGGCGTGCGTCTGAGCACGTTACCTTGTAGGCATGTCCATCATTACGTTGCTCACCGACTTCGGCACCGCCGACTCGTACGTGGCGGAGACCAAGGGTGTGCTGCTCGGTATCTGTCCCGACGCGGTCCTGGTCGATATCACGCACTCGGTTCCGCCCGGTGATATCCGGGCGGGCGCCTACCTGCTTGGCCGGGCCTGGCACCGCTTTCCCCTGGCCACGATCCACCTGGCCGTCGTGGACCCTGGCGTCGGGACCGCGCGCGCCGCGTTCGCGCTCCGCGCCCACGGCCACTGGTTCGTGGGCCCCGACAACGGCCTCTTCACGCCGGTGCTTCGCGACGCCGAGGTGGAGATCGCGGTCCTCCCCACCCCCCACGCTGCCGCGCCGACCTTCCATGGGCGGGATCTGTTCGCGCCCGCGGCTGCGGCGCTCGCATGCGGCATGCCCCTGCAGGCCCTCGGAGGCCCGTTCGGGGGGATTCCTGAGCGGCTCACCTACACCGAGCCACATTACGAGGGGAAGTCGATCATCGGGGAGATTGCGTACGTGGATCGATTCGGGACGCTGGTGACCAACCTGACCCCCGAATTGGTGCCTCCCTACGCGGTGCTGGAGGTGGAGGGCTTGGAGATCGGGCCGCTCCGGCGCACTTTCGCCGACGTGCCGATCGGGGGCCTCCTCGCCTACGTCGGCTCGGGTGGCGCCGTGGAAATCGCGGTGCGGGACGGATCGGCGGCGCGGCGATTGGGGATGGGTGTGGCGGGGAGGATCCGGGCGCGGCTGGGATGAGCGGTCGAGTCACCCTGAACGCAGTGAAGGGGCCATGAGCTGACGCATGGCCCCTTCACTGCGTTCAGGGTGACTCGACGTCGGCTACTATGACGTCGGCGTCGGCTCGGGGCCGCTCGGTCGCCGCCCGAACCGGGTCACGACCTGCCGGAAGAACCGGAACAATCGCCAGATGAGCAGGACCGCCAGGATGACCAACACCGTCACCACGGCGGCGGTCAGCACCGGGTGGGTGGCCGCCAGCCAGGCCAGGAACACGGCCAGCGAGTCCTCCACCAGGCTCAGGGTCCAGTTGCTGACCGGCTCCGGGCTTACGTTGGCGGCTGCGCGACTCGTGGCCTTGGCGCCGTGTGACGTAAGCGCCACGCTCCCCGCGAGCAGCGCCGCGCCGATCTTCCACTGTTCGGGGACGCCGCCCGTGAACGCGCTGTAGGAGAGGAAGGCCGCGGCGGGCGGGCGGATGAAGGTGTGGACCGCGTCCCACACGCTGTCCACGTAGGGGATCTTGTCCGCCACGAACTCGATGAGGAAGAGCGCGATCGCCAGGCCGAGCACGATCGGATGGGCCAGGACGTGCAGCGGTTCGGGAAGACGCACGATCCCGAAGCGCTCGAACAACCCGGCTGCCGCCACGGTGGCATAGAGGTTCAGCCCCGACGCGAACGAAGTGCCGAGCGCGAAGCCGAGGGTCTCGAGTGGCGACATGGGTTGAAGGTACTACTCCAGCCAGGTTGCCGTCACGCCGCCGACCGCCGTGGTCACGTCGATGTCCAGATGGCGTGCCGCCTGGTCGTAGCCCGGCGAGAGGTAGCTCGTGCCGCGGCGCACGAGTCCCTGCGGCTCGAACGTGGTTAGGAATTTGTCGAGCGTGATCCGCACGCCCACCTGTCGCGGAAGCCGCAGAGCCACCTCGCCCAGCGCCATCTTCACCTCGACTCGCGAGCTCGACGTCCACGCCCCGCCGAAATCGAGCGTCACCCGCCCAACTCCGCCCTCGAACGCGATGCGATCACACCGGCTGTTGCCCAGTCCGAGCACGGAGAGTTCGGCCGCGCCGGCGCCGAATGTCGCCGCGCGGCAGCGGGTCGTGTTCGGCTGGGAGAAGCGGACGGTCGCGCGGCTTGCGCCGGCCTGCAGCGTGAGATCGGTCAGCCGGAGTCCGCCGAGTTCGAGATCACCGTCCACGGCGCCCAGCGCGATCGCGAGCGCGAGATCGCTCTTCGGGGAGAAGGTCACGGCCGCCGTCTGGCGGAGCTGGCTCTTCGAGACCACGCGGAGCCCGCCTTCGCCGATGGCCCTCAGGCCCAGCACCACGCCGGTCCGGCCCGCGTCGAATTCGCTCACCGGGAGGTAGCGGTCGCCGTCGTACAGCACGTCCATCCGGTACAGCTCGTTGGGGCCGCCGGGGGCAACCCGCAGGGCCCCCGCCGTGTACTCGAGCCGCGCATCGACCCGGGTCTCGCCGTGCCACTGGCGGTAGGTGCTGAACGGACGCATGGACTGGGCGGCGGCGAGCGGTGCTCCGAGACAGAGCGCCAGCGCCGGAAGGAGAATCCGTCGCATCAGAGACCTCGCGTCGGCGTCCGGGAGCCGGGGCGCTTCGCGGCGGTCACGCCGAACTGCGGGGTGGCCCAGAGGTATTCGTCGGTCAGTGCTTCGGGGGGAATCAGCCGCCCCGCGAAGTTCTCGCGGATCCCCGCCCGGCTGAGCAGCGCGGCGCCGAACCCGGCCGTGGCGAGCAGCCAAGTCACGAGGATCGCCGCGCCTCGGATGAGCTCACCGGCCACCGGCACCCAGCCGAAGACCGACCATGCCATCCAGACGGCCGCGAGCCCGCCGAGGCCCACGAGCAGGTAGCGATAACTGTTGGGCGAGCCGATCATCGCGCCGAGCGCGAGCCGCCGCCGCGTGTACGTCTCGCCCATGGCGTGCGCCACGGCGAGATAGCCTCCGACCACGCCCACGATCACGAGGAGCGCGTACACCACGACGGCGAACGGCAGCAGCACGATGCCCACCACGCTGAGGATCAGCCCGACGACCAGCATGCCGAACGTGGGCAGCAGCAGCATCTGGCCGAGCAGGCCGGCCGCAAACGCCCGCCCGAAGGAGTGCGACACGGTGTCGGAGACCACTTCGAGATTCGGGCGGCCGAACATCACGAGCCCGAATCCCAGCACGCCCAGGGTGAGAAAGACCCCCACCACGCCCGCGGCGCGGCGGACGACGGCCTCGAGCGCGCCGGGCGCCGGCGCGGGCTGCGTCTGGAGCGGCGCCTCGAGCACGGACGCCGAGCGGAAGGAACGCACCTCGCCCCCGATCTCGCCGCCCTCGTCACGCACCTCGCCGCCGAGCGTCAGGATGTCGCCTGAAACGACCCCGCCGGGATGCAGCACCACGTCGCCCTCGACCGTGACGAGATTCCCGAGCAGCCTGCCGTAGACATCAGCGGTCCCCCGAACCACCAGCAGGTGGCCCGGCACGCTCTCGTTCGACCCGATGCTGAAGTCGCCCAGGCGCGCGGTGCCGCCCGGAACCGTTACCCGTACGCGCCCGTCGCGCGGGCGGAGCGCTGCCCGGAGGTGGGATTCGATTGCCGTCGGCTTGCTGAGGTCGTCGAGTGGTACGGCCGGCTCGCCGGCGGGCGCCGGTGAGATGGCCTGGGGCGTCGGGTGGGACGTCTGGACGCCGCCATCTGCGGCGGCCCGGCCGGACACGTCGGAGACGATGCTCCAGAAGCCGTGCAGCAGCTCAATGGCGCGGGAACCGGTCGGATCGAGCCCGGGAGCGGCAAACGCCGCGCGCGGCGCGAGGACCGCTGCTAGCGCGAGGACCGCGAAGAGCCTGTTAGACGCCGGCATGGGCCACCCGCTGGGCCGGCAGAGCCAGGAGGCGGCGGAGCGCCAGGACGCCGCCGAGATAGGCGACCATCCCGAGCGCAGTTGCGAGCCCGAGCCTGCCTGGACTGGCTGCCAGGCTCTTGAGCCCCGCGAACCAGGGCTGCTCGATGAAATTCGACGCGACGCCCCGGACGCCGAGCCACGCCAGTTGGCCCGCCTGTGCCGCCAGCCAGGAGCCGAACGCGGTGAGCATCTCGCGATGGCCGAGGGTCCAGACGATGCTGCCGGCCATCGAGCCAAGCACCAGCAGCAGCACGCCGCCGGCGAGCGCGGTTGTGCGTCGCGTGGCAAAGACACGAGCCCGGACCGACCGCAGGGACCGGATGGCGAGCGGCTCAGGGACGGTGACCCGCGCCATGACGCGGTCGGCGAACCCAGCCGTGGGGCTCATGAGCGGGAGCGCACCGAGCAGGGTGACGATCTCGCGTTCGGTCTCCGCGCGGTCCTGGCAGGCCGGGCACCGCGTCAGATGGTTCTGCGCCGCCGGGGCGAGAGCGCCGGTGAGCCACGCATCGAGGTCGTCGGGCGTGAGATGGGGCCCGGGTGCGGGGGTCATAAGTGGACCCTCCTACGGGGCGGGGGCGGTGGAGGTTTCATTCTTCCTTGAGGTGCGCCAGGGTCTGCCGCAGCTCGTTCCGGGCCCGGTGGATGTAGGTCTTCACCGTGCCGAGCGGAAGGTCGAGGATCTGTGCGATTTCCTCGTACGCTCGCCCCTCGACATGACGGAGCAGGATGCACGAGCGGTACTCCGGGCGCAGCCGCCCGATGGCGGCCTCGATGGCGCCGCCCAGCTCCTTGGCCTCGACCGCGTCCAGCGGCGACTCCTGGCGGGCGCCGAGCTGGAGCGCGGTGGCGCGCATCGCCTCGGGCGTCTCGGCGTGCGGCGAGCCGTCAAGGGAGAGCGTGTCGAGCTCGCGCCGGCGGAGATGATCGATTGCCGCGTTGTTGGCGATCTTGAAGATCCAGGAGGAGAACTTGAACTCGGGACGGTACGAGTCGATGGCGTTGAGCGCCTTGATGAAGGTCTCCTGCGACAGATCCTCCGCCAGCTCACGGTCCCGCACCATGCGGAACAGCAGGGCGAAGATCGGCCGCTCGTACCGCCGGATGAGCTCACGGTAGGCTTTCTCGCGCCCCGCCCGGGCCAGGAGGACCACCTCCTGGTCGCTGAGCTGCGCCCACTCGGGCGTGTCAGCCACCCGCCCGCCGCCTTGCCAACGGTCTCGCCGCCGGACTACATTGAGCGCCTATGTTAGCCTCGGATCGTGAGTTACCCGTCTCGGGCGGCCCGGAGAAGCGGGCCTATGTGCGGGACATCTTTACCGCCATCGCTCCTACCTACGACCGCCTCAACCGCATCATCAGCCTCCGCTTCGATCAGCGGTGGCGACGGTACGCGGTGAGACGGCTGGGGTGGGAGCGGCGACCGGACGGAATCTACCTCGACCTCTGCGCAGGGACGCTCGACTTCGCGGCCATGCTGGCGCGGCAATCAGGCTTCCGCGGGCGGATCGTGGGCGCCGATTTCGTGCCGCCGATGCTCCGGCTCGGACGAGGCAAAGCCGCCCGCCTGGCGCCGGTGGCGGCCGACGCCCTCGAGCTGCCGTTTGCCGATGCCTCCTTCGATGGCGCGATGGTCGGTTGGGGTATGCGGAATCTGGTGGATCTCGACGCGGGGCTCGCCGAGGCGGCCCGCGTGCTCAGGCCGGGCAGCCGGCTGGCGATCCTCGAGATGACCTTGCCGTCCCGCCCGCGGCTGCGCCGGCTGTACGAGTACTATTTCCGGTACGTGTTGCCGTGGGTCGGCCGACGGATCTCGAAACATACGACGGCGTATACGTGGCTACCAGAGTCGACGCTTGCGTTTCCCGAACCTCCGGAGCTCGCGCGTCGTCTGGCGGCGCGGGGATTTCGGGAGGTGTCGTACGAGCTGTTCCTGGGCGGCGTCTGCGCACTGCACGTGGGGACGCGGCGGTAGCGTCGGTGCTCCAGATTCCCGTGCCGCCAGGAGCCACCCTGAGCGGAGCGACGGGGCATTCCTGGGTCAGGGCTCCTGCGCTCCGCACGGGATGACTCTGGTCCGCTCCGCCGTCTGATAGGCCGCCATCAATTCGGACATCTATGCCCATCGACAACCTTCGCGAGTTCATCAGGGAGATCGAGCGCCTGGGCGAGCTGGCCCGCGTGACGCACCCTGTCCGCGCCCGGCTCGAGGCGGCCGAAATCGCCGACCGGTGCATGAAGAGCCCCGGCGGCGGCCCGGCGCTTCTGTTGGAGCACGTGTTACTCGAAGACGGGAGCCGGAGCCCGCAGCCGGTCGCGATCAACCTGTTCGGCTCGATGCGCCGGATGTGCCTCGCACTCGGCGTGGACGACCTCGACGCGATCGGCGGCCGCATCTCGGAGATGCTCAACCTGAAGGTCCCCGAGGGGCTCTTGGGCAAGCTCGCCATGCTGCCGAAGCTGGCCGAGATCGGCAAGTTCCCGCCGAAAGTGAAAGGGGGCCGCCCGCCGTGCCAGGAGGTCGTGCTCCGGGGCGACGCGGTCAACCTGGACCGGATTCCGTTTCTCACCACCTGGCCGGGCGACGGCGGCCGCTACATCACGCTGCCGATGGTCATCACCACCGATCCCTCGCGTGGAATCCGCAACGTCGGGATGTACCGGGTCCAGGTGCTCGGCCGCGACACGCTGGCCATGCACTGGCAGCGCCACAAGGTGGGCGCCGCCCACTGGCGTGAGATGGCCGCCAGGGGCGAGCGCATGCCCGTGGTCATCGCGCTGGGCGGCGATCCGGCGAGCATCTACTCCGGCTCCGCGCCGCTTCCGCCGACGATCGACGAGTTTCTCTTTGCAGGCTTCCTTCGGCGCGAGCCGGTCGAGCTGGCCCGGGCGGTCACCTGCGATCTCGAGGTACCCGCCGAAGCGGAGCTGGTGCTCGAGGGCTACATCGACCCGGCCGAGCCGCTCGCGCTGGAGGGGCCATTCGGCGACCACACGGGCTACTACTCGCTGGCAGACTATTACCCCCGGGTTCACGTCACGGCCATCACGTCGCGACGCGACCCCATCTACCCTGCCACTCTCGTCGGCCCCCCGCCGATGGAGGACTACTACCTCGGCCACGCCACCGAGCGGATCTTTCTTCCCCTGCTCAAGCTCACGGTGCCCGAGATCGTGGATTACCACATGCCGGCGGCCGGCATCTTCCATAACCTGGTGTTCGTCTCGATCGACAAGCAGTATCCGGGACAGGCGTACAAGGTGATGAACGCCCTCTGGGGGCAGGGGCTGATGTCGCTCGCCAAGGTGCTGGTCGTGCTGGACAAGCACGTGAACGTCCGGAACCCGGACGAGGCATGGTGGATCGCGCTCAACAACATCGATCCCGAGCGCGACGTCCGCTTCACCATGGGCCCCGTGGACGTGCTGGACCACGCCAGCCGCGGGTTTACCTTCGGCAGCAAGATGGGCATCGATGCCACCAGGAAGTGGAAGGAGGAAGGCTTCACCCGCGAATGGCCGGACCTCATCACGATGGACGCGGAGACCCGGCGCCGGGTGGACGAGATGTGGCCGCAGCTGGGCATCCGGCTGTGACCTCTCCGGCGCGCGAGGGCCAGACGTTCGTGGGCGAGTCGCTGCTCGTCCGGTACGTCAACTTCGTCAAGCTTCCGCACACGCTGTTCGCACTGCCGTTCGCGCTGCTCGGCGTGGTGGCGGCCTCGCTGGTGACCCCGGTCACCCCGCGAACGGTCCTGCTCGTCGTCGTCGCGTTCTCGTCGGCGCGCTGGGCCGCGATGGGCTTCAACCGCGTCGCCGATCTCCGGTTCGACGCCCTCAACCCGCGCACGCGAGACCGCGAGCTGCCACGCGGGACCCTGACGCGCTCCCAGGCGTGGTTCTCCATCGTGGTAGCCGCCGCGCTCTTCGTCCTCGCCGCCGGGCTGCTCAACCCGCTCTGCCTGCGGCTGAGCCTGCCGGCACTCGCCTGGGTGCTGACCTACAGCCTGGCCAAGCGGTTCACCTGGTGGCCGCACCTCTGGCTGGGGATGAGCCTCGCTATCGCCCCGGTCGGCGGGTACCTCGCCGTGACCGGGCGATGGAGCGACCCGGCCTGGCTGCTGCTCGTGGTGGCGGTCGCCGTTGCCGCCTGGGTGGCAGGGTTCGACATCTTCTACGCCCTGCCTGACGCCGGCTTCGACCGCGCTCAGGGCCTCCGAAGCGCCGTCGTCCGGCTCGGCGAGCGGCGCGCCATCCTGCTGGCGAAGCTGCTGCACGGGGCGACGATTCCCGCGCTCGCCGCCTTCGGGTGGGCCGCGGGCTTCGGGGTATGGTACGTCGCCGGGCTCGCGGTGGCGGCTGGGATCCTGGTCTACGAGCACCGCCTCGTGCGCCCAGGCGACCTCTCGCGGCTCGACGCGGCCTTCTTCACCATGAACGGGGTGATGTCGGTGACGGTCTTCTGCTTTGCGCTGATCGATCGAGTCGTGCGATGAACGCTCCCAGACGGCGGGAGCGACCGCGACCGGGCTCCCCGGCGAGGCCGCGACCGTCCTCGCCGACGAAGTCACCGAATCGCCCGCCGCCAGACTCGGCTCCGAGGCACCCCGTCCGCTCTCCCACACCCAACCGGAGAGGCCGATGACGCGCCACCCGGTGGTGCTCGCGCTCACCGGTGCTTCGGGGGCACCGTACGGCGTGCGCCTGCTCGACGTGCTGGCTCGGCATCGCGTGCCCGTGTGGCTCATCGCCACCAGCCATGGGATGCGGCTCCTGCGCGACGAGTGCGGGATCGAGACCCTCGATGCCCTCCGCGCCGCCACCGGCGGGGACTGGACCTCGATCACTGCCTTTCCCGACGGTGACCGCGGCGCGCTTCCGGCCTCGGGCTCGCAGCGGACCCACGGCATGGTCGTCTGCCCCTGCTCGATGGGCACCGTCGCAGCAATCGCCGCCGGGACCAGCCGCTCGCTCGTCGAGCGGGCCGCCGACGTGACCCTCAAGGAGCGCCGGAAGCTGGTGCTCGTTCCGCGCGAGACCCCTCTCTCGCTGGTCCATCTGAGGAACCTGGTCTCGGTCACCGAGGCCGGCGCGGTAGTCATTCCTGCGGCGCCCGGGTTCTACCACCGGCCCGCGACCGTCGCGGAGCTGGTGGACTTCATCGTGCAGCGGGTGCTCGACCAGCTCGAGATCGACGTCGAGATCGCGCGTCGCTGGGCTGGGGATGACGGCTGAAGCGCGGTCCCCGATGTGAGAGGTACCAATGACCATTACGCCTGCCTGCCGCTCGGTTCAACTTGCCTGGGTTAGCCGCGCCTGGATCGCGACACTCGCCGTGGCACTCGGGTGCGGCGGAGACAACGCCCAGGCCCCGTCGGTGGATCAGGGCGAGCCGGTCGTGGCGGGCTGCAGCGACGCGACCATTGCGGCGACAGGGGCGCTCTACCGTGTCTGCTTCCCGCAGACCTGGAACGGCGAGCTCGTGCTCTATGCGCACGGGTACGTCTCGGCGGCGGCGCCGCTCGCCGCGCCCGATGACCAGCTGAACGGCCAGCCGATCTCGCAGCTCGTAAACGGCTTGGGCTACGCCTACGCGACGACCAGTTACCGCGCCAACGGGCTCGTCGCCGATCTGGCTGCGGACGACATGGCGCAGCTTGTTCAGGAAGTGCGCCGGAAGTTCCGGCCCGATCCGGTGCGTTCCTACGTCGTGGGGGTCTCGGAAGGCGGCTTGGTCGCGGCGCTAGCGGCGGAGCGTCATGCCGATCTCGTGCAGGGCGTGGTGGCTGCCTGCGGTCCGGTAGGCGACTTTACCGCGGAGATCGACTACCTGGGTGATTTCCGCGTCGCTTTCGACTACCTCTTCCCCGGCCTCATTCCCGGCCCCGCGGTGGACGTGCCCGATTCGGTGCGGGTGCAGTGGAGCACGAAGTACGTCCCGGCGATAACGGCCGCGCTGCAGGCGAACACCCAGGCCACGCTCGAGCTCTTGGCCGTGACTGGAGCGCCCAGCGACCCCGGCGACCCGTTCTCCGTCAGCGCGACCGTCGTGGACGTCCTTTGGTACGATGTCTTCGCGCTTCCCGACGCCCGGGTCCGGCTCGGCGGCCAACCCTACGACAACATCGGCCGCGTGTACCACGGCTCGCTTGACGATGCGGCCCTCAATGCCGGCGTCGCGCGGATCACGGCCGACGTGTCCGCCCGCGACGGGCTGGCGGCGTTCGAGACGTCCGGTGCCCTCACAGTTCCGGTGGCTACGCTCCACACAACAGGAGACCCGATCGTACCGCTCACCCAGTCGGAGCGCTACGCTGAGAAGGTCGCGGCGCATGGCGCGGCGAGCCTGCTCGACTCGCCGACGGTATCGCGGTACGGTCACTGCGACTTCCAGCCGAACGAGCTGGCCGGCGCGTTCACCGCGGTGGTGGCGCGGGCGAGAGCCTCCGCCCGGGTTGCGCGCATTGATTGACGGGGAGACGGCATGCGCATCGGGGTGATCTCGGACACCCACGGCCTGCTCCGGCCGGAGGTCTTCGAGGTCTTCCGCGAAGTGGACCACATCCTCCACGGCGGCGACGTGGGACGGGCGGCAATCCTCGACGAACTCCGGACGATCGCCCCGGTGACCGCAGTGTACGGCAATACCGACGGATGGGAGCTCCGAAGCCGCCTGCCGCAGGTGGCCACCGTCGAGCTCGACGGCTTCAGCATCATCGTCACCCACGGCGACCAGCTCGGCATCCCCACCCCGGAGAAGCTGCAGGCGGCCTTCCCCGGCGCCGAGATCATCATCTTCGGCCACACCCACCGACCACTGCTGACGCTGGTGGACGTCGTCGTGACCGTGATGAACCCCGGCGGCGCCGGTCCGCGCCGGTTCGACTTGCCCGCGTCGGTCGGCATCCTCGAGCTCGAGCCGGGGATCCCGCCGCGCGCGCGTCTCGTCCCACTCACGCCGCTCGACGCGGACTAGCTTCGGATGAACCGCGTCGAGTCACCCTGAGCGACGCGAAGGGGCCATGCGTCAGTTCATGGCCCCTTCACTGCGTTCAGGGCGACTCGGGTTCGGCGCGCGCCTACAGCCCCAGCCGCAGCCCCGCGCTCACCGCCCAGTTGTGCGTGGATTTCGTGTCCAGATTCAGGCCCGTGGCCTCCCGCGCGTCGAACCTGCCGATGTAGTCCTTAGCCATCAGCTGCAGGCCGAGCCGCGGAGCAAGGGCGACGTCGGCGCCGGCTGCGACGTTGTAGGCGAAATTGGTAGCATGGGTCGAGGCCGGCCCGAGGTCGAGCGACTGACGGACGGCACCTGCGCCGGCCTGTACGAACGGCGAGATCGGCAGTCCGCCGTTCCCGACCGGCA
>DAIPLK010000003.1:30953-34023 GCA_036769285.1 Gemmatimonadales bacterium | reverse complement strand
GAAGGTGAGGACATCCCGGGCCGATCGGGCCCGGCTGGTGGCGGCGAGCAGCCACTCGAGCTGCTCGAACTTCTCCCGCCAGCGGGCCGCGACCTCGAAACGGGCCTGGTCGGCGGCCTCCTGCATCGCCTGGACGACGCGATCGATCGGCTGGATGCTTCGGCCCTCCAGAAACGCCGTGGCCGCCTCGACCCGCCGCCGGTAGTCCCGCTGTGTCACGAAGCCCGCGCACGGCCCGCTGCAGAACCCGAACTCGTGGCGCATGCACCCCGCCTGCCGCGGCTGGTCGAACAGGTCGCCCTGACCCGCGAACACCGCCGGCATGTCCGCCGAGCAATCCCGGAGGCCGAGCAGGTCGTTGAGAGTCCGCACCGCCTCGACCGTCCGCGACATCGAGCGGAAAGGGCCGTAGCATCGAGTGTCTTCGCGTGCGACGGTCGCACCGGCGTACATCCGTGGAGCTACGTCGCCGGAGATCTTGATCAGCACGGAGCGACGGGTCACGTTGCCGCGGTAGTTGAAGTGCGGCCGGAACTTGCGGATCTGCCGCAGCTCGCCGAGATAAGCGGCGAATTCGCTCGGAACGTAGTCCCAGGCGATGTCGCTCGCGGCGTAGAGGATGCGCGCCGCCTTGTCGTCCGGATAGTCGGCGCGGAAGTAGCTGAGCAGCCGGGTGCGGAGCCGCTTGGCCTTGCCCACATAGATGATTCGCCCGAGCGCGTCCGTCATCCGGTAGACCGCTGGACGGTTCTCGACCAGTGCGCGGATACGCCGACGCAGCTGATCGAGATCGGTGGAGGGGAGCGGGGCGACGCGCTGCGCCCTGCGGGTACGACTCACGACTGGCAGCGGTGGCAGAAGACGGAGGTGCGGGCGTCGATCTCGTGGGTGCCGGTGAGCCGCGTGCCGCACCGGCGGCACGGCTCCCCCTCCCGGCCGTAGACGAGGAGCTCGAGCTGGAAATTGCCCGGCTGTCCGGTGCCGGTGCGGTAGTCCCGGACCGTCGTCCCACTCGACGCGATTGCCGCGGCCAGGATGCGGCGAATCTCGGCGTGAAGCCGATAATGGTCCTCCGCCGTCAGGCGTCTGGCGGGTTTCGACGGATCGATGCCGGCCGCGAACAGCGCCTCGTTCGCGTAGATGTTCCCGACGCCCGCCAGGTGCCGCTGATCCATGATCACCTTCTTGACCGCCTGGCGGGATCTGCCCAGGGTCGCGCCGAGGCGGTCCGGGGTGAAGTCGGAGTCGAGCGGCTCCGGGCCGATCGCCTCGGTGTAGCGGCACCACCCCGCCGCGTCGAGCAGGAGGATGCGGCCGATGCGCCGGATGTCGCGGTATACCAGCTCGCGGCCGTCGTCGAGCTCCGCGCGGAGCACGGCATAGCGGGCCTCACCCGGTGCCAGCGGGCGGTCGTAGACGATGAGCGAGCCGGTCATCCCGGGCTGCACGACGAGGCGGCGATCCCCGAGATCGAGGACGGCGTGCTTGGCGCGGCGAAACACCGACTGGACGGTCGCGCCCTTCAGGCGGCGCACGAGGCGACGGCGCGTGACGCCACGGAGGATATCGTCGTGGCTCAGCGAGACTCGGCCGAACCGGCGACCGACGAGGGCAGGGCGAATGTCGCGGACGATGGTTTCGACTTCAGGGAGCTCGGGCATCGCCCCGGAATGTAATGCGGGCTCCTGCTAGACCGCGGGGGCCGCCTGGCGTGCCGCCTCGCGCCAGCCGATGTCGCGCCGGAAGATCCTTCCTTCGAAGTTGATCGTCTCGGACGCCTCCCGGCTCAGCCGCTGCGCCTCGGCGAACGTCGGGGCGACCGCGGTCACGTTGAGCACCCGGCCGCCGTTCACCCGGAGCACGCCGTCGGCGCCGCGCGTCGTGCCTGCGTGGAACACGGTCACGCCATGCGGCAGGGAGGTGGGAATGTGGATGGCCGCGCCCTTCTCGGGCGCCTCGGGGTAGCCGCGCGAGGCCAGTACCGTGGTCACGGATGCCGCGTCCCGCCGCCGGGCGATGGGCGTAACGCTTTCGCCGCGCGCAACCCGCCAGAACGACTCCGTGAGCCCTCCCGAGACCAGCGGCAGCACGACCTGCGTCTCGGGATCGCCCAGGCGGCAGTTGAACTCCACCACCCAGGGCGTCCCCCGGCGGTCCACCATCAGCCCGGCGTAGAGCACTCCGGTGAACGGCGTGCGCCGGCGCTGCATTTCCTCGAGTGCCGGGTAAAGCACCTCCCGGCGCGTCCGCTCCAGCAGCGCGGGAGTTGCGACCGCGACGGGGCTGTAGGCGCCCATGCCGCCGGTGTTCGGTCCGGCATCGCCCTCGAGGAGGCGCTTGTGGTCCTGGGAAACCGGCAGGATCTCCACCTCCCGCCCATCGGTGACGGCCAGAACCGAGATCTCCTCCCCCTCGAGGTACGCTTCGATGACGACGGTGGCCCCCGCGTCCCCGAAGGCGCGATCACCCAGCATCGAACGCACCGTCCCGGCGGCTTCGGCCCGCGTGAGACAGACGACGGCACCCTTGCCGGCCGCGAGGCCGGATGCCTTCACCACCAGCGGCTCGGGATGACGGTCCACGTAGGCGAGCGCCGGCTTGAGCTCCTGAAAGGTCCGGCTGACCGCGGTCGGGATGGCCGCCGCCGCCATGACCTCCTTGGCGAACGCCTTCGACGCCTCGAGCTGGGCGGCGGCGGCGTCAGGCCCGAAGACGGCTCGGCCTTCGGCGCGGAGCCGGTCGGCCAGCCCGCGCGCGAGCGGTACCTCGGGGCCCACAATGGTCAAATCGATGCCGTGCATGTCGGCCGCATCGGCGAGGCGATCGACATCGTCGGCGGCGATGGGGAGGTTGGTGGCGAGATCGGCGGTGCCGGGGTTACCGGGCGCGCAGTACAGGTCGGCGTCGGGATTCTCCCGCCGCAGCGCCCAGGCGAGGGCGTGCTCCCGCCCGCCCCCGCCGACGACCAGGAGCCTCACGACTTCTGGGCGTTCCGGAAGGCTTCGCGCGCCCGCTCGGCCGCGCGCTTGGCCGCGTCGGCCACCTGTGTGGCGAGCTCGCGCGCCTCGCC
>DAIPLK010000003.1:0-30853 GCA_036769285.1 Gemmatimonadales bacterium | reverse complement strand
AACAGGAGCCGGATGCCCCGCTCGCCGCCCAGGAGCGCCAGGGTCTTGCGAATCACGTCGTCCACGCCGGGGATGGCACGCAGCGCCTGCAGGGCCGCCCGGTCGGCGGGGTGCTCCCACGAGACGCCGGAGATCTCCGGGAACGTGCGGCGCGGGCGCTGGGCGGGCAGGGATGTGCTCATGGCCGGCTCGGGTTGGGGATGTGGGGCACTACGGCAGCTGGGATCTCAGGTTTCATATTGGGACGATGGGGCCCGGGGCTCCAACGAGTCACCCTGAACGAAGTGAGGGGGGCACGACCTGAGGCGCGCTCCCCTGGCTGCACTCAACGTGACGCAGAGCTCTCCTCGAACGCCCGCTCCAGGTCAGCGATCAAGTCGTCGGCATCCTCCACCCCGCAGCTCAGCCGCACCAGGCTGTCGGTCAACCCCATGGCCTGCCGCATGGCGGGTGGCACCGAGGCGTGGGTCATGCTGGCCGGGTGGCCGATGAGACTCTCCACGCCCCCCAGCGACTCGGCGAGGGCGAAGATGCGGGTCGCCTCGACGAACCGCCGCGCCCTGGCTGCGTCGCCGAGGTCGAGTGAGATCATTCCGCCGAAGCCGGTCATCTGCCGGCAGGCCAGCTCGTGCTGCGGGTGCGACGGGAGGCCAGGGTAGTAGAGCTTGGTGACGTCGGGTCGCCGGGCGAGCCACTCGGCGATGCGCCGGCCGCTGGCGTCGTGCTGCCGCATGCGGAGCGGGAGGGTCTTGATCCCGCGCAGGGCCAGCCAGCAGTCCATGGGACCAGGCACGCCGCCCGCCGCGTTCTGGATGAACCCGATCCGCTCCGCCAGGTCGTCACGCCCCGTGACCAGCAGCCCGCCGACCATGTCACTGTGGCCGTTCAGGTACTTGGTCGTGGAATGCAGGACGATGTCCGCGGCGAACTCGAGCGGGCGCTGGAAGAACGGCGTGGCGAAGGTGTTGTCCACCACGTAGAGCAGGCCGCGCGCCTGCGTCAGGTCGCCTACGGCCGCGAGATCGACCAGGTTCATCATCGGGTTGGTCGGCGTCTCGCAGTAGACCATCCGGGTGGCCGGCGTCAGCGCGCGCTCGACGTTGCCCACGTCGCGCATGTCCACGAAGGTGAACCGCAACCCAAGCTCACCGTAGATCTGCTGCATCAGCCGGTGGGTCCCGCCGTACACGTTCTCGCCGCAGACCACGTGGTCGCCGCTCCGGAGGAGCTTGAGCACTGTATCGAGCGCCGCGAGCCCTGACCCGAACGCAAACCCGTGGACGGCGCCTTCGAGGGCCGCCACGTTGCGCTCGAGGGCCTCGCGCGTGGGATTCTGCGTGCGCGCGTACTCGTAGCCCTTGTGCCGCCCCAGGCCGTCCTGCACGTACGTGGAGGTCTGGTAGATGGGCGTCATCACGGCGCCCGCGAGCGGCTCGGGCACCTGCCCCGCGTGCACCGCGCGGGTGGCGAACCGATGGTCGTGATCGTGGGGCAGTATCCGGGTCATCGCGGGCCGGGAATAGTGGGGGTGCGAGAAGCGTAATGGCGCGGCCCGGTTGGTTGAAGAGGGGGAGGGTCGCGGTTACCTTCGGATCGTGCCATCCTCTCCTTCCGGCTCGGTCGCGGCGCAGTGTCTCGTGGTAGACGACGATCCGCTGGTGCGGCGCTCGGTCGCCCGCATTATCGAAGCCAACGGCCTGGCCACGATCGAGGCCGCCTCGGGTCCGGAGGCGCTGGCGATCCTGGAGCGCGAGGGCGAGTTCCCGCTGGTCGTGTCCGACATCGACATGCCCGGCATGGACGGCGTGACCTTCCTCCGGGAAGCGCTCCACCGGTATCCCGACATGGCCGTCGTCATGCTCTCCGGCGTGGCCGACGTGACCACCGCGGTCGAGTGTCTCAAGGTCGGCGCGCTGGACTACCTCGCGAAGCCCGTGCTGATCGACGAAGTGCGCGCGCGAGTGGACAAGGCACTCGAGAAGCGCGACCTCGTGCTGCAGAACCGATTCTACCAGCGGAACCTGGAGAGCCGTGTCCGGGAGCTCGACCACCGCAACCGGCAAGCCCTCATCAACGGCGTCCAGATGCTGGTGCACGCGCTCGAGGCGAAGGACGCCTACACCAGTGGCCATTCGGCGCGGGTGAGCCGCTACGCAGTGAAGACGGCGGTCCAGCTCGGCTTTACTGCCGAGCACCTCGAGCAGATCCGCCTGGGCGGCGAGCTCCACGACATCGGCAAGATCGGGACGCGGGAAGACATCCTGCACAAGCCGGGCCCCCTGAACGCCGAGGAGTTCCAGCACATCAAGGCGCACGCCGTGCTGGGCGAGCGCATCCTGGCGCCGTTCCTCGCCGAGTCTCCGGTGGTGCTGCGTGTCGTTCGCTCACACCATGAGCGCCTCGACGGGGGAGGCTTCCCCGACGGGCTGACGGGAACGGAGATCCCGCCCGAGGCGCGGATCGTCGCGGTGGTGGACGCCTTCGACGCGATGACGACCAGCCGGGCCTACCGGGGGTCGCTGACGCCAGGGGACGCGGTCCAGGAGCTCCGGCGGTGTACCGGGACCCACTTCGATCCCGACGTCGTCGAGGCGTTCCTGCGCGCCTTCGCCGACATGTCCGCCCTTCCGATCTCCATCTGACGGCCTTCAGGGTCCCGGGGCAATGTCCGACACTCTGATGATCAGCGTTTCCGGGATGCGTGGGCACGTGGGCGCGGACCTCACGCCCGAGCTGGTGGCGCGCCATGCCGCGGCTCTGGGCGCCTGGGTCCGCCGGTCGCCCGGCGCCCGAATGACGCCCGGCGGGGGCCAGGGTGCCCGGCCAGCCGTTGTGCTTGGACGCGACGCCCGCACGAGCGGGTCGATGTTCGCCTATGCGGCGGCGGCGGGGCTCATGTCCGTCGGGGTCGACGTGATCGATCTGGGCGTGGTTCCGACCCCGACGGTGCAGATGGCCGTGGAGCACCACCATGCGGGTGCGGGCCTGATCATCACGGCCAGTCACAATCCGATCGAGTGGAACGCGCTCAAGTTCGTGGGGCCCGACGGCGTCTATCTCGATGCGGAGGCCGCCGCGCGGGTGAGGGCGCTGGCGGAGGAGGGGCCGCCGCGTATGGGCTGGGACGGCATCGGCGAGCGCCGCGAGGACCCCGGCGCGGTGGCGCGACATCTCGACGCGGTGCTCGCCCTGCCCATGATCGACCTCAGGGCGATCCGGGCCCGCGCATTCCACGTGGCGCTCGACTGCGTGCGCGGGGCCGGGGCCTCCGCGATCCCGGCGCTGCTCGAGCGCCTAGGTTGCCGCGTGAGTGCCATCAACATCGAGCCCGATGGCCGCTTTCCGCGGCCGCCCGAGCCGGTGCCCGAAAATCTGGGCGAGCTGGGCGAGCTGGTGCGCCGGAGCGGAGCCGCCGTGGGCCTGGCGGTCGATCCGGATGTGGATCGGCTCGCGCTGGTGGACGAGCACGGGCAACCGATCGGGGAGGATTACACGCTGGCATTCGCGGTCCGGGCGGTGTTGGATGGACACATCACCGAGGCAAAAAGCCCCATAGTGGTGGCAAACCTCTCGACCAGCCTGGTGGTGGAGGATGCGGCGCGGGCCGCCGGCGCCCACCTGGTCCGGGCGCCGGTAGGTGAAGCCAACGTGGCCCGTATCATTCGAGAGGAGGGTGCGGTCATCGGCGGCGAGGGGAACGGCGGCGTGATACTCCCGGCCCTCCACCTCGGGCGCGACGCTCCGCTGGGCGTGGCCTTGATCTTGCATCTTCTTGCTACGAATGGACTAACAGTGTCGGAGCTGGTGGCGTCGTCCCCCCGGTATGCCATCGTCAAGGCGAAGGGCCCACGCGGGCCGCGGCTCGCGCCGATCTACCAGCGACTCCGGGCGCGGTTCAAGGATGCGGAGGCCGACGAGCGGGATGGGCTCCGGCTCTCCTGGCGGGACCGCTGGCTCCACGTCCGACCGTCCGGTACGGAGCCGATCGTCCGACTGATCGCCGAGGCACCGACGTCGGCCGACGCCGAGTCGCTGGTCGCGACGGCTCGCGAACTCCTGCAGTGAGGTTCATGCCCTGATGTGTGGCATCGTCGGCTACATCGGACCAAGGCAGGCGGCCGGGTTGCTCCTCGAGGGGCTCCGCCGCTTGGAATACCGCGGGTACGATTCCGCGGGCATCGCGGTGGTGAACGGCAGCGGCCTCAAGATCGTGAAGGCCGCCGGCAAGCTCAGCGTGCTCGAGCAGGAGCTCCAGGCGCGCATGCCGACGGGCACCCTCGGCATCGGGCACACCCGCTGGGCCACGCACGGCGCGCCCACGACCCCGAACGCCCACCCGCACACCGACCAGTCCGGACGGATCGCGGTCATTCACAACGGGATCATCGAGAACTCGAACGCCATTCGGAAGGCGCTCGAGGCCCGCGGCCACAGTTTCCAGTCCGAAACCGACACCGAGGTGCTTGCGCACCTGGTAGGTGAGTTCTACCAGGGCGATCTCGAGGAGGCCGTGGCCGAGGCCCTCCGAGACGTGGACGGCGCATACGGCCTGGCATTCATCTCGGCCGACGAGCCGGGCGTGCTCGTGGCGGCCCGCAAGGGATCGCCGCTGCTGGTGGGCGTGGGGGAGAACGAGTGGTTCGTCGCGTCCGACGCCTCGCCGCTCCTGCAGTACACCCGCTCGGTGGTCTACCTCGACGACGGCGAGATGGTGGTGCTCACCCGCGAAGGCTACCGGGTGCGCAACCTCCAGACCACGCGCATCACCAAGCCGGTGAACCAGATCGACTGGGACCTGGCGATGGTGGAGCGGAACGGCTTCCCGCATTTCATGCTCAAGGAGATCTGCGAGCAGCCGGAGAGCCTCCGCAACACGCTCCGCGGCCACCTGCTCGACGACGAGGGGACGGCTCGCGTCTTCGGCCTCAATCTGAGCGACGACGAGCTCAAGCGGGTCGAGCGCATCGTCATCACGGCGTGCGGCACGTCCTGGCACTCGGGACTCATCGGCGAGTACATGCTCGAGGAGATGGCCCGGATTCCGGTCGAGGTCGAGTATGCCTCGGAGTTCCGCTATCGCAACCCGGTGGTGGACCAGCGCACCCTCGTCATCGGGATCTCGCAGAGCGGCGAGACCGCCGACACGCTCGCCGCGATCCGTGAGGCCAAGCGGCGCGGGGCGCGCACCATCGGGCTGATCAACGTGGTGGGATCGACGATCGCCCGCGAGGTGGAAGGCGGCATCTACCTGCACGCGGGGCCCGAAGTGGGAGTGGCGAGCACGAAGGCGTTCACCAGCCAGGTCGCGGCGCTTGCCCTGGTGGCGCTCCGCCTGGCGCGGCTGCGGAATCTGAGCATCCTGCAGGGGCGGCAGTTCATCGAGGCGCTCCGCCGGCTTCCCGAACAGATCGCTGACATCCTCGCCCGGTCCGCCGAGATCGAGGTGCTGGCCGACCGATTCCTCAGCACGACCGCCAACGCGCTCTATCTTGGGCGCGGCGTGAACTTCCCGGTGGCGCTCGAGGGTGCCCTCAAGCTGAAGGAAATCTCCTACATCCACGCCGAGGGTTATCCGGCCGCGGAGATGAAGCACGGCCCGATCGCGCTGATCGACGAGAACATGCCGGTGGTCTTCATCTCGCCGCGGGATGCGGTGCATTCGAAGATCGTGTCGAACATCGAGGAGGTGAAGGCGCGAGGCGGGAAGGTGATTGCCCTCATCAACCAGGGCGACGCGGAGATCGAGCGCCTGGCGGACGCCACGTTCACGATCCCCGACACCCTCGACCTGCTGACGCCGATCCTCACCAGCGTCCCGTTGCAGCTGCTGTCGTACTATGTGGCGGTCGCGCGCGGCTGCAACGTGGACCAGCCCAGAAACCTCGCAAAGTCGGTGACGGTGGAGTAGTCGGTCCGGCTCCCGCTGCCGCCGCCCCCGGGAAGCCGGGGGCGTTTGCGTCTCAGGCAACCGCGCTCGATCCTGCCACCGGAAGGGACCAGGTCTGGCCGACCTCGGTGATGACGATGCGCGGGCGCTCGCGGCCCGCGGCCGCCAGGAGCCGCGCGACGGGCTCGTGAACCGGCTCGCGACTGAGGCGGAAGGTGGAGTGATGGATGGGGAGCAGGTATGCTGCGTCGAGGGCCCGGAACATCCGCCAGGTTTCCTCGGGCGAGGCGTGGCTGGTGATCCAGGGGTCGTATGCGCCGATGGGGAGAATGGCGAGGTCGACCGGTCCCCGGCGCCTGAGGGCGGTGAACGCGTCGGTGTAGGCGGTGTCGCCGCCGAAGAGCACGGTGTGCCGACCCTTCCGGATCAGGTATCCGCCCCAGCCCCGGTGCCGGTCGGTGACCATGCGCGCGCCCCAGTGGCGGGTCTCCACCGACTCCACTTCCACGTCGCCGATCCGCGTCGTCTCACCCCAGGCGAGCTCGTCCACCGTGTGGAACCGGCGGACGAGGTCCCGATTGCCCGACTGGACCACCACCCGCACGCGCGGAGGGATCGCCCGCAGGGTGCCGAGGTCGGTATGGTCCATGTGGGCGTGCGAGAGCAGGACGGCGTCGAGTCGGGGCAGCTCGCGCTTGGCGAGCGCCGGCTGGATCAGCCGCCGGGGCCCCACCTTGGCGCGACCGAGACCGAGGCCGATGCGGTGCTCGAGCACCGGGTCGGTGAGGATCCAGGTGCCGTGGAAGTTGAGGAGCACGGTGGCGTGCCCCAGCCATGCGGCGGTGAGCCGGTCGTCCGTCCAGGCCGCCGGCTCGGGCCGGTGGGGGGCGGGAATGATGCAACGGTCCCCGGAACCCATTCTGTCTCCCAAGCAGCCATGCCTTCTATCTTTATGGGGAAGGCATGAGCCGCGTGAAGTGTCCGATGACGGAACAATAATCGATCCCGACGGGAACCCTGCCGGTGCGAGTCGTGCTCCAGCGAGTCTCGAAGGCGTCCGTGACGATCGACGGCCGGGTGGCGGGCGCCGTCGGCCGGGGCTTCTGCCTGCTCGTCGGATTCACTCACGGCGATACTGCCGAGCAGGTAGATTGGATGGCCGAGAAGGTATTCGGTCTCCGGCTCTTTGCGGACGTCGAGGGGAAGATGAACCTCGGCCTGGCTGAGGTGCGGGGCGCGGTGCTGGTGATCAGCCAGTTCACGCTCTACGGCGACGCCACCAAGGGCCGCCGGCCCTCGTTCATCGACGCGGCCCGGCCGGAGACCGCCATTCCGCTCTATGAGCGCTTCGTCGCCGCGCTCCGGAGCCGAGGGCTCGACGTGGCCACCGGCGAGTTCGGGGCCGACATGCAGGTCGAGATCCACAACGACGGACCCGTGACCCTCATCCTGGACCGCGTGTGACCCGCGAAATTCTCACCCTGGCCTCCGCGTCTCCCCGCCGCCGTCAGCTGCTCGAGATGCTCGGCATTCCCGTGCGAGTGGTGCCCTCCAACATTCCCGAGGTCCGCCGGCCGGTCGAGACGCCGATGGACTACGTGGAGCGGCTGGCGCGGGAGAAGGCGTTGAGCGTTCCGGGAAGCCTGGTCCTGGGGGCGGACACGACGGTGGTGGTGCGGGACCAGGTGCTCGAGAAGCCGATCGACGCGGTCGACGCGCTCCGTATGCTCCGCAAACTCCAGGGCCGCACCCACCAGGTGGTGACTTCCGTCGCGTTGCTGGCGGACGAGACGATCCATCAAGCGACGGACGTGACCAACGTGGTCTTCCGCCGGCTGGACGACGCCATGCTCGAGGCCTACGTGGCGACGGGCGAGCCGATGGACAAGGCGGGGGCCTACGGCATCCAGGGTTACGGGGCGGCGCTGGTGGAGCGGATCGACGGCGACTTCTTCAGCGTGATGGGGCTGCCGCTGCGGCTGGTGCTCGAGCTGCTCGAGCGGGCCGGTCACGCCTACCGGTTCGAGGGGCGGAGCGGCACCGCGGCGGTGACGGAGGTGAGCTGAGGCTGCATGTCCCGCACCCGGTAGACCTGCACCACCTGGGCCTTGCCCTTGAGCACCATCTCCGGCAGGAACTCGCAGGACACCCGATCCCTCACCACACCCAGCAGGGAGTCCGTCACCAGGATCTCGCCCGGGCCCGCCTGGGCGCAGACCCGAGCGGCGACGTTCACCGCGTCGCCGATGACCGTGTACTCCAGGCGGCGGTGGCTGCCGATGTTGCCGGCGAAGACGTCGCCGTGGTTGATGCCGATCCCGACGCCGATCACCGGGCGGCCCTGGCTCGCCCACCGCTCGTTGAGCCGCCCGATCGACCGTTGCATCGAGATCGCGGCGCGAAGCGCCCGGTCCGGATCGTCCGCGTGGGCGATCGGTGCCCCCCATAGCGCCATGATCGCGTCGCCGATGAACTTGTCGAGCGTGCCGCCGTGCTCGAAGATCACGTCGACCATTTCGCTGAAGTACTCGCTCAGGAGCTGGGCAATCGCGTCCGGGCCCATCGATTCGGCCATCGCGGTGAAGCCCCGAATGTCGCTGAAGAGCACGGTCGTCGGGCGGCGCTCGCCCCCCTGGCGAATGGCTCCGTCCTGCTGCGCGATTTCGGCGGCCACGTTGGGCGCGAAATAGCGCTCGAAGTTGGAGCGCACGGTGGCCTCGCGGCGGATCTGCTCCGCATAGCGCGAGTTCTTGAGGCCGATGGCCGCAAGCCCGCTGAACGCGACGAGGAACTGCAGGTCCTCGTCGGTAAAGGTGTCGGTGGTGGTCAGGTTGTCGACGTAGAGCAGCCCGAGCACCCGCTCGGCCGAGGCCATGAGGGGCGAGCACATGGCGCTTTGCACATTCTGGAGCAGGATCGACTGCCCTCGGAAACGGGCGTCCGCCGGTGCGTTCTGCGACACGACCGCCACCCGCTCCTGCATCACCTTGTCCGCGATCGAGCGCGGCACCTGGAGCGGCTGGGCGTCGTCCAGGCGGCTGCGGGAGATCGTCGGCACGAGCTCCCCGGTCTCCTCGTTCCGCAGCACGATGGTGACACGGTCCACGCTCATGATCTCGAAGGTGGTATCGACGATCGTGCGGAGGAGCCTGTCGAGGTCGAGTTCGGCGGAGAGCTTCTGGGAGACCTCGAGCAGCATCTGCAGCTTGACGGCCTGGCGCGCTTCCCCGGTGGTAGCACCGGCTCGGAGCTTCCCCGCCGGGGGACCGTCGCGGCTGGTGATGCCCGGAGGGACGCCCCCGCTGACCACGAGTTGGCGGACGATCCGACTCCCCGGCGGGCCCGCCTCCGCGGCGATCGCCGGACGCGGCGGCACCAGGGGCGCCGGCCCCGCGCCGCTCAGGCGGAAGGACACCTTCCCGAAGGTCACCGAGTCGTCGGGGGCGAGCCGTCCAGCGGTGATCCTGGCGCCGTTGATGCAGGTGCCGTTTGAGCTGCCGAGGTCCTTCACCCGGACGCCGTCGGCGCCGACGGTCAGCTCGGCGTGGCGGCGGGAGATCGTCGGGTCATAGATGGCGATGTCGCTGGCGCCCCCGCGGCCCACGACGAGGGTGCGGCCTTCGGGGAGTTCGAAGGTCTGGTCGCCGGCCGTACTCACGAGGCGGTACAAGGGCATGCCGCAATATAGGGAGCGGTACGGACGCGAGTCACCCTGAACGAAGTGCAGGGGACCTGCGTCGCAGCATCCCCCTCGCTTCGCTCAGGGTGACGCATGCTCGGCCGATCCCGCGAACGCGAGCGCGAGCAGCACCGCCCGTGCCTTGGCCTCGGTCTCCCGCCACTCGGCGGCGGGATCGGAGTCGGCCACGATGCCCGCACCTGCTTGAATCCAGGCCCGGCCGCCACGCATGACGCAGGTGCGGATGGTGATCGCAGTGTCCATCGTGCGGCCGCCCCAGCCGATGTAGCCGACGGCCCCCGCATAGGGGCCGCGGCGGACCGGCTCGAGTTCATCGATGATCTGCATTGCCCTCACCTTGGGGGCGCCGGAGACGGTACCCGCGGGGAAGCAGGCCGCCAGCGCGGCCAAGGCGTCGAGCTCTGGCCGGAGCTGTCCCCGCACCTCGCTCACCAGGTGCATGACGTGCGAGTAGCGCTCGATGGTCATGAAGGCGGTGAGGCGCACCGAGCCGAATTCCGCCACCCGTCCCACGTCGTTCCGGCCCAGGTCCACCAGCATCAGGTGTTCGGCGCGCTCCTTGGGGTCCGCCGCCAGCTCCTCCGCGAGCGCCGCGTCCTCGTCGGGGGTGTCGCCGCGGGGCCGGGTGCCGGCGATGGGTCGCAGGGTCACCTCCCCCTCCTCGACCCGGACCAGGACTTCGGGCGAGCTGCCGATCACCTGGATGTCATCGCAGTGGAGATAATACAGATATGGCGCAGGGTTGAGCGCCCGGAGGTAGCGATAGGTGAGGAATGGATCGGGCGCGGCGACGTCGAGGCGCCGGGAGAGCACGGTCTGGAAGGTGTCGCCGGCCGCGATGTACTCCTTGATCCGGCAGACGTCCTCCCTGAAGCGCTCGTCGGCCGTCGGGGAGGTCGTGGGGGGCAGCGCCCTCGGGGTCTCCAGCCCCAGCGGGTGGATCGTGCCGGGGGAGGCGAGCCGGCCGACCCACTCGTCGATGCGCGCCTCCGCCGTCGCGAAGAGCCGGCGGAGCTCGGCGTTGTCGGCCTCGGGTGGCACCTCGACGTTCGCGATCACGGTGGCGCGGTTGTAGAGGTTGTCCAGCACGAGCAGCGTATCCGTCACCATCATGATCGCGTCCGGCAGGTCGCGGTCGTCGGGCGGCGCGTCGGGCAACGACTCGATCGTGCGGACGATGTCGTACCCGAGGTAGCCGACGGCCCCGCCGGTGAACCGCGGGAGCCCCGGCACGTCCACCGGCGGATGCTGGCGGAGGAGGCTGCCGAGATGCTCCAGCGGGGGAAGCTCGGTCTCGACACCGCGCCAGCCCTCCGTCGCGGTCCAGCGGGCGCAGGTGCGGCCGCGATACCGGAACACCTCGCGCGGGTCGGTCGAGAGGAAGGTGTAGCGGGCCCAGCGCTCGCCGCCCTCGAGCGATTCCAGGAGGAAACCGTAGGGCCCGCGATGCAGCTTGGCGAACGCCGAGACGGGCGTGTCTCCGTCGAGGACCACCTGGCGGGTCACGGGGACCATCGCGCCGCCGTGCCTAGCGCTCGCCGCGAACGCGTCGAAGGTCGCGGTCACTGGGGAGCCGCCACCAGGTAGATCCCGGGCGCGAGCAGGGGGGCGCGGAGGTTGTCCGCGGCGGGCCTGGTCGAGGGCAGCAGCGACAGGAGCGGGCCGTCGGGCAGGAGCTGGCCCACGGCGAGCGCCCGCTCGTAGAGGGCATCGGTCCCGTAGACCCCACGGGCGCGGGCCGGCGCGGAGAAGTAGCGCGGGTACTTGAACACGATGGACGCGCCCTCGCCGAACGGCACACTGGTGAGCACCTCGAGGCCGTAGACGCCCGGCCGCGGCCGCACCTCCACCTCGACGAGGCGTCCGCTGTCGGCGCGGAAGGCCTCCGCGGAAAAGTTCACCTCGGCGAAGACGACGTTCTCGGGTGGCCCATGGCGGAGCACGATCGTATGCGGTTCACCCGCCGTGAAACTCACCGCGGTGTCGGCTGGCGGGGGGCCGGCCGTCTCGAGCACGATGGCGGAGGCGAGCGGAATGACGCGGGCCGCCGAGGGCTCGACGGCCTTGGCACCGGGCGCGGCACGACCGCCGCATGCCGCCGCGGCCAGGCAGAGCCAGCTTGCCCGGCTCCATCGCCCCCGGGATATTCCCGTCATCGATCCCCTGCCAGCGTGAGAGGTGCGTGGTGCAACGTGCGGTGCGTGCGGCGCTGGTGCTTCTGCTCACCCGCGGGTCCCCGCTCTCTGCGCAGGACTGGAACGCGCCCGCGGCGCTCGAGCTGGTGCGGCAGGCGGCCGCCGGGCGCCTGGCCGCGCAGGCGGACTCCTCGCTTGGGAGCTATCGCACCCGGGCGCACGGGTTCGTCTTCTTCCTGGCGCAGGTGGGCGAGGGGCTGACCGAGCCGCCCCGGCTGGTCAAGGCCGACGAGCTGCGCGTGGAAGTGTATTGGCGGGCACCGGACCGGAGCAAGCAGGTCATCCTCGGCTGGCGCGACGGCGCTTTCCTTCCGACGGACATCGACTACCACCGGGACCACCTCGGCATCGTCACCAACAACTTCGGGGATGCCATCCGGATCGGCGAGGGCGACGAAGTTCGCGACGTGCCGCATCCGCTCTCGCCAACGGGGCTCGACGCCTACGACTTCGCACTCGGCGACTCGCTCGCCATCCGGACCGCGGCGGGAGAGACGGTCGTCCGCGAGGTGCAGGTGCGGCCGCGCTCGTTCGCGCGCGCGCTCGTGGTCGGCACGCTCTACCTCGACGCCGCGACGGCGCAGCTCGTCCGCTTCCGCTTCAGCTTCACGCCGGCCGCGTATCTGGATTCGCAGCTCGAGGACATCAGCATCGTCCTGGAGAACGCGCTCTACGAGCAGCGCTACTGGCTGCCCTACCGCCAGGAAGTGGAGATCCGCCGGCGCACGAGCTGGCTCGACTTCCCGGCCCGCGGGATCATCCGCGGGCGGTGGGAGATCGAAGGGTACGACCTGAACCCGCCGCTGGCCGACGGCCTGTTCCAGGGGCCCGCGATCGCGGGGCTCGTCCGTCCCCGGCCGGCCGATTCGACCTGGACCACGCCGCTGGCGGAGGCGATCGCCGGGGTCGCCACCCCGGTGAACCGGCAGGACATGGACGCGCTCCGGGTGGAGGTCGAGCGGATCGCCGGCGCCCGGGCGCTCAGCGGACTGCCGGCTCGGCGACTCGCGGCGGGCTCGGTGAGCGACCTGGCCCGCGTGAACCGGGTGCAGGGGCTGGCCGTGGGGTTCGGCGGCGTGGTCGGTCTTCGGGGCAGCCGGGTCCAGCTGCGTCCCTCCCTCGGCTACGGGACGTCGGACCATCGGATCACCGGCGGGCTGGCGATCGGCGCCGGCCTCGGCGCGACCCAGGTGACGCTCTCCGCGACCCGACAGATCCGCGATCTCAGCGACCTGCCGGTCATCGCGCCGGTGGTGAACTCGCTCCTGGCGCAGGAGGGAGGCACCGACCACGGCGACTATGTGCTGCTTCATGCCGCCACGGTCGGGCTCCGGCAGCGTCTCAGCGGACGCACGGCGCTCGGGCTGTCGGCCGGCGTCGAGGAGAGCCGGTCCGTGGGCGTCCGCGCGACGCCCGCGACCGGCAGCTACCGCCCGAATCCCGCCCTCGGGTCGGGCACATATCGGGTGGCGCGCGTGGAGCTCGAGCGGGCGAGCGGGGGCATCGCGGTGCGGCGTGACCTCCAGGGCCGTCTCAGCGTGGAGGGCGGCGAGGGCCCGCGCGACTACGCGCGCGCCACTCTCGAGGGCCGCTGGCTCACCACTCTTGCCGGCCACCAGCTCGTCTCCCGCCTCTATCTCGGAGCGGGGACCGACGGACTGCCGCCACACCGGAGCTTCGCGATCGGCGGCCGCGGAACTCTCGTCGGCGAGCCGTTCCGGGCGTTCGGCGGCCGGGAGGTCGCCCTGGGACAGGTGGAATGGCGCTTCGAGGTGCCCGTGCCCGCGATCTCGCTCGGGTCGTTCGCCTCGACCGGGCGGACGATGACAGTGGCTCCGTTCCTTGCCGCGGGCATGGCCGGCCGGCCGATCGCCGGGCTACCCTGGGCTACCACCGACGGCGTGCGGCCGGTGGCCGGTGTGGCGCTCGAGTGGTTCATGCGGCTGATCCGGGTCGAGGCGGGCGTCGGGCTCAGGGACGGGGAGTTCGGGGTGACGGTGGACGTGAATCGGGACTGGTGGGGGCTGTTGTAGACGCCTTATCTTCCTCAGGGCGCGCGCCGACTCCCCCGCCGGATCCTTCATTATCCCCAGAGCCGAACGATGCAGTTCACGGATGAATGGCTGGTCAACACCGTCGAGCCCCTGTTGCCCGATGGGACCGTCGCAGGGATTCGCCAGGAGCCGGCATCCGCGCCCGCCTCGCTCTGGGAAGTCCTGGTACAGCGCAAGCTGATCGGCGACGACCAGGTCCTCAAGGCGATCGCCGCCCGCTTCCGGATTCCCATCGCGGACCTGACCCGGCTCGACCCCAAGCTGCAACAGAGCGTGCCCGAGCAGGTGGCGCGGCGCTTCAACGTCGTGCCCGTGGGCCAGACCGATTCGTATCTCGAGGTGGCGACCGCGAACCCGTTCGACCTCGACGCGGAGAAGATGCTGGCGTTCGTCACGGGCCGAGAAGTCCGGATGCTGCTCGGTCCCCCGGCCTCCATCCGCCAGCGGCTCGACGAGATGTACCGGAACGAGGACGTGGTCAGCCGGCTGCTCGAGGGGATCGGCGGCGACTTCGACGTGCGCGCGATCGAGGAGGAGGAAGAGGAGGTCGCGGCCAGCGCGGAAGAGGCGAGCCAGCGTCCGATCATCCGCCTGGTGGACGTGATGCTCGCCGACGGCGTGACCAGCCGCGCGAGCGATATCCACGTCGAGCCCATTGAGGGCGGGGTGGCCGTGCGCTACCGCATCGACGGCGTGCTCCGGCAGGTGATGAAGATTCCCCGAAACGCCGGCCTGCCGCTCATCTCGCGGATCAAGATCATGTCGGGGCTCGACATCGCCGACCGGCTCCGGCCGCAGGATGGGCGCGCTCGCGTGTCGGTCAACGGCGAGCCCGTGGACCTCCGCGTGTCGACCCTCCCGGCGTCGCTGGGCGAGAAGGTCGTGATCCGGATCCTGAGCCAGCGGGCCACGGCACTGAGCCTGGACGCGCTGGGCATGCACCGCGACGAGCAGGAGTCGGTCCGCAACCTGCTCTCATCCAAGGAAGGCATTCTCCTCGTGACCGGCCCGACCGGCTCGGGCAAGACCACGACGCTCTACTCCGCCATCCGGCTGATCCAGAGCGAGGGCGTGAACATCGTCACGGTGGAGGATCCGGTCGAGTACCGGCTGGGCGAGAACATCGTCCAGGTGCAGGTGCACGAGAAGGCCGGGCTCACCTTCGCCTCCGCGCTGCGATCGATCCTGCGGCAGGACCCCGATGTGGTGCTCGTGGGCGAGATCCGCGACCAGGAGACCGCCCAGATCGCGCTGCAGGCATCGCTCACCGGTCACCTGGTGCTCTCCACGCTCCATACCAACGACGCCCCGAACGCGGTCACCCGCCTGGTCGACATGGGGATGGAGCCGTACAAGATCGCCTCGGCGCTGCGCGGCGTGGTGGCCCAGCGGCTGATGCGCCGGCTCTGCCTGGCCTGCCGGCAGCCGGCCACCGACCCGGTGCCCGAGCGGGTGGCCCGGTTCATTCCCGCCGGCACCGCTCTCTTCCGCGCAGTCGGCTGCAGCAACTGCACCCAGACGGGGTATCGCGGGCGGTTCAGCATCATGGAGGTGCTGACGGTGACCCGCGAGATCGAGCGCCTCATCGGGCAGGGCGCCACCGCCGACCAGATCTCCGAGGCGGCGCGGGCCGCCGGCATGCGGTCGCTCTGGGAGAGCGGCCTGCGGCACGTCATCGCGGGCGATTCCACGCTCGAGGAGCTGCTCCGCGTCACGGACGTGCCGCAAGACCAGGGACGCGTGGCTCCGCCCGAGCCGCTCCAGGTCGGGCGCCGCCCGGAGGGCGCCCCGCCGCCTCCGGCCCCGCCCCCGATGGCCACGGTGGCGTCGGTGCCCTCGCTCGATTTCACCTTGGAGATGGAAGTGGTGGACGAGCACGGCGCAGTCGAGCGGGCCGCGTCGGGTCGCGGGCGGGGGACGAAGGTGTTGCTGGTCGAGGACGAGGACGCGCTGCGCCGGGTGATGAAGGACCTGCTGGAGCGCGAGGGGTACGTCGTCGCCGAGGCGCGGGACGGGGTCCAGGCGCTCGACGAGGTGGACCGCCACGCGCCGGACATCGTCGTGCTCGACCTCAACCTGCCGGGCCTCGACGGGTACAGCGTCCTGCGACAGCTCCGCTCGCGGCCGGCCACGAGCGGGATCGCCGTCGTGGTGCTGAGCGCGAAGGGAGACGAGGACAACGAAGCGCGCGTCTTCGAGCTCGGGGCCGACGACTTCATCACCAAGCCGTTCCGCGCTCGTGCCCTCTCCGCCCGGCTGGAGGCGGTCCTCGGCCGCCGCCGCGCTTGAGTCGCCCGCCGACTTCCCCGACCGACGCTCTCACCCGACCGCTCAGAGACGCGCCCGCCGACCCGGCCGGCGCGTCATCCGACGGCGCGGAAGGGCTCGCGCTCATCAAGCCCGCGGTGCGGGCCCAGAGCGCGTACACCCTGAGCGCGCCCGTCGCGCGGCGGAAGCTCAACCAGAACGAAAACCCGTGGGACGTACCGGCGGAGCTGAAGCGCGAAGTGCTCGCGGCGGCGGCCGCCGCCCCGTGGCAGCGCTATCCGGAATTCGCCCCGCCGACGCTCCTCGCCGGCCTCGCCACGCACTACGGCTGGACGGCAGACGGCGTCCTGGTGGGGAACGGCTCCAACGAGCTGATCCAGGCCACACTGTCCGTCGCACTGGAGGCCGGAGACGTCGTGGTGGCGCCCACGCCGACGTTTTCCCTGTACCGGCTGCTCACCGGCGTCCTGGGCGGACGCTACCGGCCGGTGGCGCTGGGCGCCCACTTCGCGTACGACGTGGATGCGCTGATCGAGGCGGCGGTGCGCGAGCGGGCCCGGGTGGTCGTGCTGAACTCGCCCAACAACCCCACCGGATCGGCGCTGCCAGAGGGCGCGGTGGAGCGTGTCCTGGAGCAGACCGGGGCGCTGGTGGTGTGCGACGAGGCCTATCAGGAGTTCGGCGGGCCCACGGCGGTGCCGCTCCTGGCCCATAGCTCCCGGCTGGTGGTGCTGCGGACCTTCTCGAAGGCCCTCGGCATGGCCGGACTCCGCTTCGGGCTCGCGCTGGCGCACCCCGCGGTGGCCCGGGAGATCGCCAAGGGCAAGCTGCCCTACAACGTCAACGTGGTGACACTCGCGGCGGCCTCGGCGGCGCTCCGCCACCGGCCGGCGCTCGAGGAGCGGGTCCGGCTGATCGTGGAGCAGCGGGACCGGTTGATGGGCCGGCTCGCCGGACTGCCCGGGATCACGGTGTACCCGAGTGCCGCGAACTTCGTGCTGATCCGGTGCCACCGGCAGCCGGCGCGCGAGGTATTCCGCCGGCTGCTGGACGACTACGGGATTCTGGTCCGGGACGTCTCGAGCGCGGCCGAGCTGGCGCAGTGCCTGCGGATCTCGGTCGGCACCGCGGAGGACGTGGACGCCGTGGGGGAGGCGCTGGGAGAGATCGTGGGGGCCACGGAGTGAAGGCAGAGTTCGACGCGAGGTGATCGTGAGCCGCATCGGGGAGATCCGCCGTACCACCAAGGAGACCGACCTCCATGTCCGCGTGGAGCTCGACGGACACGGCACGGCCACCGTGCGCACCGGCATCGGCTTCTTCGATCACATGCTCGAGGCCCTGGCGCGGCACGCGCTGCTCGACCTCACCGTCGAGGCCCAGGGGGACCTGCACGTGGACGGCCACCACACGGTGGAGGACACGGGCATCGCTCTCGGGCTGGCACTCGAGCGCGCTCTGGGTGACCGGGCCGGCATCCGCCGCTACGCCGACGCGCTGGTGCCGCTCGACGAGGCGCTCGTGCGGGCGGTGGTGGACGTCTCGGGCCGGCCCTACTTGTGCTACGAGATCGAGATCCCGAAGTGGCAGATGCTCGGCGACTACGATGTCTTCCTCACGCCGGAGTTCTTCCGGGCCGTGGTCCTCAATGCGGGGCTGACGGTGCACATGGACCTGATCCGCGGCGACAACCCGCATCACATCGTGGAAGCCGCGTTCAAGGCGTTCGCCCGCGCGCTCGACGGCGCCACCAGCATCGATCCGCGGGTGGTCGGCGTACCCTCGACCAAGGGCGCCCTGTGATCGTCGTGGTGGACTACGGGGTGAACAACCTGAAGAGCGTCGTCCGCGCCCTCGCGGCCGGCGGGCATGCCGCCACTCTCACCACGGACCCCGACGAAGTCCGCCTGGCCGACCACGTGCTGGTACCGGGGGTAGGCCATTTCGGGCAGGCCTCCCGCACGCTCGAGTCCACCGGACTGGGCGCCGCGGTGCGGGACGCCGCGGCGCACGGGCAGGCGGTGATGGGAATATGCCTCGGACTGCAGCTGTTCTTTGGCGCCAGCGCCGAGGCGCCGGGCGTGCCCGGGCTCGGCATCCTCCCGGGCGAGGTGCGCCGGTTCGACACCGCGCTGCCGGTGCCCCACGTCGGCTGGGCCCGGGTGGATCCGACGCCCGCGGGCCGTGGGCACGCCATGCTCGAAGCCGTGTTCCACGACGCGCCCCAGTTCTTCTATCACGTGCACAGCTACCACCCATGGGGGCTGCCGGACGAGGACATCCTGGCCACCGGGACGTACGAGCGGGTGTTCCCCACGCTGGTGGGCCGCGGCAACGTGATCGGCGCCCAGTTCCACCCGGAGAAGTCGCAGCGGGCGGGGATCGAGCTGCTCGACGCCTTCGCCCGGTGGCGCCCGTGACGTCCATTCGGGTGTCCCTGGTCGACTTGTACGTGCTCCGGGGCGCCGGTGGTGCGCTCGAATGCCTGGTGCTTCGCCGCGCCGCCGGCGGCCGATGCCCCGGCTCCTGGGAGACGGTGCATGGGCACATCGAAGCGGGCGAAACGCCGGCCGACGCCGCCCGCCGGGAGCTGGCGGAGGAGACCGGGCTGCCGGCAGAGCGGCTCTACAACCTGAGCCGGGTGGAGGCGTTCTACCAGCACCGCCTCGACGAGGTGGCGCTGGTGCCGGTGTTCGCGGCGTTCGTCGCCCACGGGGCGGCGGTCCGGACGGGAGCGGAGCACGACCGCTTCGAGTGGCTGCGGCTCGCCGAGGCGCGCCGCCGGTTCGCCTGGCCGCGCGAGGCGCGGGCGCTCGACGACATCGTGGCCCTGCTCGGACCAGGCGAGGCGGGCTCGGTCGAAGACGTCCTCCGCGTATGCTAGCGCGACGCATCATCCCCTGCCTCGACGTGGCCGAGGGCCGGGTCGTGAAGGGGGTTCACTTCACGTCCCTCCGCGACGCCGGCGACCCGGTCGAGCAGGCCGCGCGCTACGACGCCGAGGGCGCGGACGAACTGGTCTTCCTGGACATTTCGGCCAGCCACGAGGCCCGGCAGACCACGCTCGAGATGGTCGGCCGGGTCGCGGAATCGATCTTCATTCCGTTCACGGTGGGCGGCGGGATCCGCACGGTGGCCGACGCGGGCGCCGCACTCCGCGCGGGAGCCGACAAGGTCGCCATCAACACCGCCGCGGTGCGCGACCCGTCGCTCGTGTCCCGCCTGGCGGAGAGCTTCGGGACCCAATGCATCGTGGCGGCGGTGGACGTGAAGCGGATCGGCGGCCGCCTGACGGTCATGGTGAATGGGGGACGGGAGGAGACGCCGCTCGAGGCGATCGACTGGCTCCGGCGACTCGATGCGCTCGGCGCGGGCGAGATCCTGCTCACCTCGATGGACCGCGACGGCACCGGCGCAGGATATGACCTCCCGCTGATCACGGCCGCCTCGTCCGCCGTCCCGATCCCCGTGATCGCCTCGGGCGGGGCCGGCCGGCTCGAGCACCTCGCCGATGCGTTCGAGGCGGGGGCGCACGGGGTGCTCGCCGCCACGATCTTCCACTTTCAGGGCACCACGCTCCCGGAGGCGCGTGCGTATCTCCGTGAGCGCGGGTATCCGGTGCGCCCGTGAGCCCGCGCCGGTTGGGGGGACTGCCGGGCGCGCTCGCCGCACTGCTCTGCGCGGGAATCGTCCGGGCGGAGGGGGCGGCCGCGCCGTGTGTCCGCCTCACCCGGGCGGGCACCCAGGTGCAGGGCGACGTGCGGATCTGCCCGGGGCGGTACCGCATCGCCGATCCCGCCGAGCGCGGGGTGCTGATCGCCGCCGCTTCGGGGACGCGAATCGACCTGTCCGGGGTGACGATCGAGAGCGGCGACTCGGTCCCCGCGCGGTACACGGGCGTCGGCGTCGCGAGCCGTGGTGTGGACGGGGTAACGCTGATCGGTGGCATCGTGCGGGGGTACCGGTACGGTATCCGCCTCGAAGGGGGGCGGAACCACCGGCTCAGCGGGACCGACGTTTCCGGCAGCCGGCGCCAGGTCCTGCGCTCCACGGAAGAGCGCACGGACACCACCGACCGGCTCGACCTGGCGCATCCGGACGTGTTCGTTCCGTACGGTGGCGGCGTTCTGCTTCGCGGGACCGCCAGTGCGAGCGTCACCGGGGTCATCGCCCACGGGGGCCAGAACGGCATCGGTCTGGTGGACGCAAACGATTCCTACCTCGCGGACAACGACCTCACGGACAACACCGGCTGGGCGCTCCATCTCTTCCGGTCGAGCCACAACACCATCGTCCGTAACCGGGCGGCGCGCACCCGACGCTGTCCGGCGCCCGAGGCTGACTGCGGGGCTGCCGCGATCCTCATTCGCGAGGGGAGCGATTCGAACACGATCGCCGAGAACGATCTCACCGGCTCGAGCATCGGCGTGCTGCTGACGGGACAACCGCCGGTGGATCGGGCCTCAGTCGGTAACCTCGTCTACCGCAATGACGCCTCGTTCGCGGGAGCGGCCGGCTTCGCGGCGCGGGGCAGCTGGAGCGTGACCTTTCTCGAGAACCGGGCGGACAGCGCGGCGACCGGCTTTCAACTGGTCCGGCTGAGCGGCGGCATCGTCCGCGGCAATACGGTGATCGGCGCACGCCGGGCCGCGATCGAGGTGGCGCACGGCGGCGACACCGGCCTCGAGGCCAACCTGCTGCTCGGCGCGCCGGTGGGCATCGACATCACGGCGCCCGACACCGGCATGCCGCTGAGCCGAGGGTTCCGGATCGACGACAACCTGCTCGGTGGGGTGGGCCAGGGCATCGTGCTGCGTGGTGCGATCGACAGCCGGGTGCGCGGCAACGTCTTCGACGGGGTGGGGGACGGGCTGGTGGTGGATGGCGCGGGGCACGGGACCGAGGTGACGGGCAACGTGTTCCTGCGAGCCAGCAGGTGGTTCATCGACGCGCCGGATCTCACGGCGGGAGGCAACTACTGGGCCACCGCCGATGCACCCCGCGCCGCCGCGCGCGTGCGCGGGCGGGTCAGCCTGCTGCCCTGGAAGCCGGCGAGCGCGGCGGGCTACTAGCGAGGACCTGCGAGGCCAGCGCGTGGAGGTCGCGCAGGTTGAACGGCTTCCGTGCGCGCAGCACCGGCCGGTCCGGCAGCGGCTCGGCCGGTTCAATCTGGCCGGCGTAGGTCAGCACCAGGCGCTCGGCCGCACCCGGCGAAGCCGCCACCAGCGCGTGCACGAAGAGCTGCGCCGAGCCGGTCGTCGCCCCCGCATCGGCGATGATGAGGTCGTACTCGCGGTGGCTCACCAGCCGCAGTCCATGTTCCCCCGTCCGCGCCGCCTCCACTTCGATCCCTTCCGGGGACAGCAGCGCGTTCACCACGCGATGGATGCCAGGATCGGCGTCCACCACCAGCACCCGGCGCGGCTCGCGCCGGTGCCCCGGCGCGGGCTCGGCCTCGAGCGCCGCCGCGGGAGCGTCGTGGAACGGCAGCACGACCCGGAACTCGGCGCCGCCGTCAGGCGGAGACTCGTAGCTCAGGACGCCCCCGTGGGACTTGACCAGCCCGTAGCTCAATGACAGGCCGAGGCCCGTGCCCTGGCCCGGGGCCTTGGTGGTGAAGAACGGCGTGAACAGGTACGACGCATGCTGCGGCGGCACCCCCGGACCCGTGTCCCGCACGCGGAGCACCGCGTCCGCGTCGACCCGGGCCGTCGCGATCGTGATCTTCCGGGGCCGGCCCGGCGGCAGGCCGCTCACCGCCTGCACCGCGTTGGTGATGAGATTGAGCAGGACCTGTTGCAGCTCGTGGCGGTCGCCGAGCACCACGATCGGCTCCGGACTGAGTGCCTGCTCCAGCTCGATGCCGTGGAGCTCGAGCTCGTAGACGATCAGGAGGGCGGTGCGCGCTGCGAGTTCGTTCAGGTCGACCGGCGTCTCTTCAGGAACGCCCTTGCGCGCGAAGGTCAGGAGGTTCCGCACGATCCGTCCCGCCCGCTCGGCCTGGTCATGGATGACGCGGAGGTGCTCGCGGGGGAAGTCGGGGGAGAGTTGGCGCTCGAGCAGCAGCTCCGCCAGGCCGGCGATGGAGGTCAGCGGGTTGTTGAGCTCGTGCGCGACGCCCGAGACCAGCTGTCCGATCGACGCCATCTTGTCGGTCTGGATGAGCTGGGCCTCCATCAGGCGCTGCTCGGTCACGTCCTCGACCAGCAGGACCACGGGGCCCGGCCCCGCGCGCCCGGCGAACGGCGCGGCGGTGATCCGGAGCACGCGCTCGGTGCGCTCGATCCGGACCACGACCGGCGCGTGCCGCTCCCCCCGGTGCGCGGCCTCGATGAGCGCGGTCACGGCCGCCGACGTCCCCGGGAGCGACTTGCAGAAGCTGCGGCCGACCAGCGCGGCTTCGGGCGTCTCCGCCAGCGCGGCGAGCGCCCGGTTCGCGCGCAGCACCGCGTCCCCGGGTCCCACCAGGGCGATCCCTTCCGCCAGCGCGTTGAACGCCGTCTCCCACTCCTCCTTGCTCCGGCGCACGATCTCGTAGAGCCGGCTGTTGGCGAGCACCACCGATGCGTTGGTGGCGACGGTGGAGAGCAGCCACAGGTCCTCGGTCGTGAAGGGCCCCCCCTGCCGGTCGGCGACCGCGAGGGCGCCCATGGTCACGCCCTGCGAGCGGAGGGGCGCCACCGCCGCCGACCGAACCGTGACCCCCGCGATGAGGTTGACCGAGGGGGTCGTGCCGCCCTGGGCGACCTCGATGCGCTCCCGCTGAATGGCGAAGCGCACGAGTGCGGTCTCGGGATCCTCCGTGACCTGCCCAACCAGCGGCTCGAGCGTTCCTGCCGCGCCGGCCACCCGCAGCAACCGGCCCTGCTCGTCGTCGGCCAGCACGACGATGGCGCCATCGGCCTGGAGAAAGCGGCCGGCGTACTTGGCGACCTGGTCCACGATGCGGTCCAGCTGAATCGACTCGGAGAGGACGTAGCTCAGCTCCTGGAGCGAGAAGAGCTCGCTGATGCGGCGGTCGAGCTGGCGGGCCAGCTGCTCGGCCTTGGCCTCGGACTCCCGGAGGCGCCGCCGGCCGCGAACGATGGCGACCCAGAAGCTGCCGCAGATGTTCACCACGGCGACCACGGCCAGCCACCAGACCCGGTCGTTGGCGAACCATGCCAGGATGCCCAACAGCGTCGCGGCGATGGCGTGGAGCGGCACCTCCCACTCCTTGCGCCAGGCGGCAAGCAGGAGGATCAGCCCGGCGGCGATCCCCAGGCCCACCATGGTGAGCCGCGGGAGGCCGCCGACCAGCGAGCCCAGGGCGGCACTCGTGAGCAGGGCCCAGGCCACCAGGGCCGAGGGCGAGGTGTACCAGCGGTCACGGGGGCGGCGCAGAGCTCAGAGCTCCGTGGTATCGCGCTGGGCGACACGCTCGGTGACGTACGACTCCGGCGGCGCGTTGGGCTTGACCCGGATCGATTTCGCCGGGATGCCGACGTTGACGTGGAAGGGGCGCACGTTCTTGGTGGCCACTGCCACCGCGCCGACCATCGCGTCCCGGCCCACGCGGACGCCGGCCAGCACGGTCGCGTGGTAGGTGATGCGCACGTCGTTCTCGAGCACAGTGCGCGCGTTGGTCACCTCCTTCTGGTCCACGATGCTGTGAGTGTGGCTGTAGATGTTGGCGTAGTCCGAGATGCTCACGCGATCGCCGAGGGTGATGCCGCCGCGGTCATCGAGCAGGACGTGGCGGTGCACGATGCAGTCGTCACCTACCTCGAGGTTGTAGCCGTAGGAGAACTCCACGAAGTGGAAGCACTTGAAGTTCCGGCCGCAGCGAGCGAAGAGGTGGGGCGCGAGTATCCGGCGGAACCGCACGCCGAGGTGCACATTGCCCCCGCCGAGCGGCGACCGGTCGAAGCTCTGCCAGAGCCAGTGGAGCGGCTTCACCCGGGCGTAGCGCGGGGCGTCGACGTCGGCGTAGTACTCGGGCTCGAGCGTCACGTTGTGGGGATCGAGGCTAAGCAGCGCCGCCCGGGTGCCCGGGGGCGTGGCGGGGTCCTCCACCAGGGCGTCGTAGTCGGTGAGGCCGGGGTACCAGATTTCGAACAGCACGTCCCGGGTGATCCGGTACCAGTCCGCGTCGGGTGCGGCCAGACGGGCCTCGATCCGCTCCAGCCAGCCGTCGAAGAATCGCTCGGATGCCTGGGGCAGGGCGACCGTCCGGAGGGGCAGATAGGCCATGGGGAGCCTCGCAGGGCGTCTCAGATGAGGGCAGCACCGGTATCTGTCGAATGATGTGTGGGGGCTGCAGTTGACACCAGGGCTAATGGGGAATAAAGTAGTAGGCGTTCTTCTTGAAAATCAGTCTCAACTAGTCTTCCTCCCGGAAGGCCTCATGCGCGTTCGCCCGCCGATCCTCGCCCTCCTCGCGCTCTGCGCCCTGCCGTTCACGCCGCTGCGCTTCGGGCAGGCCTCCGCCCAGGAGGCGGAACGCACCACCATCGGCGGCTACGGGGAGGTCCACTATACCAACGCCACCGGGCCCGACACCCCGGGGCAGGTGAACGTCCGCCGATTCGTGGTGTTCCTCTCCCACGCCTTCAGCGAGCGGATCGCCTTCCGCTCCGAGCTCGAGCTCGAAGATGCCAAGATCGAAGGCGGCGAGGAGGGCGGGGAGGTGGCGCTGGAGCAACTCTACGTCGACTACACGCTCTCACCCGCCGCCACCATTCGCGCTGGCCTGGTGCTCCCCCCGATCGGCATCATAAACGAAGTTCACGAGCCGCCGACCTTCAACGGCGTCGAGCGCCCGTCCTTCGACCGGAACGTCATCCCCAGCACCTGGCGCGACATCGGCGTCGGCCTCGTCGGCGCGCTACCGGGCTCCTCGGGGCTCAACTACCGCGTCTTCCTGCTCAACGGGCTGGTAGCGAGCGGCTTCTCCGCGGACGCGGGAATCCGGGGCGGGCGCCAGGAGGGCAAGGAGGCGAGCTTCGCGAACCCGTCACTCACCGGGCGGCTCGAGTGGGCGCGTCCCGGGCTCCGCCTGGGCGCATCCTTCTGGTACGGCGGCAGCGCCGCGCAGGATCCGGCCCTCGGCACCGGCACGTTCGACAATGCGGTCGCGCTGATCTCTGCGGACGCGCGGTACGATGTCGGTCCCTTTATGTTCCGGGGCGTCGCGGCCAATGTGAGCCTCGCAGACGCGGAGGCGATCAACGCCGCATACGGCGGGCAGGTCGGCAGCCGGATCGCGGGCGGCTACCTCGAGGGCGCCTACAACCTGCTCTCGGCGCTCGCGCCGTCGTCGTCCCAGCGGCTCAACGTGTTCGTGCGCCACGAGCGGTACAATACCCAGGCCGGCGTGCCCGCCGGGGTGGTCCGTGACGAGGCGCTGGCCCGCCGCATCACGACCGTCGGCCTCTCCTACAAGCCGGTGTACAACGTGGTCTTCAAGGGCGACTACCAGCTCCGCCGTAACCGCGCCGGGGTGGGCGAGGACGAGCAGCTCGGCTTGGGGGTGGGGTATCAGTTCTAACCGCGCGTGCAGGCGGAGGGTCAGGCTGCTCATGCTCGGCTGCCTGCTCGCCGCCCCGGCCGCCGCCCAGTCCGCCCCGCCGGCCACGCTCGCGAAGTCGATCGAGCGCGTCTACGGTCCGGGGGCGCAGGTGGACACGGTCCACGTGGACTCGGCCGACGTCTACCGCGTCTCCCGCGACGGCGCGCTGCTCGGCTTCGCGCAGGTGCGGAACGTCAAGGGAAAGGATCAGCCCATCACCTACCTCGTGGCCATGGACTCGGCGGACGCGCTGCGCGACGTGGACATCCTGGTGTACCGGGAGCCGTACGGCGGCGAGGTGGCCTACGAGCCCTGGCGGAAGCAGTTCCGCGGCAAGACGACGGGCGCGCCGCTCCAGGTGGGCAAGGACATCCGGAACGTCTCCGGCGCCACGATCAGCGTCAATGCGGTCACGCGCGGTGTCCGGCTCGCTCTCGCCCAGCTCGCTGCCTGGCACGCCGAGGGCCGGCTGCGGTGAGCGGAGCGCGTGGGCCGGCGTGGCGGCACGCACCGCCAACGCTGCGGGCGCTCGGGCTCTGGATGACGGTGGTTCAGCTCGTGGGCTACACCACCGGCCTGCTCTTCATCCACCACACGACGGGTATGACCCCGCCCGGCGTCGTGGCGCAGTATCGCGGCTCGGACTCGACGGTCGTGACCGACGCCGCGATGAAGTTCCCCAAGTCGTACGCCGCGATGCTCAACATCACCCACACGCACCTGCTGAGCATGGCGGCCATCTTCGTCCTCAGCGGCGTCGCGCTGGCGCTCTGTGAGCGTCCCTCGGAGCGCTGGCGCCGGTTCCTCATCGTCGAGCCGTTCGCCGCCCTGCTCGTGTCGTTCTCCGCCATGTGGCTCATGCGATACGTGGACGGGGGGTTCAGCTGGCTGCTCACGCTGTCCAGCGGCCTCATGGCGCTCACGTTCTACGTCCAGTCGTTCTTCGTGCTCCGTGAGCTGCTGGGACCGAGGACCGCCGGGTGAGGCGGCGGGACTTCCTCGGCGCGCTGGGTGTCGGGATCGCCGGGGCAGCGGCGCCGCGCTGGCTGGCCGCGTCCGCCCGGCCGTCGGCCGGCGAGGTCTTGGTCGAGCGCTGGTCGTGGGCGATGGGGCAGCCGGTCCACCTGCAGCTCTTCGCCGGCTCGGAGACCGAGGGTTACGAGGCGGCGCAGGCGGCGCTATCGGAGCTGCGGCGGGTGGAGGCCGTACTCTCGCGGTTCGACGGCGCGAGCGACCTCGCCGAGCTCAACCAGCGAGCCGGCCGGGGCCCGCTCGTGGTCCGCGCGGACCTGGTGGCGGTGCTCGAGGCGGCGCTCCGCTTCGAGCGGGCCACCGGCGGCGCCTTCGATCCGGCGGTCGAGCCGCTGATGCGAGCCTGGGGGTTCCACGCGCAGCGCGATACGGAGCCCACCCGGGCCGAGCTGGCGGAGGCGCGGGCAGCGGTGCGTGCGGCGCGCATCGAGGTGCGCGGCCGGCGCGTGGCGCTCCGGGGCGCGGCCACGCAGCTCGATCTGGGCGGCATCGGCGTGGGGTACGGTCTCGATCGGGCCGGGTTGGTGCTGCGGGGTGCCGGCATCCGGCGAGCGCTGCTCGACGTGAGCGGGGACTGCCTGGCGCTGGGCGCGCCGCCCGGCGAGCCCGGCTGGCGGGTGGAGGTGGCCGATCCGCAGCGGCCGGGTGCGGTGATCGCGGCCACCCGCCTCAGGGATGCCGCGCTGGCTACTTCTTCGAACCTGGTGTCGGTGGTGCGCTACGGGCGGGCGATGCGGGGGCACATCATGGACCCCGCCAGCGGCTGGCCCGCCACGGCATGCAGACAGGTGACCGTCGTTGCCCGGACGGGGATCGAGGCGGACGCCCTGTCGACCGCGACGCTGGTCTCGCCGAGGCCGTTCCCGGGAGTGCTCCGGTCCTACTGCGTCTGATCGCCCCTCAGCGAGCGCTGTCCGGGGGGGTCGTGTCGCGGACGTCGGCGCGCTCGCGGAGCGCCACCCGGGCGCGTTCGCGGTCGAGCACGCGCTGCTTTCCCTGCCAGTCGTCCGAGGCCTGCCCGGCGTACATCACGGTGAACGAATCGTTCACCGGAAGATCCTCCTCGAACAGATAGATCCCGCTCACCTGCTCGCGGACGTCGAGCTGCTGGGACGTGAACCGGCCGCTGAACGGCACGATGCCGAGCGGACGGAACTCGCGGCTCCGCACCATGACCGTGAGCGTCTGCGGGTCGAAGCGGGCGTTGACCCGCTGCCCGAAGAACGTCACCAGGGCGAGGCCGGGCCGTGAGACTCCCGCGAGCGCGGCCACCGAATCGATGGCGGGACGGCGGGACTCGACGAGCGAGCGCAACGATTCCCAGCTGTCCCGGGCCAGGAGGCGGGTGACTCGCGGGTCGAGGGGCACGAAGCGAACGTCGATGTCCTCGGTCCGGATCCGGAGCGCCAAGTCGTTCTGGGTCAGGGAGCCGTAGCCCGCGGGGGGGAGCTGTGCGGCGGCCCCCGCCCCCGCTTGCGCCGATATCGCGCTCCCTCCCAGCACTGCGAGGGGCAGGAACAGCAGGGACCACGGCCTGCGCAGGATCCTCATTCGGTGTCCCCCACGGCGGCGACGATGCTGGCGGCCAGCTCGGCGATACCGAGCCGGGAGGTGCTGCTGGTCAACTGAATCTGATCCTCCCGCAACCCCAGGGCCACGGTGAGCGCCCGGGTCCGCTCGGCCTGCGCCGAGCGGCTCAGCTTGTCGGCTTTGGTGAGCGCGACGAGGACCGGCCGCCCGCTCCGAGCCAATAGCTCCTGGATCTCGCGGTCGTCCTTGGACGGGTCGCGGCGGGCATCGAGCAGCCAGACGACGCCGGCCAGGGTCGGCCGCTCGAGAAGATAGCGCTCCACCAGCCGGCGATACCCCGCGCGGGCGGCCTGGCCCGCCCGGGCCCATCCGTAGCCCGGCAGGTCCACCAGGTAGAACCCCGGCAGGCGGAAGGCGTTGAGCAGCGTGGTCTTGCCGGGGGTCCCGCTGATCCGCGCGAGTCCCGGCCGGCCGGTCAAGGCGTTGAGCAGGCTCGACTTGCCGACGTTCGAGCGGCCGATGAGCGCCACTTCAGGCAGCGGGGGCGTGAGCCGAACCAGCGGATCGGGGAACGATCCGACGAACTCGGCTGGCAGGTGGGAGAGGGAAGCCGGACCGGCGGTCGGGGGGTCGGCAGATCGGGTGTGGCGACTGGGTTCCGGCTGACCGCCTGACCGCCCGTGCGTCACGCCTCCCGCTTGGCGCGGGCGCGCTCGGTCACGATCAGGGGCGAGGTGCCCTCGGTGATCGCTTCCTTGGTGATGACGATCTCGCGCACGTCGTCCCGGGTGGGCAGGTCGTACATGATGTCGGTCATCATCGTCTCGAGGATGGACCGGAGCCCGCGGGCGCCGGTGCCCCGCTTGAGCGCCTTTGCCGCCACCGCCCGGAGGGACTCGGGATCGAAGGTGAGCCCGACGTCCTCGAGCTCGAACAGCTTCTTGTACTGCTTGGTGAGCGCGTTCTTGGGCTCGATCAGGATCCGCATGAGCGCGTCCTCGTCGAGCGCCTCGAGCGACACGACCACGGGCAGGCGGCCGACCAGCTCGGGGATCAGGCCGAAGCGGAGCAGGTCGTCCGGCTCGACCTCGGCGTACGGGTTCCCGGTGTTGGGAGCCGTCGGGCTCGCCCGCTCGGTGCCGCTGAAGCCGATCTGCTGCCGGCCGGTGCGGGCCTCGATGATCTTCTCGAGCCCGTCGAACGCGCCGCCGCAGATGAACAGGATGTCCTTGGTGTTGATCTGGATGTATTCCTGCTGCGGGTGCTTCCGGCCGCCCTGCGGCGGGACGGAGGCGATGGTCCCCTCGAGGATCTTGAGCAGCGCCTGCTGCACCCCTTCGCCGGAGACGTCGCGGGTGATGCTCGGGTTCTCCGACTTGCGGGCGATCTTGTCGATCTCGTCGATGTAGACGATGCCCCGCTCGCACTCCGCCACGTTGAACTCCCCGGCCTGGAGCAGCCGGACGAGGATGTTCTCGACGTCCTCGCCCACGTAGCCCGCCTCGGTGAGCGTGGTGGCATCGGCGATGGTGAAGGGGACGTCCAGGATGCGGGCGAGCGTCTGCGCGAGGAGGGTCTTGCCGACCCCGGTGGGGCCGAGCAGCAGGATGTTGGACTTGTCCAGCTCGACGTCGCTGTCGCGGCCGTTCGAGGCGTTGATGCGCTTGTAGTGGTTATAGACGGCGACGGCCAGGGTCCGCTTGGCGCGCTCCTGGCCGATCACGTACTGATCGAGGACGTCCTTGATCTCGGCGGGCGTGGGAACCTGGGTGATGCTGTCCGCGACCTCGCGCTCCTCGTCCTCCGCCAGGATCTCATTGCAGAGCGTGATGCACTCGTTGCAGATGTAGACCGACGGGCCGGAGATGAACTTCCGGACGGAGTCCTTCGATTTGCCGCAAAAGGAGCAGCGGAGGTGCTTGTCGTTGGACATGGAGCCACGTCGCCATGGAGGTGAGGGGTGCCGGAAAGGTGGTCCCGGTCACCCGGAGCGTCAAGTCTCCTTCTTCCCGTCCGTGTGGGGCACCAGGTCCTTGCGGGGCATGAAGACGCTGTCGATCAGCCCGTAGGCCTTGGCCTCCTCGGCGCTCATGAACCGGTCGCGGTCCATGTCCCGCTCGATCGTCTCGATCGGCTGGCCGGTGTGCTGGCTGTACAGTGCGTTCATCTTGCTGCGCAGGTAGAGGATCTCGCGAGCCTGGATCTCGATGTCCGCCGCCGTGCCCTGGGCGCCGCCCGACGGCTGGTGGATCATGATCCGCGAATGGGGCAGGGCGCTCCGCTTGCCCTTGGTGCCGGCGGCGAGCAGGAACGAGCCCATCGACGCGGCCATGCCCATGCAGATGGTGTTCACCGGGGCCCGGAGATGCTGCATGGTATCGTAGATGGCCATGCCGGCCGAGACGATGCCGCCCGGCGAGTTGATGTAGAGGTAGATGTCCTTGTCGGGGTTGTCGGCCTCCAGGAACAGCAGCTGGGCGATGATGATGTTGGAGACGTCGTCGTTGATCGGCGCCCCCAGGAACACGATGCGGTCCATCAACAGCCGCGAGAAGATGTCGTACGTCCGCTCGCCGCGGCTGGAGCGCTCGATGATGTACGGCGGATAGAGCGTGGCCATCGTCAAGACTTCACCTC
>DAIPLK010000168.1:0-4530 GCA_036769285.1 Gemmatimonadales bacterium | reverse complement strand
GCGGGCGCCGGATGCGGCGCGATCAGCAGGCAGACCAGGAGACCGGTCCGGAGGGCGGTTGGCTGGGTCACTGGCAGGATAAGATAGCTCGCTTGACAAACCCGCCAATGGCCCCGTACGTTGCGTCCATGATCCGGTCCCACAGCGGGTGGTTCTTCTACTTTACCAGTGCCGGCGCGGCTCGAGGCGCGTCCGGTGTCGGTAGAGTGCGGTAGCGCTCGCCGACCGGACCCCATCGACGCCCCGCCGGACCGATCCGGCGGGGCGTTTTCTTTTCTACTTCTCGGAGCAGACTCATGCGCGTAGCGATTCAAGGCGCTCACGGCTCGTTCAGCGAGGCGGCGGCGCGGCGGCGATGGCCGGACCTGGAGACCGTTTCCTGCCGTGAGGCCAAGCACGTGGTGGCCGCGGTGCGGCTCGGCGAAGCGGACGCCGGTTGTCTGCCGATCGAGAACTCGCTGATTGGCTCGGTCACCACGACGTATGACCTGCTCGAGGAGGCGTTCGGGGACGGCACCCTGCGCCTGACCCACGAGATTCTCTATCCGGTGCATCACACGATCATGTCGGTGCCGGGCGCCCGCCTCGACGGCATCAAGCGCGTGCTCTCCCACCCCGTCGCCCTCGGCCAGTGCCAGGTCTGGCTGTCGAAGCATCTGCCGAACGTGGAGCTGGTGAGCGCCTGGGACACCGCCGGCAGCGCCGAGCTCGTGGCACAGGGGGGGGACCCGGCGCTCGCCGCGATCGCCGCGCGCCATGCCGCCGACGCCCACGGCCTCGTGCCGCTGGCCGAGCGGATCGAGGACGATCCCACCAACCAGACCCGATTCCTCACCTTCACCCATGCGGCGGCGCCCGCCCTCCCCGCAGGCAGCGCCGGCGTGAGCCGGTTCAAGACCTCGCTCATCGTGCTGATCGACCACAAGCCGGGCATGCTCGCGCTCACGCTGCAGGCGTTCGGCGTGCGGGGCGTGAACCTGATGGCCCTGCAGTCGCGTCCGGAGCCCTCGGCGCCGTGGACCTACCGCTTCTACGTGGACATCGACGGCTCGACCTCCGATCCACGGGTGGCTGAGGCGCTGGAGGAGGTCGAGGCGCTGGCGGCGCGGGTTGTCGTCCTCGGGAGCTACGAGGCGTGGGTCGAGGGCTCGCGCCTCACTCCACCGCCACCCACCCCGGCCCACCACACGCGGAAGCCTGACGTGCCGCTGGTAGACCGGCGCCGGGTGCCCGAGGGGACGCGGGTGCAGGTCGGACCCGTGGCCTTCGGCGGGAGCGAGCGGGTCCTGATCGCGGGACCGTGCTCGGTGGAGAGCGAGGCGATGATCCTGGAGACCGCCGATGCGGTGGCCCAGGCGGGCGGCGACATGCTGCGCGGCGGCGCGTACAAGCCACGCACTTCGCCGTACGACTTCCAGGGCCTCGGGGTGAAGGGGCTTCGCTACCTGGCCGACGCGCGCGAGCGGACCGGGCTTCCGGTCGTGACCGAGGTCCTGAGCTGGGAGGAAGTGGCGGTGGTGGGGCACTTCGCCGACATGCTCCAGATCGGCGCCCGGAACATGCAGAATTTCACCCTGCTTCGGGCCGCCAGCCGCAGCGGCAAGCCGATTCTGCTCAAGCGGGGCGCCGGGGCCACGATCGAGGAGTGGCTGATGGCGGCCGAGTACATCCTGGCGGAGGGCAACCCCAACGTCGTGCTGTGCGAGCGCGGAATCCGCACCTTCGAGCGGGCCACGCGGCACACCCTCGACCTGAACGCGGTAGCGATGGTGCTGGAGCGGACCCACCTGCCGGTCATCGTGGACCCCAGCCATGCGGCCGGGGTGCGTTCGCTGGTGACGCCCCTCAGCCTCGCGTCGCTCGCGGCCGGCGCGTGCGGGCTCATTGTCGAAGTGCACCCGGATCCGGATAAGGCGATGAGCGACGGGGCGCAGAGCCTCGACATCCCGATGTTCGCCGAACTAGCGCGGCACGTTCATCCGGACCGGGCGGTGCGGGCGCGGGTGCAGCTGGCGTAGGCGTGGGGCGCGGGCGCGGACCGGAGTCACCCTGAACGCAGTGAAGGGGGCATGCCCAAACGCATGTCCCCTTCGCTTCGCTCAGGGTGACTCACTTCCAGCCCATTTACGGAACCGAGGTCCCCCGCCGACTCACGAACAGCCGATAGAGCAGCAGCAGGAGCATCGCACCGATGATGGACGCGATGATCCCGGGACCTTCACCCGGATTGGTGTACCAACCCAGCGCCCGACCGAGAAACCCCGCCAGCACGGCTCCTGCCACGCCGATCAGCATGGTGATGATGAACCCGCCCGGATCCTTCCCGGGCATCAACAGCTTGGCGAGCGCGCCGACGACCAGACCAATGATCAGAGTCCACAGGAAACCCATAGTCCCCTCCAAGGTGGGCCGAACAGATACTGCCGTCCGGTGCGGACATCCGTGAGGCGTCGGACATCAACCGTCGCGCTCACCGAGACGAGCAGTCACCGTCTCCCGCTTCCGATTCCGCAGGATGTCCAGCTTGAAGGTTTCGCCCCGATCGTAGCTCCGCAAGATGCGCATCAGGTGCGACGGGCCCGCCGGCTTCCGGCCATCCACGGCCTGCACGACGTCCCCGCCCCTGAGCCCCAGCGTGCCGTCCTTGGGCGCGCGGATCACCAGCACCCCCTCCGTGGTGCCGAAGTACTGGCCCAGATCGGAGTTGAGCGGCGCCAGCTCCAGGTCGCCCAGGGGCGAGCCGACCAGGAATTCGAAGCGGTCGCCCGGCCCCAGGTCCATGAAGTCGCCGGCCGGCATCGGCAGGTCGTCCCGGTGGCCGCCCGGCCGGTGGAGCCGCATGCTGAACATCTCGGGCTCGTCCTCGGTCACGACCGACACCGTCCGCCGATCCTTGCCGCGGAGGAACTCGACCGGCACGGTGTCGGCCGGCTCCAGCCGGGCGGCGAGCTCGATCAGGCGGAGCCCGGGAAGCGACTGCCGCTCGTCGCGCTCATCTTCGGCGCGGCCCCCGGCGAGCACGGACTTGCCATCGACTTTGGTGATCAGGTCGCCCGAGCGGAGCCCGGCCTTGGCTGCAGGACCGTTGGGTGAGACCGACTCGACGTAGGCGCCGAGCGAATCGGTGTCGCGCGCCCGCAGATTCACCTTGATGCCCAGGCGGGCCCGGCGGTTCATGACGATCCGCATGAGCCGGTCGGAGTCTTCCAGCCGCCGCTCGAAGCGGCCGGACCGGTTGGTGTCGCGGTCGTCCCGGTCCTGCGCCGCCGCGGCACGGAACGGGGTGGCGGCGAGGGTGGCGGCGGTCAGCGCGACCGTGAGGACGAAGGGATGACGCATGTCAGGTTCCTCCGGGGCTCAGAGCCCCACGTTGCTGGCGCGGGTGACGTGGACGTCGACCAGGGCATCGAGCAGCCCGACCCGTTCGCGCCAGAGCTTCAGGAGCTGCTGGTCGCGCGACTGGCGCTCCAGCAGATCCGCCATCTCCAACTCCCGATCCACCCGGGCGATGCGGTCCTCGAGCTCCTGGGCGATCCCCGCAGTGCGCCCGTCGAGCACCCGCTCATCCGGGTGGAACCGGTTCAGGGCGCTCTCGAGGGCCTGGGACCGCGCCATCGCCTGGTGGATCTCCTGCTCCCCGCTGATCGGGCGACCGGACCTGCCCCCTACCACCACACCCAGGGCGATAGACGCGGCCGCGGCCAGGCCGATCAGGGCGCTGACCCGGCGCCGTCGCTCCCGGCGCTCCTGGCGGACGCGGGCCGCGACCGTGGGCCAGCGGTCCCGGGTAGGCCGCAGCGCCGGGAGCGCCTTGAGCCGGGCCACCCGCTGGTGCAGCCGCTCGAGCTCGGCGCGGCAGCCGGGACAGCTCTCCAGGTGCTCTCTGGCCGCCGAGTCTCCGGGCTCCAGGCCCGCCTCGCGGAGGCTCAGCAGCGCCTCCATGGACAGGTGCGTCATGTCTCCACCTCCTCCCCGAGCCAGCGCCGGAGGCGCTGGTGCGCCCGGGCGAGCTGCGACTTCGAGAAGCTCGGGGTCTTGCCCATCATGTCGGCGATTTCGTCGTGGGTGTAGCCTTCGACATCGTGCAGCCAGACGACGGCGCGGGCCGTCTCGGAGAGCCGCTCCAGCGCCGCCTCGAGATCCATCCTGAGGGCGGTGTCCTCGCGGCGGTGCCCGGTCACGTCGTCCTGCAGCTCGTCGGTGTCCCGGTACTTGTTCCGCCGGAGCCGCATCAGGGCCTTGCTCGCCGCGATGGTCCGCACCCACCCCCACAGACTCCCCTCCTCGCGATAGCGCCCGATGCTCCGGCAGACCTCGAAGAAGGTCTCCTGGAGCACGTCCTCGGCGTCTTCGGTGGTGCGGCAGATGCGGCGGGCGAGGTTGTAGACCGGCGCCTCGAAGGCTCGATAGAGCTCCTCGAGGGCGGCCTCGTCCCCGGCCCGGGCGCGGGCGACCACCGACTCGGCATTGGCGAGGAGGTACGAATCCATTACGCGGGTCCCGTTCATGGCTCCTGGAAGATGCGGGAGG
>DAIPLK010000167.1:0-4603 GCA_036769285.1 Gemmatimonadales bacterium | reverse complement strand
CCGCGCGGCAGTGCTCCCGCATCGCGCACCTCGACGAACCGTTTCCACCGATCGCGCCTCTTCCTGTCCGGCTTGAAGCGGCCGTCGACGTTCGCCACGCAGGAGATCACCGCCGACGCGTTCCCGGGACTGATCACAGACCTGACAGTCCTCCGTGGGACGCAGGCATCTTAGGCAGCTTCTCGAACCCGAATGGGCATCGTGACCATGGTCCGGCCCGCCCACTGCAGGCGCTGTTGGATTGCGAGAGCGGTCTCATTGTGCAACACACGCTGATACCACCGCTCCCGCTGAAAGATCAGGCGGCCGCTGAAGAACGTTGTACGGGGGAACTCCTCGGCGACAGCCAGGCAGAGGCCCTCGGCTTCTTCCACCACGTCCGTGCCGAGCGCCATCCGCCCGGTCGCCGCGAGACCGAGCTTGGACGCGAGCGCGACGTAGCGGTCCAGTGTGTCCTGAGTCCGTTGCCGCAGGTCCTCCACGGCGTGCTCCCCCTTGAACTCGCCTGAATCCACCACGCCGACCGAGATGAAGACAAGTTGATGGTAGTAGCCGGGGAACGCACGGAAGATGTTGAGCACGGTGTGGATTCCCAGGCCGCCGTACGAAGCGACGAGCACGGCCGCCGTCGGCTGCTTCGGGTCGAGCGGAGCGACCGGGCCGTCCGCCCGCCCCGGCACTTCGGGCAGCTCCCCGAGCTCGCGGTAGAGCTGGTCGATCTTCGTTGCCGACGCCCGGTAGTGCGCCCGCACCCAGAAGGAGAGCGCGACGAGGAGGCCCGTTACCAGCATCGTGATCCAGCCGCCCGCCGAGAACTTCTCGATCACCGTGATCACCAGGATCGTGAGGCAGAGCGAGAGCGCCGTGGCGAAGAGGGCCGTCCGCGTCCGCCACTCCCGCCGCTGGGCGCGGTGCCCAAGCCAGAAGCGGAGCATGGCTGCCATGGACAGGGAGAACGTGAGGAACACGTTGATCGAGTACATGACGATGAGGTGTCCCACGTCGCCGCGCGTGTAGAGCAGAGCGGCCAGCGCGGCGCTGCCCATCAACACAATCCCGTTCCGGGTAGTGAGGCGCTCTGAGAGCGCCGAGAACCCGTGGGGCACCCACGAGTCCACGGCCATGTTGGCAAGCACGCGGGGGCCATCGAGGAACCCCGCCTGGGCCGCCACGACAAGGAGCGCGGCCTCCGAAAACAGTGTGAGCACGAGGAAGGTAGGTCCGAAGGGGAGCCCGGCCACCATCCGCTCGACGAGGGCCGCGTTCATGGTCTTGCCGGGAACCGGCACCACCCGCCACAGCAGGTAGCAGACCAGCAATCCCGAGGCTGTGATCGCGAGCGACGTGGCCATGTACACCATCGTGCGCTTGGCCGTCCGCACTTTGGGCTCGCGCATGACTGGCAGCCCATTGGATACCGCCTCGATCCCTGTGTACGTGCCGCCGCCCAGCGAGTAGGCCCGGATGAACAGCAGCATCAGGCCGCCCGCACCGAGCGTCGAGACGTCGTGCTGGTATCCTCCAACTGCATGCGCCATGGTGGCCGCCAGCTCCCCCGCGTGGAACAGAATGCCGGTCCCGATAAGGAGCGCGTGGGTGACCAGGAACAGCAAGAAGACGGGGAGGAGTGCCAGCACCGACTCGCGGACGCCCCGGATGTTGAGCGCGGTGAGACCCAGAATGAGGGCCACCTCGACCGGCAGCTTGGCGCCGGCCAAGCCGGACGGCAGGAAACTGAAGAGGGCGTCTCCTGCCGCCGCCAAGGATGTGGTGATCGTCAGGACGTAGTCGACCAATAGGGCCGAGCCCGAGATGACGCCTGCCGAAGGACCAAGCAGCCTGGTCGCTACGATGTAGCCGCCGCCCCCGCCAGGGAACTCTTCGATGATGCGTCGGTAGGCGGCCGAGATGAGGAGCACAGTGGTAGCCATGAGTGCGGCGAGTCCAAGCACCAGGTAGGTGTGCTCTCCCAACGCCTTGAATGCTTCCTCAGGACCGTATGCTGAGGAGGAGAGCCCGTCGGCGCCCAGTCCTACCCATGCGAGGAAGGGGACCAGGGCCAAGCGATGGAACAGCTGCCGATCATGGAGATCGCGAGGCTGGCCGAAGAGGGCCCTCCGGACACGATGGCCGAGCTCCGGCCGTCGCGCGCTTCGCTCCCTCAGCTCGGATTCAGAGTCGGACGACACTGACTTGGACTCCTCGACAGCTAGTATTCAGGCCCGCGCCAAGCGGAATTGTGCGCAATCCCCAGGCGCGAAGTCACCCCCAAACCGGAATCTTGATATTTCCTTGACGGCCGCCGGCCGTAAGTTGAGGTATGACCTCTACGGCACGTGGGACGGGGCCACGGCGGCTCCGAAGTGGGTTTGCGGAATACGGCCGAACCGTGGTGATCATGGCGGCGATTACCGCGGGCTGTCTCGCCTTGCGATCTCGCCTCACCACAGTCGATGTGGCTATGCTACTCCTGTTGGGGGTGGTGGTGGTCGCCACTCGCTATCGCCGGGGCCCATCACTCCTGGCGTCGCTGCTCAGCATCGGAGCGTTCGACTTCCTGTTCGTCCCCCCGTACTACACGCTCGACGTCCACGATGCGGCGTACCTGCTCACGTTCATCGTCATGTTGGTCGTGGCCCTCACAATGAGCCGGCTTACGGGCGTGATCCGGGAGCACGCGCTTGAGGCGGAAGAACGCGAACGGCGAGCCTCAGCAGTGGCCGCCCTCAACGCCGACTTGGCCGGGGCGACGAACCACGGGGAGGTTCTCACGATCCTCGCCCGTCATGTTGGTCGGGCCGTTATCGGTCAGGTGTGCACCCTGGGCGCGGCAGAGCTGGACAGTGACCCCGCCAATTGGGGGCCGACCGCCCGTGAGTTCCTGGCCGCGGTGCCGGAGAGCGTCGCGGCTCGGTGGGTGCACGAAGGAGGGCAGGCCGCGGGGACGGGCACCGGGCGGTACGAGGATTCCGACGTTCTCCTCGTGCCTATCGGGACGGCGAATCACCACCTGGGACTGGTGGCAGTGCGGCCGGAGCCGCCCGACCGGGTGCCCGAGCCCGAGGAGATCGAGACAGTAGAGGCGCTCGCGGTACAGGCGGCGTCCGCCCTGGAGCGCACCCAACTGGCCGAACAGCACGAGCAGGCGCGTGCGGAGGCGGAGGCGGAGCGCCTCCGCACCTCGCTCCTGAGTTCGCTCTCGCACGACTTCAGGTCCCCGCTCGCCACCATCGAGGGCGCGGCGAGCAGCCTGCTGGAGGAGAACGGCGCCTTGACCCCGGACGGGCGCCACGACCTCGCGGACTCCATCCTCGAGGAGTCCCATCGCATGACACGGCTGGTGACCAACCTGCTCGACATGATCCGGGTTGAGACCGGTGCGTTGGCCGTCCAGAAGTCGTGGCAACCCCTGGAGGAGGCCCTAGGCGTCGCACTCCTGCGCGTCGAGGAGCGGCTCAAGGGCCACCCCGTCAGCGTGGACCTGCCGCCCAACCTTCCGTTGGTGCCCATCGACGAGCTCCTCGTCGAGCAGGTGTTCATCAACCTCTTGGAGAACGCCGCCAAGTACACCCTGCCGGGCACCCAGATCGACGTGACTGCCTCGGAGGTCGGCGGCGAGGTCCGCGTCGAAGTTGCCGACCGCGGCCCTGGGGTGCCCAAGGGCCAGGAGGAGGCGATCTTCAGAAAGTTCTTCCAGTCCCCGGGGCCGCAGGGCAGCGCACACTCCGGCCGCATGCCCCCCGGCGGTGCCGGATTAGGGCTCACGATCTCGCGTGGAATTATCACCGCGCACGGCGGGCGCATGTGGGTGGAGCATCGGCCTGGCGGAGGCGCCGCCTTCCGCTTTACGGTGCCGCTGTCGGGCCCCCACATCCCGGCGATCCCGGCCGAGCAGGATGTGGTGGAATCGAATGGCTAACCTTGGCCCGCTGGTCCTCCTGGTGGAAGATGAGCCTCAGATGCGCCGCTTCCTTCGCACCACTCTCCGCGCCCACGACTGCCAGGTCGTGGAGGCCGGAACGGCGCGGGAAGCGCTCGTGCAGGCCGCGGGCCGCAACCCGGATCTCATCCTGCTCGACCTCGGACTTCCTGACGGCGATGGCCTGGAGGTAGCCAGGCAGATCCGCCGGTCGGCACGGACGCCCATCATCGTGCTCTCGGCGAGAGGCCAGGAACACGAGAAGGTCAGGGCGTTCGACCTCGGCGTGGACGACTACCTGACCAAGCCATTCGGGGTGCAAGAGCTGCTCGCACGCGTCCGGGTGGCGCTTCGTCATGCGGAGCTGTCGTCGGGAACTCCTGCGCCTGTCTTTGAGAGCGGGGAGCTTCGGGTAGACCTTGAACGCCGCCTCGTGCTCCGGCAGGGCAACGAGGTCCATCTCACGCCGACGGAGTACAAGCTCCTGGCCACGCTGGTCCGGCACGCAGGGAAGGTTCTCACGCATCGCCAACTGCTGCACGAGGTTTGGGGCGCCAACTACGAGCACCAGACGCACTACCTGCGCGTGTACATGGCGCAGCTGCGGTACAAGCTCGAGCGCGATTCCGCCCGCCCACGGATTCTGCTCACCGAGCCGGGCGTGGGGTACCGTCTCGTCACGCG
>DAIPLK010000059.1:0-14908 GCA_036769285.1 Gemmatimonadales bacterium | reverse complement strand
TCGGGCCGCCGGCGTAGAACCGCTGCTCGGGCGGAATGAAGTTGCCGCTCTGGGTGGCCACGTCCACCGTGGGTGCGAAGATCGCTCCGCCGCGGAGACGCCAGCTGAAGACCACGTCGCGCGCGATCGGCCGGTACCAGGAATAGTCGCCGACCGCGCGCACGAACTGCTGGAACGAGCTCGAGCCGAGGTACTTCGAGCTCCAGGCGAGCTCCAGCGACGCGAGCGACCCGCGCGATGGGTCGATGGGGTTGTTCACGTGCGGCAGCGCGCCGTTGGCGGTGAGCGTGGCGAGCACGCGGTTCTGGCGCAGCAGGCCCACCACGTCGGGCGTGCAGGCGTTGAACGACGCGCAGAAGCTCTCGGCGGTGGCCTCGGTGCGCCCGTAGGAGAGGGTATAGGCCAGCGAGAGCGGGATCCGCCGCTTGGGCGTGTCCCGGCGGAGGGTGACAGCGGTGCCGGTCTCCTGCCGCAAGTACACCTTGAACTCCGACCGCCGCTCGGTGAACAGCGACACGGCGATCGTGTTGTTCGGCGAGAGGAAGGCCGGCCGGCGGATCGACGCCCCGAGACTGAAGTTCACCTTGGCCGACCCCACCGAGTCCTCGCGCGAGTTGCCGCAGATGCTGCGATCGAGCCCCCAGTCGAACGGTCGCCCCACGCCAACTTTCGAGATCCGGCTGGTGAGATCGAGAATGCGCCCGCCGCTCCCGAGGAAATTGCGCGTGGTCCACCCCAGCGAGCCGCGGAAGCAGTCGTCGGTGGCGTAGCCGATTCCTCCCCGGATCCGCCGGCGCTTCGCCTCGCTGACCTGCACTGTCAACGGGACCGAGTCGGCGGCCGGCTGGAACGTCGCCGAGTCGATGTTGACGGTGGCGTAGCGGAACAGGTCGGAGGCGTAGAGGTTGCGCTGGCTCTGGTACAGCTCGTCCTGTGAGTAGAGCCGTCCGGGGCGCGAGATCAGGAAGTTCCGGACCAGCTGCGGCTCGATCCGGTTGGTGCCGACCACGCCCACCTCGCCGATCACCGCGCGCTTCCCGGGCACGGCGTCGTACGCGACGACGGCGGTCTTGGCGTCCCGGTTGGTCTCGAAGCTGGTGAAGACGCGCGCCGACGGGTAGCCGCGGTCGCGGAGCCGCAGAGTGATCGTGTCGGCGGTGGCCTGCATGAGGAAGCGGTTGAACGGATCGCCGACGCGGAGCGGCAAGTCCACCAGCGGCTCGCGACGGATCTTCTCGGGCAGCGTATCGAGGCCGGTGACCGTCTGGCTGGTCACGCGAATCGGCTCGCCCTCCTTGATGTTGAAGGTGATGTAGACGTTCTGCGGGGCGCGGCGGACCACGGTGTCCACTTGGGCCTGCGGAAAGCCGCTGCGGCGGTAGAGCACCTCGATGCGGACGACGTCGCGCCTGAACTCCTGCTCGTCGAAGTACCGCTTCTCGCCGAGCCCCAGCCAGCGGAAGAGGAAGGTGCGGGCGAACCAGCTCGAGTTGGTCGTGCTGATGGCGCTGGCCAGGAGCTCGTCACTGACCGCCTTGTTGCCCTCGAATGCGAGCCGGCGCACGACCCGGCCGGCCTCCTGTGCCCCGGCAGGCGGGGCAGCCGCGAGAAGCAATGCCACCGCCACCGCGGCCGCGCCCCTCACTAGGGCTCCCGGGCCGGGGGACGAGAGACGGATGGGGGCGAGTGTGCGATTGACGACATGCTCTAAGCCCGGTAGTTTGACCACCTTACGCCTGCATGTCAACATCACTCCTGCTTCGTCGAACCGTACCGGGCCTCGGGCTGCTCGCCGCCGCCTGCGCCGTAGGCGAAGGGCCGCGCGGCGGCGGTCTCCAATATTACGAAAGCGCCGACCCGGCGTCGCTCGATCCGGCGCTCTCCAACGACGTTCAAAGCGGTGAGGTGGTTGCACTCCTGTTCGACAACCTGGTTCAGTTCGACGCCGACGCGCAGCTCCGGCCGGGGCTCGCCACGCACTGGGAATCCGACCGGACCGGCACCGTCTATACTTTCCATCTGCGGAGGGGCGCCACGTTTCACGACGGGCGGCCGATCGGCGCGACCCAGGTGCGGGCCTCGATCCTCCGCGTGCTCGATCCCGCCAGCAAGGCCGGCCGCCAGTGGCCGCTCTTCCCCATCAAGGGCGCCCGGGAGTACGCGGCCGGCAAGGCGGCGTCGGTCGAGGGAATCGCCGTCCCGAACGACACGACGATCGTGTTCAGGCTGACCGAGCCGCTCAACATCTTCCCCGAGTTTCTCGCCATGCCCGTCGCGGCGGTGGCACCAAGCCCGGCGCCACCGGGATTCGACCAGGCGCCGGTGGGGAGCGGGCCGTGGCGATTCGTGTCCTGGTCGCACGACGACGCGATCGTGCTCGCCAGGAACCCCGATTACTGGGCGGGCCCACCGAAGGAAGACACGCTCACGGTGCGGATCATCCCCGAGGCGCTCACCCAGGCGGCCGAGTACGAGACCGGCAACCTCAGCGTCGTGGAGATCCCGGTCGGCGAGACCCGCCGATGGGAGATGGCACGCCCCGAGGAGCTGCAGCGCCGCCCGGCCATCCGCGACCTCTTCATCGCCATGAATACCACCCGAGGCCCGCTGCGCGACGTGCGGGTCCGCCGGGCGCTCAACCTCGCCACGGACGTCGGGACGCTGCTCCGCACTCAAATGGCGGGCCGGGGCGTGCGCGCCGCCGGCGCGGTCCCACCCGGCGTCCTCGGCTACGACTCGACCCGGGCACCATACCCGTGGGACACCGCCGCCGCCCGACGGCTGCTGGATGAAGCGGGGTACGCCAGCGGCTTCAAGCTCCAGCTTTGGCGCGGCAAGAGCGGCGCGTTGGCGCGCATCGCGCAGTCGGTGCAGCAGGACCTGGCCCTCGTCGGCATTCAGGTGGAGATCGTCGAGCGGGACGCGCCGAGCGCGCGCGCCACGGTCCGGAACGGCGGGGCCGATCTCTTCCTCGGCGACTGGTACGCGGACTATCCCGACCCCGAGAACTTCTCGTTTCCCCTCTTCCACTCGAGCAACCAGGGTCCGGGTGGGAACTATGCCTTCCTCTCCGATAGCACGCTCGACGCGATGATCGTCCGCGCGCGCAGCACTCCCGATTCGGCCGAGAAGGCGCGGCTCTCGCGCGAGATCGACGCGCGGGTGTTCGACCTGGCGCCGTGGATCTTCCTCTGGTTCCCGGCCGACGTCTGGGCGGTGCAGCCCGACGTGAAGGGGTGGCACATCCCGGCGGTGTTCACCGGCCAGCGCTGGATGAACGTGGAGCGGGCCCGATGACGCGTTTCCTGCTCACCCGACTCGCCCTCCTGGTTCCGACCCTGCTCGGCGTGCTGGCCGTCACTTTCCTCCTGCTCTACGTCGCCCCGGGCGATCCGGTGCAGGCGATGGTCGGCGAGCGGGCCGACGCCCAGACGATCGCGCGGCTCCAGGCGGAGCTCCACCTGGACGACCCCTTGCCCGTGCAGTTCGCGCGCTATGTCGGCGGAGTCGCGCGCGGCGACCTCGGCACCAGCTACATCACCCGGCGCCCGATTCTGGGCGATCTGCTGCAGCGGTTTCCCGCGACGCTCCAGCTTGCCGGGGCGGCGATGCTCTTCGCCGCGGTCACCGGCATCGGGATCGGCATTTACGGCGCCTGGCGGCCGGGAAGCTGGCCCGACCGGCTGAGCGCATTGGGCGCCTATCTCGGCGTCTCGTTCCCGGTGTACTGGGTGGGGCTGCTGTTGATCCTGATCTTCGCCGTCACCTTCCGGTGGCTGCCGCCATCGGGGGCGCGGGGCCCGCTGTACCTGGTGCTGCCGGCGCTCACCCTCGGAATGCGCTCGGTGGCGTTTCTGTCGCGGATGACCCGCGCGGCGATGCAGGAGGTGCTCCAGAGCGACTTCGTCCGCACGGCTCGCGCCAAGGGCCTGGGCGAAGGCCGCGTGGTGCTGCACCACGCCTTCCGGAACGCGCTCCTCCCCGTGCTGACGGTGCTGGGCCTGGACTTCGGCAGCTATCTCACCGGCTCCATTCTCACGGAGACGATCTTCTCCTGGCCCGGCGTCGGCCGCTACGTGCTCACCGCCATCGACAAGCGTGACCTCCCCGCAGTACAGGGGAGCATCCTGTTCCTGAGCCTGGTGTTCGTGCTGGTGAACCTGCTGACGGACATGCTCTATGCGCGGGTGGATCCGAGGGTGGCGTATGACTGACGGGCGGAGGGACGGCGGGAGTCGAGACGAGCACGGAGTCACCCGGAACCCTTCGTTCCTCAGGGCAGGCTCCGCGAAGGGGGCCATGCCGAGACATGTCCCCTTCGCTTCGCTCAGAGTGACTTTCCTCTTCGTCCTCTCCGCCCTCTCCACCCTCTCCGCCCAGTCCCTCCCGAAGCGGCTCGACGCCCGCCTCGACGCCCCGCCCTTCGACCGCCAGCTCTGGGGCGTCGCGCTGGTGGACGACCAAGGCAAGCTGCTCTACGGCCGGAACGCCCGCCAGCTGTTCATTCCGGCCAGCACCACCAAGATCGTCGTCGCGGCGGCAGCGGCGGCGCTCCTGCCGCCGGACTGGACGGTCCGGACGAGCCTCTACGCGGACGGGCCCGTGTCGGGCGGCGTGCTCGAGGGCGACCTGGTCCTCTACGGTCGCGGCGATCCGACGTTCGGGAAGCGGTGCTTCGACACCGACACGCTGCGCGAAGGCGCGTGCGAGACCGACTCGTTCACCCGCCTCCGCGAGCTCGCCGGGCTGCTCCGCGCACGCGGCATCCGGGAGGTCCACGGCGACCTGGTCGGCGACGGCAGCTACTTCGAGCCGACCATGGTGCACCCCGACTGGCAAGCGTTCGACCTCAACTGGTGGTACGCCGCGCCCGTATCGGCGCTCGGCTTCAACGACAACAGCGTGGACTTCGTCTGGGGGCCGGGCGCGGAGGCAGGCGCGCCGGCGGCGATCACCATGTCGCCGGACCTGGGCGACGTGGTCTTCGAGAACCGCACCGTGACCGTGCCGCCGGGCGGCACGTCGGACATGGGCGACCGCTTCTACCGCGAGCCCGGGACGCTCCACGTTTGGGCGGAGGGAACCGTAGCGCTGGACCAGCCGACGCATACGGAATCGTTCGCCATGCCCGACCCGAACCGCTACACCGCGCGCGCCTTCCGGCGGGTGCTGGCGGAGGCGGGCGTGGCGGTCACCGGGACCACGCGCGCCACCGTGGATTCGATGCGCTATAGACAGGCCAGAAGTACCCCGCCGCTCGCCGAGATCTCCTCGCGGCCGCTCCGCGAGTGGCTGTTCGCGATCCTCAACCGCAGTCAGAACTGGTACGCCGAGATGCTGCTCAAGCAGCTGGGACGGCAGTTCGGCCGCGGCGGCTCCTGGATCGAGGGGCTGGCAGTGGAGCGGCGTTTCCTGATCGACTCGGTGCGGGTGGACTCGACGGAATTTTCGTTGGCGGACGGCTCGGGGCTGGCGACCAGAAACCTGGTCAGCCCGCTCGCCTTCGCCAGGATCCTGCGCTACATCCGCGCGCACCCGAGGGCACGGACCTTTCTCGCCGGGCTGCCGCAGGCGGGCCGGGTGGGCTCGCTCCGGAGCCGGTTCGCCGGCACGCCGCTCGCCGGCCGGGTTCGCGCCAAGGACGGGAGCATCGGCGGCGTGAACGCGCTGTCGGGGTTCATCGAGCGGCCGGACGGACGGGTGCTGACCTTCTCGGTGCAGGCGAATCACCACGCGCTGCCCGGCAGGGCGGTGATCGCTCAGATCGACAGCGTGGTGGTGGAGATGGGGAGGGGAAAGTGGTAAGCTGGAGCAGAGCCATGCAAGCAGGTGAGTCGCCCTGGGTGCAGCGAAGGGGGCATGCCCTGGGCCATGGCTCCTTCGCTGAGCTCAGGCCTGACTCAGGCCCACCTTCACCTGCGGAGCTCCCATGCTCCTCCTCCTCATCCGTCACGCCCACGCCGGCGATCGCGATCCCGACCGCTGGCCGGACGACCGCGACCGGCCGCTCACCGACAAGGGCCGCAAGACCCAGCGCCGGATGAGCCGCGCGCTCGGCAAGCTCGACCTGATTCCGGCGAAGGTGCTGACCAGCCCGTGGATCCGCGCGGCGCAGACGGCCGAGCTCCTCGTCCGGGAGCTCGGACTCGCTCATCCCGCCATCCCCTGCGAGGCACTGGCCACAGTGCCCGATCCGATCCGCCTCGCGGACGACATCGGCGATCCCGGCACCGACGCCATCGTCGCGCTGGTGGGGCACTCGCCCTGGATCGAGGAGCTCGCGGCGATCCTGCTCGCCGACTCCGCGACCGGCCTGCGGGTGGACTTTCCCAAGAGCGGGGTGATGGGCATCGACCTGGAGAAGCCCGCGCCGGGGGCGGGCGAGCTGCGGTTCTTCCTGAGGCCGCAGATGATGTGAGCCGGCGAGTCACGACGGCCTTCCCCTCGACCGCGGGACCCCGCACATTGCCCGCCATGCCTCGACCGCGCCCGGGTTCTCAAGTCTGGTCGGCCCTGGCGGCCATCGTGGTCCTCCTCGCCGGGTCGGGTGCCTGCGCCGGGGCGGGCCGCTTCCTGAACGAACTGCTCCGTGAGCGCCCTCCTGCTCCCCTCGATTCCCTCGGCGTGGCGAGCGATGCCCGGGTGGACTCGGCGGGATACCTGGTCGGTAGCTTCGTGGGCGAGGGGACCAGCCGCGCGGTGCACCTCCTGTCGAGCGACACCGCCTTCATCGCGGCGCTGATGCGCCGCTACCGCCCTGACCTGGCCGCGGCGCCCGACCCCTGGACCGCCCTGGCCCGCGAGCGAGTGGTGGCGCTCGGCGGCGAACGCCGGCGGCGCACGGTGGGCGGCGCAGGCCCGGCGGTCGAGGCAGCCGTGGTCGGATCCCCGCTCGGCCACACCGAGGTACAGGTCGAGGCAGTGCTGCTTCGGGGTGGGCGCTTCGGCTGCGGCCCGCGCGGCGCGCAGGCCGAGCTGATCGTGGCGGACGACCGCCGCGCGGGCGATCCGCCGTTGCGCGGGCCGGTGCTGGGTTCGCTCCGCACCGGGGTGGCAGCGCAGTATCGCGAGCACGGGCTCGTGCGGCGGGATCCGGTGCCGGCCCCGTCGGCCTGGCTCGTCGGCGAGCTGGTCGGCCGGACCGAGCGGGCGCTCGACTCCATGCTCGGCGCCGAGTTCCGCTCGCTCGAGCTTCGCCCCGATCCCGACGCCCGGATCGAGACCAACACCCTGGCGGATGTGGATGCCGCCGATGTCATCGCCTTCCGGGTGGCGGACGACCGCCTACGCTACGCCGTGTCGCTCCGCGCCCGGCGCCTCAGCGTGCGCGGCGACACGCTCGTGGGCACGGCGGTCATGGTCTGGGACAGCGCAGGCGCGTGGCGACAGGCGATCTTCCGCCCCACCCTGCTCTCGCTGCGGGGCGGCCGGCTCGCGCCCTCCTGGCCGCTCCGCCGCACCATCTACTGGCGGCGGCTGCAGCCGATCAGCGACTTCGCCTTCCGGCGGGACGACCTCTGGATGGAGCAGGTGGACGTGCGCGACGGGAGCGTGCGCTGGGGGATCGTGCAGCCGCGGGAGAACGTCGTGGTGGCCGCAGCGGAGGTGGACGGACCATGTCGATGAAGATCTATACCCGCACGGGCGATGAGGGCGAGACCGGCCTCTTCGGCGGCGGCCGCGTGCCCAAGGACCACCCCCGGGTCTGCGCCTACGGCGACGTGGACGAGCTCAACTCCGCCATCGGCGTGGTGCGCGCCACCCAGCCGGTGCAGTTCTTCGACGCACTGTTCGAGTCGGTGCAGCGCGACCTCTTCGCCATCGGCGGCCACCTGGCCACTCCCGACCCGGCAAAGGTGGCCGCAGCGCTGGAGAAGGCCCAGCTCTCCGAGGAGCGGGTGACGGAATTCGAGCACGTCATGGACGCCGCGGACCACGAGCTGCCGCCGCTCCGCGCCTTCGTCCTGCCCGCAGGAACGCCCAAGGCCGCCTCGCTCCATCTCGCCCGCACCATCTGCCGCCGGGCCGAACGGAGCGTCGTCCACCTCGCCCACGACACCGAGGTGCCCGGGCTGTTCGTGGTCTACCTCAACCGGCTATCCGATCTCCTCTTCACCCTGGCCCGGCTGGCCAATCACCGCGACGGTGCGGGTGACGTGACGTGGTAGCCGGCGCGCCGGTCGTGGTCACCCACGCGCTCGGACGCTACCCGGTCTACGTCGAGCCCGGCGCGCTCGACCGGCTGGAGGCGCTGGTGGCGCACCATCTCGGCGCGGCGCGCGTGGCGATGATCGCCGACGCCGACGTCTTCACGCTGCTGCAGGCCGGCCGTCTCGGCCGCGCCGCCTGGGCGGGCGACAGCCTCACCTTCCCGGCCGGCGAGCGCTCCAAGACGCGCGACCAGTGGGCGCGGCTCACGGACACCCTGCTCGAGCGGGGCTATGGGCGTGACAGCGGCATCGTGGCGCTCGGCGGCGGCGTGGCCGGGGACCTCGCGGGGTTCGTCGCCGCCACCTACATGCGCGGAGTTCCCTGCCTCCAGGTCCCGACGTCCCTGCTGGCGATGGTCGACGCATCGGTTGGCGGGAAGACGGGCGTGGACACGCCCCAGGGCAAGAACCTGATCGGCGCGTTTCATCCGCCGGTCGCGGTGCTGGCCGACCCGCGCGCGCTGGCGACGCTGCCGGAGCGCGAGTACCGGAGCGGCATGGCGGAGGCGGTGAAGCACGGGCTCATTGCGGACGGCGGGTTCTTTGCCTGGATGGAGCACGAGGCAGACGCGCTGCTCCGGCGGGAGGAGGCGGCGCTCACACGGCTCGTGCGCCGGAGCGTCGAAATCAAGGCGGAAGTCGTGAGCGCCGACGAGCGCGAGTCCGGTCGACGCGTTACCCTCAACGCCGGGCATACCGTGGCGCACGCGCTGGAGCAGGCGACCGCCTACGGGCTCGCTCATGGCGAGGCGGTGGCGCTGGGCCTGGTGGCGGAGTGCGCACTGGCGGAGGCGCTCGGGGTGGCGCCGGCCGGACTGGGCGCGCGGGTGGCGAGACTGCTGGCGCGGCTGGGCCTGCCCGTGCGGCTAGCCCAGCCGATCGCGCCCGAGCGGCTGGTGGGCGCAATGGGGAGCGACAAGAAGAATCGCGGCGGGCGGGTGCGGTTCGCGCTGCCGCGCGCACTGGGCGTGATGGACGCGACGGCCGCGGACGATCGGTGGACGCGCGAGGCGCCGGAGGTTGAGATCCGCCGAGCGCTGGAGGCGATCTGCTGACGGCTCGCTCCCGCCTACCCAGCGAGTCACCCTGAGCGAAGCGAAGGGGCCATCACCGGACGCATGCACCCCCTCGCTTCGCTCGGGGTGACTCGCCAGCCGTCATTCTGTAACCCACTCCACTGCAAAATCTTACACTCTTTGTCCCCAGCCGGGGTCGGACCGGGCTCCGCCCCCAAGTGGATAAGTACCCGAACCATCTGGCGAGAAACGATTTGTGATGTGGAAACAAGATTTTGCTTGACCTCGCTCCCGGCGATTCCTATATTCGTTCCCTCTCACCATCGGCCCAGTCGGCCGCCAACTCGTCCACATCGCCGTCGGTTCAACCTACGCCCGGGGTTGTCTATGGCCCATGTCCGTACGAAAGCTCGTATGCTGGTCCGTTCCGCCCCGTCCGGCGCCTTCGATCAGTACCTCCTCGACATCCAGAAGCTCCCGATGATCTCGGATCCCGAGGAGGAGAAGCGTCTGGCTCGGCGGGCACTCGCCGGCGACGAGACCGCGGCCGAACGGCTGGTGACGGCCAATCTTCGGTTCGTGATCTCCTACGTGAAGAAGTACCAGGGGCACGGCCTGGATCTCTCGGAGCTGGTGGCCATCGGCAACGAGGGGCTGCTCAAGGCGGTCAAGAAGTTCGACCCCGACCATGGCGTGAAGTTCATCTCCTACGCGGTCTGGTGGGTCCGCCAGGCGGTGCTCAAGGCGCTGGCCGAGCAGACCCGCAGCGTCAGGATCCCCCTCAACCAGAACTCCGCGCTTGTGCGCATGGCGCGCGCGCAGAGCTTCCTGGCCCAGGAGCTCGGCCGTGAGCCCACCGACCAGGAAATCGCCACCGCCCTCAACGACACCGTCGACAACATCCGCAGCGCCCGTCGGATGACCTCGACCGAGGTCTCCCTCGACGCGCCGGTCGAGCGGCAGGACCGCAGCGCCAGCACCTTCGGCGAGCGGGTGGCCGGCACCGGCGGGGGCGAGATCGAGGAGATGACCGACTGCCGGCTGCAACGCGAGTTCATCGACCGGATCTTCCAGCGCCACCTCACGCCGCGCGAGCGGAAGATCCTCTCGCTCTACTATGGTCTCGAGGAAGGCTCCGAGGCGCTCACTCTCGAGAAGATCGGCGAGCTGCTCGGCGTCACGCGCGAACGGATCCGGCAGATCCGGGAGCGAGCGTTCGAGAAGCTGCGAGACTCGCCGGATGTGCGGGCGCTGCGAGGCTTCTGGGGAGCGGCCTAGAAGACAGAGAGGACGGAGCGGAACAACGCATCAGGGGCGGTGCTGGTCCAGGGCGCAGGCAAGGCGCCAGACCAGGCCGCCCGTTCGCTTGCAAGGGTCGTCGGCCGCCGGTACCCCTGAAGTCCCTTCCTCCCGCCTGGTCCCTCTCCGTCCTCTCGGTCCGCTCCGTTCTCGACTAGATTTCCGGGCATGCTCACCCGGCTCCCCCTGTTCCCTCTCTCGGTCGTTCTCTTCCCCGGCACCCCGCTCCCGCTGCACATTTTCGAGCCCCGCTACTGCCAGATGCTCGCGGACTGCCTGGCGTCGGATCGCAGGTTCGGCATCACACCCACGGGCACGCTCCAGGAGGCACCCGAGGCCGGGACGGTCGGTTGCACGGCCGAGGTGCGGGTGAACCAGCAACTGCCCGACGGGCGTTCGAACATCGTCGTGGTGGGCGGCGAGCGGTTCGTGGTGGCGGAGCTGCTCGACGAACCCGTGCCCTACCGCGTCGGGATGGCGCAGACCTTCGACGACGATCCCGGCACGCTGCCCGACGAGGACCGCATCGCCCGGCTCCGTGAGCAGTTCACCCGCTACGCCGTGCTCGTGCGCGAGCTGGGCGATGCCGCACCGGAGGCGCCGGACCTGCCGGACGAGGCCCTCCCGCTCTCCTTCCACGTCGCCGCGGGCATCGAGGTCGAGGTGCCGATCAAGCAGCGGCTCCTCGCGGAGCGCTCGACCGCGCGGCGGGTGGAGGCGCTGCTGCTCATCCTGCCGGCCCTGAGCTCGGCGGTCGAGCGGGCGCTCGTCACCCACCGGCGCGCGCATACCAACGGGCGCGGCGGTACCTACCCAAGCCTCCCCGTCGCATGATCGTTTCCGCGCTGGTGGAGGCGCTCGGCCGCATCGTCGGCGTCCGGTGGGTGCGCCACCGGCGCGCCGAGCTCAAGACCTACACCATGGACGGCCTGCCCACCCGGGAGTCGTATCCCGGCGTCGTCGTGATGCCCGGCACGGCGTCCGAGGTGCGCGAGATCATCCGTCTGCTCCACCTGGCTGGGGTGCCGTTCGTGGCCCGCGGGGCGGGCACGGGACTGTCCGGCGGAGCGGTGGCGAATGCGGACGCGGTCCTCATCGCCCTCACCCGGATGAACTGCATCCTGGACGTCGACCCGGTGCACCGACGTGCCGTGGTGCAGCCGGGCGTGGTGAATGCCCGCCTCTCGGAGGCGGTGGCGCCGCTTGGGCTCCACTACGTCCCCGATCCGTCGAGCCAGGCCGCCTGCACCGTCGGCGGCAACGTCGCCGAGAACGCGGGCGGACCGCACTGCCTCAAGTACGGCGTCACGACCAACCACATCGTGCAGCTCGAGGTGGTGCTGCCCGACGGCTCGGTGGTCGTGCTGGGGTCGCCGCACGGCGAGCCGTGGGGGCCCGACCTGGTCGGTTTGTTCGTCGGCAGCGAGGGGATGTTCGGCATCGTCACCCGGATCACGGTGCGGCTCGAGCCGATGCCGGCGAGCGTGCGCACCATGCTGGCCGACTTCCACAGCGTGCGCGCCGCGAGCGAGGCGGTCTCCTCGGTGATCGCCGCCGGGATCGTGCCGGCCGCGATGGAGATGATGGACCGCGCCTGCGTCGCGGCGGTGGAGGCGTCCATCTACGCGGCCGGCTACCCGACCGACGCCGCCGCCGTGCTGCTGGTCGAGCTCGACGGGCAGCCCGACGCGGTCGAGGCTGAAGCGCGGACGGTGGAGACGATCCTGCGGGAGCAGGGCGCCCGCACGGTGCGAAGCGCCTCGACCGACGCAGACCGCGCGCGCCTGTGGCAGGGCCGGAAGAAGGCGTTCGGCGCGATGGGCCGGATCGCGCCCGATCTCGCCGTGCAGGACGCCGTCGTGCCCCGCTCGGCGCTGCCGGACATCATGGACCGCATCGCCGAGATCCGCGACCGCCACGGCATCAACATCAGCAACGTCTTCCACGCCGGCGACGGCAACCTGCACCCGAACATCTCGTTCGACCGGCGCGATCCCGATGTCGCCGCGCGGGTGCATGTGGCGTGCAAGGAGATCATGGCCGCCTGCGTCGAGGCCGGTGGCAGCATCACCGGCGAGCACGGCGTCGGCTCCGACAAGCTCGAGTACATGCCGTGGATCTTCGACGCCGAGACGCTCGGCGCGATGCGAGCGGTGCGGCGGGTGTTCGACCCGGCCGAGCGCGCCAACCCCGGCAAGGTCGTCCCGATCCACACCTGCCGCGAATGGACCGCGGCCCGGGGGGCCCGGTGAGCGACGTGGTCCACGGCCGCCTCCGCGCGCTGCTCGGCACGAGCGGCGTCGAGCGCGACCAGGCGGGCCTGCCGCGCGCGATCCCCGATTCCGCCGACGCGCTCTCGCTCGTCTGCCGGTTGGCGCACGAGGAGGGCTGGAAGATCCGCGTCGAGGGCCAGGGCACCTGGCTTCCGCCCGACGCGCCCGCCGATCTCGCAGTGAGCACCGGTGCGCTCGACCAGGTCGTATCGGTGAGCCCGGCCGATCTCGTCGCGACCGTGCAGGCCGGCGCCCCGATCGAGGCGCTCAGGCGCCGACTGGCCGACGAGGGGATGTGGCTCGCGCTCGATCCGCCGGGGCGGCCGGAGCGGAGCCTCGGGTCGATCATCGCGACCGCCACCGCGGGCCCGCTGCGCCACGGATTCGGTCCGGTCCGAGACCACGTGCTCGGTTGCACCGTGGCCACCGGCGACGGGCGGCTGGTGAAGGCCGGCGGCCGGGTGGTGAAGAACGTCGCCGGCTACGATCTCACCAAGCTGCAGGTCGGGGGGTTCGGCGGGTTCGGGATCATCGCCGAGGCGCATCTTCGGCTCCGCGCCCTGCCGCGGGCCGACGTGACGCTGGTCGCCCGGGGCATGCGCGACGCCCTCACCTCGGCCGCGCGCGACGTGATGGCGGCGGAGTTGGTGCCGGCGGCGCTCGAGCTGCTCTCGCCCGCGCTCGCGGCGGAGGCCGACTGGGTCCTCGCCGCCCGCTTTCTGGGCACCGATGCGGCGGTGCAGGGTGAGGTGAGGCGGATCGCGCCCATCGGCAATCTTGCCTGGCAGCCGCTGCCGGCCGACCGCACTGCCGCGTTCTGGGGCCTGGTGGCGCGCGGGAGCCAGGGCGGGCCCGTCACGCTCCGGCTGGGCGTCCTGGGTGACGGGGTGGACGACACCATCGACCTGCTCGCCCACGACCTCGACGAGGGGCTGCTTTCCGCGGGAGCCGGCTTGGGGATGGTCCGCTGGACTGGTGACGCCCCAGTCGAGCGGCTACGGGCCGTGCGCCGCGCCGCAGCGGCGCGCGAGATCCCCATGACGTTGGAGCGCGCCCCCTGGCCCGTGCGGCGGGCGCTCGGCCACTTCGGCGCGTACCGCGAGGGCGTCGGTCAGATCGTTGGCCGGCTGCGCGACACGTTCGATCCGGGCCAGTGCCTGCAGGTGGCGCTGGAGGGCGCGGGTGAGTAAGCGAGCGAGTGATAGCGCGATGCGAGTACCCTCCTCGGGTCATCTTGGGCCCGTTCGCTTCGCTCAGGGTGAACTCCGCGAAGGAGCCATGAATCGGGTCATGCCCCCTTCGCTTCACTCAGGGTGACTCGAACCCCTTCCCATGCACCCCACCGCAGACTACTCCTCGCTGGACCCTTGCGTCCATTGCGGCTTCTGCCTCCCCGCTTGCCCGACCTACCTCGCCACCGGCGACGAGTCGGACAGCCCGCGCGGCCGCATCGTGCTCATGCGCGCACTCGAGCATGGCGAGCTCGCCCCGGACGACGCCGAGCTCATCCAGCACCTCGACGCGTGCCTCGGCTGCCTGGGCTGCGAACCAGCCTGCCCGTCGGGGGTGGGGTACGGCCGTGGCCTGCAGACGGCGCGGGAGCAGCTGTTCGCCACGCGGCGGTTGCCGCCGCTGGCGGGGCTGGTGCTCGGCGTGTTCCGGCAGGAGTGGCTCTGGCGGCCGCTGTTCACGCTGGGGCGGGTGCTCCGCTCGACGGGCATCCCCCGGCTGCTGGCCGACGGAGGCCGCGTGGGGTTCGGGATGGGGATGCTCGCAGCGACCACGCCCGGAGTTCACCCTGAGCGAAGCGAACGGGCTCAGGGTGACTCTGATGCGCCCCCCCGCCCCACAGTCGCCCTGTTCCGCGGCTGCGTCATGGACACCCTCTTCCGCCACGTCCACGAGGCGACCCGGCGCACGCTCGAGGCCAACGGCTACACCGTCATCGAGGCCGAGGGCCAGGCCTGCTGCGGCGCGCTCCACGAGCACGCGGGCGACCGCGCCTCCGCCGAGGCCCTCGCCCGCCAGAACGTCGCGGCGCTCGCCGAGATCGCGGACTACGTGGTGGTCAACAGCGCGGGCTGCGGCGCGCTCCTCAAGCACTACGGCC